>QHVC01000015.1 GCA_003222205.1 Gemmatimonadota bacterium | reverse complement strand
CTGAAGCACGCCATCGGCCTGCTGCTCAGCTTCCCCGGCCAGCCGCGCACCGAGCCGGGCGTGCTCTCGCGCGTGGCTGAGCGGCACAGCCGGCGCGACCTGAACATCGAGCCCAAGTACTATCCGTTCTTCATCGACGCGCTCGTCCAGACCGTGCGCGAGTTCGACGCCCAGTGCACGCCGGCGGTCGAGAACGCCTGGCGCTCCACGCTGGCCGAGGGCGTCGCCTACATGCAATCGCGGTACTGAGTCCGGGCGGCTGGATGCGTCGCCTCCTGCAGCGCGCCCCAATCGCCCTCCTGGCCGCCGCGGGGCTCGCGGCTGGGTTGGCGGCCCGGTTGCTCAGTGCCCCGGCCGCCGCCGAGCAAATCTTCCTGTTTACGCTCGTCGCCGGCGGGACGCCGCGCACGCGACTTCTGCCTCCAATGTCACGTGGATGAGCCGGCGCTCCCGACCGTCGCTGCGCTGGCACGCGACGCGCGGTCGTTGGCGATCGCGGGGCGGCAACCGCCCGCCGCGCACGGGGCGAACTTCGCCGACCGCCACGCCGGCCCGGCGTCCGCGGCGTCGACGACCTGCGCCGGGTGTCACGTCCGGGCCGACTGTCTCGAGTGCCATCGCCCCCAAGCGGCCGCTGCGCCGGGGTATCACCCCGTCGGTTTTCTCGCCCGCCACCCCGCGGCGGCCTACGCGCGGGAGACCTCGTGCAGTGACTGCCACAACGTCGGGAGCTTCTGTTCGAGCTGCCACGCCGCGTCGGGGTTGGTGGCGAGAAGGACGCTGCGGGGAGGCTACCACGATGCCAAGCAATTCTTCGTCGCAGGCCACGGCCAGGCGGCGCGGCAGAGTTTGGAGACGTGCGTAGCGTGCCATGTCGAGCGTGATTGTCTGACCTGCCACTCCGCCGTCGGCGGTCGGCACATCAACCCGCACGGTCCCGGCTTCGACGCGTCGCGGTTGCGGCGCAAGAACCCCGAGGTCTGCACCGCCTGCCACGGGACCGCGATTCCCAACTAGCTATTCAGCGGTACCCCGGCGCGTACTCAGGCCCAGCGCCGCGTACAGTGGGCAGGCGCGGGCTGCTGCGGTGCCGATCAGCAGCAACCCCACCACTGCAGTGCCCAGGGCGAGAAACGGGCGTCCGGCGAGCATCAGGGCCAGCACGAGCAGGCCGACGCCCACGATGAATCGCACGACCGCATCCAGCGTTCCCACGTTCTTCTCCATGGGGCGAGGATGCACCCTCCCTTGTGAAGGGAGGGCGAACGCTGCCTGAAGGTTAATTCTCCCGTCAGCTCTTGCAATTTGCCAGACCGACCCCGATACTTACGCCGCTGCGCCCCGGAAGCCGGCCCGCTTGCCCGGCTTAGGAGCTGCCTCTGCGCTGGTTCGGCACCGCCTCCAAGTCTTGGACTATCCCCACGCCCCGGGCCCTGCTCCGCATGGTCTACTTGGGGCGGATGTGCGTGGCCATCGCCATCTACCTGAGCGCCGCCCTCAAGGTCCAGGTGGCCGCGCCGCTCGACATCCTCGTCACCTCCTTGATGCTGCTGGCGGCGCTGGTCGTGACCGCCGCCTCGTACTGGCACACCCACGTCCGCAACCGCGCGCTCGGGGAGAACTTCCTCTACCTCCAGGCACTCTTTGACGTCGCTCTGATTACCACCGTCGTGCACATGACCGGCGGCCCGGAGAGTGATTTCACCGGGCTGTATGTGCTGCTCATCGCCGCGACCGCGCTGCTGATGCGGCCCACGAGTACCGCCCTCGTCACGATCCTCGCCGGCCTGGTGTACTTCGCCGATGTCTTCTTCGGTCACCGCACCGCCATCGCCTCGGGAATCTGGTTCCAGCTCGGGATCTTCGGCGCCATCGCCGCGGTCACGGCCTTCATCGCGAGTCGCGTCTCGGTCATGGGGGCGGAGCGGGAGGCCCTGGCCGCGGAAGTCCGCCAGGTGCGCCTCGAAGCGTCGGACGTGCTCGAGAACCTGCGGACCGGCGTGCTCACCGTGGACCACGAGGGGAAGCTGCTCTACTGCAACCCCGCCGCCGAAGAGCTCCTCGGCGTGCGGGCGGACCAGTGGCGCGAGCGGCCCATCATGCCGGAGATCGCCCACATTGCCCCGGAGTTCTGGGCCGCGCTCACGGCCACGGCGCGCCGGGGCGTGCGCCTGATGCGGGTCGAGGCCACCGTCCATCGTCCCGACCGGGCGTTTCCGGTCGGCGTCACGACCACGACACTGGAGGGCCAGTCGGACGCCCCGCCCCGCGTCACGGCGATCTTCACCGACATCTCCGACACCAAACGCCTCGAGGAGCTGCACCTGCGGGCCGAGCGGCTCGAGGCGGTGGCCGAGCTGTCCTCCAGCCTCGCGCACGAGATCAAGAACCCGCTGGCCTCGATCCGCTCCTCGGTGGAGCAGTTGTCCCGCTCCACGCGCGCGAACCCCGACGAGAAGTTCCTCGGCAACCTGATCGTGCGGGAGGCGGATCGCCTCTCCCGCCTGTTGTCGGAATTCCTCGACTTCTCCCGGGTCCGCGTCACCGAGTGCCGCCCGGTGGACCTGCGTGAGGTGGCCGGGGCCGCGATCCGGCTCGTGCGCGAACACCCCGACTACCCGGCCGACGCGGTCATCGAGCTCGCGGGCAGCCCTACGCTGATGGAGGGCGACGAAGACCTGCTGCACCGGGTGGTCTCGAACTTGGTACTCAACGCCGTGCAGGCCACCGGGCCGGGCGCGCGTATCACGGTGCGGACCGGCCGTGCGTCCCCGGGGGTCGTGCTGGATCGGGCGGGGATCGAGAACCCCGTCTCCCTCCAGGTGACCGACAACGGGCCGGGGATCCCCGATAACGTGCGTACCCGGCTGTTCGAGCCGTTCGTGACGGGCCGCGTGGGTGGGACCGGGCTGGGCCTCGCTATCGTCCAGCGCGCCGTCGACGCCCACAAGGGCCTCGTGCTGGTGGATACGGCCGTGGGGCGGGGAACCACCTTCACCGTGATCTTCCCTGCCGCCCGCCGGAAGGAGGAAGCCGCCTGATGAGCCCCACCCCCCAACCCTCGATCCTCGTCATCGACGATGAGCAGGGCATCCTCGACACGCTGCGCATCCTCCTGAAAAACGAGGGATTCGACGTCGCCACGGCGCAGGGCGGCAAGGCCGGCCTCGAGGCCCTCAGGAACTCCGCGCCGGACATCGTTCTCACGGACATCCGCATGCCGCAGGTCAGCGGCATCGACATTCTCGCGGCGGTCAAGGACCAGGATCCGGAGACCCCCGTGGTGCTCATGACCGCGCAGGCGTCGCTGCAGAGCGCCATCCAGGCGGTCAACCAGGGCGCGTTCCACTACGTGCAGAAGCCGTTCTCCAACGACGAAATCGTCGCGCTGTGCCGCCGGGCCGCCGAGGTGCGCCGGCTCAAGTCGGAGAACAAGCAGCTCAAACAGGAGATCCGGCGACGCGAGCGCTCGGGGCTGATCGAGCCGATCGGCAGGTCCCGGCTGTTTCTGGACGTGCTGCAGCTGGCCAAGCAGGTCGCCCCCACTGAAAGTACCGTGCTGATCCAGGGCGAGTCGGGGACCGGCAAGGAGGTCATCGCCCGCTACATCCACGAGCTCTCGGCACGCACCGAAGGGCCGTTCCTTTCCATCAACTGCGGCGCCCTTCCCGAGAGCCTGCTCGAGTCGGAGCTGTTCGGTCACGTGAAAGGCTCGTTCACCGGAGCGGTGCGCGACAAGCAGGGGCTGTTCGCCGCGGCGCGGGGCGGGACCTTCTTCTTGGACGAGATCGGCGAAATGGCGCCGGCGACCCAGGTGAAGCTGCTGCGGGTGCTCCAGGAGCGCGAGTGCATCCCCGTCGGCGGCACCGAGGCGATCCCCGTGGACGTCCGCCTCGTCGCGGCCACCAACCGGGACCTGGAGGAAGACATCAAGCGCGGCCGCTTCCGCACCGACCTCTACTACCGCCTCAACGTGATCGCCATCCACCTGCCGCCCCTGCGGGACCGGCGCGACGACATCCCCATTTTCGTCGACGCGTTCCTGAAGCGTATCGCCAAGGAGCACGGGGACGACCTCAAACGGCTGGCGCAGGATGCCATCGACGCCATCATGGTCTACGACTGGCCCGGCAACGTGCGCGAGCTCGAGAATGCGCTGGAGCGCGCCGTGGTGCTCACCAAGGCGGACGCGATCCCCCTCTCGGCAATCCCCGCGAAGGTCACCGAGCGCAAGGCGGAGCCGCTCGTGGCCGACCGCGCCCATCTCAACCCCGCACTCGAGGTCATCGAGCGCGCGTACATTCAGTGGGTGCTCCAGGCCGAGGGGGGCAACAAGACCCGCGCCGCGGAGGTGTTGGGCATCGACCCGTCCACCCTGTACCGCAAACTCAGCAAGTACGAGAGCGATGCCCCCCCGGCCCCCCCCGCGTCAGCCGGTTGAGCCCCAGGACGTCTTCGGTGCGGCCACCCTGGAACGGCTCGCCGCGGCCCCGCGCTACAACCGCTGGATGTTCGACCGGTTGCGGCGCTGGGTCGGGACCCACGTGCTGGAAATCGGCTCCGGCATCGGCAACCTCTCGGATTTTCTCCTCGACCGCGAGCGCGTCGTGCTCACCGACACCGAGCCCTACTACCTCGCGCGCCTGCGCGAGAAATACGCCGGCCGCGCCAACGTCGAGATCGCCCGGTTGTACCTGCCGACCGTGGACGGGGCGCTCGCCGACGAGCGGTTCGATACCATCATCTGCCTGAACGTGCTCGAGCACGTCCGGGACGACGAGCGCTCCCTCGCCGTGATGCGCGCGCTGCTCCGGCCGGGCGGCCGGCTGTTGCTGCTCGTCCCGGCGCTCCCCGGGATCTACGGGACGCTCGACGCGGCCCTCGGCCACCATCGGCGCTACACGCCGCGCGAGCTGGCGGACAAGTTCGCTGCGGCGGGGCTCGCCCTGCGGCACCGCGAGTACTTCAACCTGGCCGGCATCCTCGGGTGGTGGTTCACCGGCCGGGTGCTGCGCCGGCGGCTCATCCCGGCGGCCTCGCTCGCCCTCTACGACGCCCTCGTCCCGGTCTTCCGGCTGGAGCGTTTTCTCCCCTGGCGCCTCGGCCAGTCGCTCATCGCCATCGGGGAACGGCCGTGAGCGAGCCCACGCTGTCGGTCATCGTCCCCGCCTACGACGAGGAGGCGACGCTCGCCACGGTCGTGCGGCGGCTCCGGGAAGTGCCCTTGAAGCTCGAGATCGTCGCCGTGAACGACGCCTCGAAGGACGGCACCGCGGCGGTCATCGACCGTCTCGTCGCCGAGCGGGTCATCGACCGGGCGGTGCATCATCCGACCAATCGCGGCAAGGGCGCCGCCCTGCGCTCGGGGATCGCCGCTGCCACCGGCGACGTGATCGTCGTGCAAGACGCCGATCTGGAGTACGATCCCGGCGACCTCCCCAGGCTGCTCGAGCCGATCCGCAGCGGCCGCGCCGACGCCGTCTACGGCTCCCGCTTCCAGGGGGGACCGCGGCGGGTCCTGTTCTTCTGGCACTCGGTGGGGAACCAGTTGCTCACGCTCCTGTCCAACATGCTGACGAATCTCAACCTCACGGACATGGAGACCTGCTACAAGCTGGTCCGCGCGGATCTCTTGAAGCGCCTACCGCTCACCTCCAATCGCTTCGGCTTCGAGGTGGAGATCACCGCCCGCCTGTCGCAATGCGGGGCCCGGATCTGGGAGCTGCCCATCACGTACAGCGGTCGCACGTACGCCGAGGGCAAGAAGATCACGTGGCGCGACGGTCTCGCGGCGCTGTTTCACATCGTCCGCTACAACCTCTTCCCGCCGCGCGGGGACTGGCGAAAGCTCCGGGCGTGACCGCTGCCGGGCGGGCCGGGGTCGCGGTCGCCCTGGGCGCCCTTGCCGCGGGCGCCCTCGCCCTGAACGACTCACTCGTCGGCGTGTTCTACGACGACGGGCTCTACGCGGTGCTCGCCCGTTCGCTCGCCTCCGGCCACGGCTACGCCTATCTGCACTTGCCTGGTGCCCCGGCCGCGACCCACTTCCCGCCGCTGTATCCGCTGATCCTGACGCCCCTGTTCGGGCTCCTCCCTCTCGGGGCCGCGGTGATGGCGGCGAAGATCTTGAACCTGTCGCTCGCGGCCGCGGCGGCGGGCCTGGTGGCGTGGCACGCTGTGCGCACGGACCTCCTGGGTCCCGCCGTGCCGCGTTGGATCGCCCCCGCGATCGTCCTCGCGGCCGCCCTGGCGATCCCTGTTCTCGTGGTGCAGTCGGTCTTGTTTGCCGAGCCGCTGTTTGCGGCCCTCCTCGCCATTTCCGTCGTGATCGGCGACCGGCCGCCCGCGCGGCTCTCGCCCGCGGGCGCGGCTGTCGCCGCCGGGGTCGTCGCCGCCCTCACCCTGCTGACCCGCACGATCGGGATCGCGGTGGGGGCGGGGGTGGTCGGGTTCCTGCTCCTCATGCGCCGCGTCCCCGCGCGCCGGGCGCTCGCCGCGGCAACCCCGGTCCTCCTGGCGAGTCTCGGGTGGGCGTGGTGGACGCTCGCCCACCGCCGGGCCGTTGACCCCGCGCTCGCGATCAACTACGGCAGCTACGGGGAAGTGCTGCGCCAGACCGGCCTCGGCGCCCTGGGAAGCAGCATTCTCGATCTTCCCCGGCCGCTCGCCGCGATCACCCTGAGCTGGCTCCCTGCTGGAGCAATTCATTGGCTATTCGCGGTCCCCGCGCTCGGCGTTGGTCTGTACGGTCTCGCCGTGCTCGCCCAGCGGTCGTGCATTGGCCTCGCGCTCGCCGGCTACCTCGCGATCCTCGCCGTGTGGCCGTTTCCCCCCGATCGGTTCCTGTGGGGCGTGCTGCCGTGGCTGGGCATGGCGTGGGCGGCGGGCGCGGCGGCGTTATGGCGCCACGCGCGCCTTCACCTCCCGCTGCTCGTGCTCGCCGGGGTCCTCGTGGTCGGGTTTGCGTCGTATGAGGTCGCGGGCTTCGCGCATCACGGCTACACCGGTCCGGCGGGCGACATCTCAGCGAACTTCCGGGAGGTGCTACCCGACTTGGGGCAGCTTCCGCCAACCGCCGTCGTCGCCACCGACGACGAGGCCTTGGTGTGGCTGTACAGCCACCGCACCGCCGTCCCCTTCTATCTCTATGGCTATCGGGGGGCGAGGGTCGTCGAGGCCGGCCCCACCGAGCAGCGGGCGTACCTCGAACGCCAGGGCGTGACCCACGTTCTGCTCGCGAGTCCGCAGTCGGCGTCCGCGCGTGAACTCCGGGGCCTGATCGCCGCCTACCCGTCGTGGCTGGTGCCTGTGCACGGTTGGCCCGACGCTCGTTGGCTCTACGCGGTGCGCCCGTGAGCGCAAGGCGTCTGTATCTGCTCGTCGCCGCGGCGGCGGCGCTCGTCTACGTGGCCGTCCTGTGGCATGGATTCGTCCTCGACGACCTCTCGATCATCCTGGCGAACCCCGTGGTGCACAGCCTCTCCGGGGTCTGGCAGGCGTTCGGGTCGTCCTACTTCCCGTCCACCGTCGACGTGTCGGCCTACCGCCCGTTGACCGTCGCCACGTACGCGCTCGATTGGTCCACGCACTCGACGGCGTGGTTTCACGCGGTGAACCTGATGTGGCACGTCGGTGCCAGCGTGCTCGTGGCCGTGCTCGCGCGCCGCTGGGCTGGCGAGGCCGCTGGCCTCGTCGCCGGCCTCGTGTTTGCCGTCCATCCGGTGCACGTCGAGGCGGTGGCAAACGTCGTGGGTCGCAACGAGCTGATGGCCGCTGTGTTCACCTTGCTCGCGGTCTACGCCGCCCTCGAGCGCGGCAGTGTGGGCTGGAGCGTGGCGGCGATGGCCGCCGCCGTGCTGAGCAAGGAGAATGGCGCCGTAGCCCCCGGCCTGGTCGCCTGGGCGTGGCTCCTGGGCGTGCGGCCCGCGCCCCCGCGGCGCAAGCTCGCGATGTTCGTCGCGAGCTGGCTCATCCTGGGCGTGGCGTACCTGGGCCTCCGCTGGTCGGTGCTTCACGGATTCCTGCGCGGGCCCGGCAACACCGCGCCCGTCTTCCTGGGCGAGGATGCGCTCGGGATCCGCCTCACGGCGACGGCCGCCCTGGGGGATGTGGCCCGGTTGCTGCTCTTCCCGCTGGCCCTCAGTGCCGATTACTCGCCAGACCACCGCACCGCCGTGCACCGACTGCTCGACCCCAGGCTGGGGTTCGGGGTGCTGGTGCTGGGCCTCTGGGCCCTGCTGCTCGGTGTGGCGTGGCGGCGGGGGCGCAAAGTCGAGGCGTTCGGACTGGGCTGGATCCCGATCGCCTATTCGCCGGTCGCGAACCTGTTGTTCCCCATCCAGATCCTCATCGCCGAGCGCACCCTCTATCTGCCGTCGGTAGGACTCGCGCTCGCCCTGGGCGCGGCGTGCCGGGGGCTGGTGGGACGGCGGCTCGCGGCCGTGGCGGCGCTGGTGGTTGTGCTGGGCGGCACGCGCTCGGTGCTCCGGGTTCCCGTCTGGCGGGAGCAGCACTCCGTAGCGTTGGGACTAATCAGAGACGCCCCGCGGTCGTATTTCACCTGGCGGTACGTCGGATGGGACCACCTGTGGTCCGGGCGCTATGATCGCGCAATCCAGGCCCTGCGGGTGTCGAGTGGGATCTTCCCTCACGACGCCCGCGTATACATCGCAGCCGCCCACGCCGAGTATGCGCTGCACCATCCGGCGGCCGCCGAGTCTCTGCTCAGCCGGGCGGATGCGGAGTGCGAGCGGTGTGTCACGCTCTATCGTAGTGAAGCCTTCTTCTGCCGGATGCGGGGCGACTCGGTGACCGCCGACTGGCTGACGGCCCACGAGCGCAGCCTGCGTTCGCCCCCGTGATCAAACTGAGCGCCGCAGCGAGGATCTCCCTCTTCGTTGCTGCCTGCGCCGTCGTCGTCTACCTCGGGGCCCTGTGGAACCGGTTCGCGATGGACGACGTGTATATCGTCGTCTTCAATCCCCTGATCCACACACCGTCGGGAATCTGGCGGGCGTTCGCCCATCCGTACTGGCCGCCGGAATTCGCGGGCAAGATGTATCGGCCGCTCGTCGTGATGGGGTTCGCCCTCGATCGCCTGACGGCTACTGCCATGTGGTTTCACTTCGTGAATCTGCTCTGGCACGCCGGGGCGACGGTTGCCGTGGCCGCGCTTGCACGGCGGTGGGCGGGGGAGACCGCTGCTCTCGTCGCGGGGCTCGTGTTCGCGATCCATCCGGTCCACGTCGAGGCCGTGGCGAACGTGGTGGGGCGGGCGGAGCTCATGGCCGCCTGCTTCAGCCTGCTGGCGGTTTACGCGGCTCTCGAACGGGACAGCGTGGGGTGGACGGCCGCAGCCCTGTCGCTGGGCCTCTTGAGCAAGGAGAACGCCGCGGTCGTGCCCGGCCTCATCGCCTCGGCCTGGATCCTCGGCGTGCGCCCACCTCCTCCCAGGCGCCGCCTCGGGGCCTACGTCGCGACCTGGGCCCTGGTCGGCGCGGCCTATATGATCGTGCGCTGGGCGGTTCTGCACCCCTACTCCCGCACCCAGGCCCTGGCGCCGGTCTTCTTCGGTGCCTCCCCCATAGCGGTGCGCCTCACTGCAGTCGCGGCGCTCGCAGACGCCGGCCGGCTCCTCGTGTTCCCGCTCACTCTGCGCGCCGACTACTCGCCCGACGAGCGTACGCTCGTCGCCTCGCTGGTCGACGGCCGCTTCCTGTTGGGGCTCGCGGTCTTGGCAGTTTGGGCCGGTCTGCTGTGGTGGGTGTGGCGCCGCGGGCGTCGCGTCGAGGCCCTGGGGCTGACGTGGATTGCCGTCGCCTACCTCCCCGTGGCGAACCTGCTGTTCCCGACCGGCGTGCTGATGGCCGAGCGGACGCTGTACCTGCCCTCGGTGGGGCTCGCCCTCGCGCTCGGCGCCGCAGCGACGCGCTGGCCTCGCCGCAGGCTTGCCGGATTGGGGGCGCTGGTGATCGCCCTCAGTGCCGTCCGAACAGTCACGCGCGTCCCCATCTGGAAGGGAGACACAAGCGTCACCCAAAGCATGCTCGAGGACTCGCCCGCTTCCTACCGCGGCCCCGCCCGGGCCGGGGCGGCGTTTCAGAACGCCCGTGATCCCGTCCGCGCCCTCGACGCGTATCATCATGCGGTGGTGATCTTCGACCGTGACCCCAGCGTCTTTGTGGGAGCCGCGGATGCCGCTTTCACGCTGGGCCGCCCCGCCCTCGCCGACTCCCTCCTCGCGCGCGCCGACCAGCTGTGCCTGCGCTGCGGCGACTACCTCCGTGTCCAGGCCAGAGCCGCACGCTTCCGCGGCGACACGGCGACGGCCGAGTGGCTCCTCGTGCGGGCCCGAGCCTGGGACGCCCGGTGAGACTTGCCCTGGTGTTCCTCGTCGCCGTCGGCCTGTTTCTGCCGACGGTACGGTACAGCTTTGTCCAGGACGACCGCGGCATCATCGCACACAGCGCCGCTGCGCACTCGGTCCCCGCGGCGATCCGCGCCTTCGACCAAGCGTATTGGCCTCCGCCGGCCCGCGGAGGACTGTACCGTCCCGTCACCATCCTCACCTATGCCGTGGACTGGGAGCTGAGCGCGGGCGCGTCGTCGTGGTTCCATTTCGTCAATGCCGTCCTCCACGGCATCGTCTGCGTGCTCGTGGTGCTGGTACTCGAGCGCTGGCTGCCGTCGGTTGGAGCGGTGGCCGCGGGGCTGGTGTTCGCCGTGCACCCGGTCCACGTCGAAGGCGTAGCGAGCGTCGTTTCCCGGGCGGAGCTGCTCGTCGCGGCGGGGCTGCTCGCGGCGGTCCTGGCGGCGAGACGCGGCTGGTGGGTCGCTGCCGTCGTCGCGGCGACCCTCGCCATGTTCAGCAAAGAGCATGGTGTCATTACCGGTGTCGTGATAATGATTGATGACTGGCTCCGGCCGGCGGGGACCCGCCGCTACCCGATTCTCTTCTACGCGTCGTTGGCCGCGGTCACCCTCGGCTACTTCGGCGTCTGGTACGCCGTGGGTCGCGGGGCCACGGCGGACGTGGCGTCACCGTTTCTGGGCGTGGGCGCGAGCGGGCGCCTGGCCGTCGCGCTGCCGGCGATCCTGCGGGCTGCGCGCCTCCTGGTCTGGCCGCTCGATCTCTCGGCGGACTACACCCCTCAAGTGATCCCCGCGCCGGCGGCGTTCGGTGTGGCGGCGCTGGTTGGGGCGGTCGTCGTACTGGGCGTCCTGTTGTTCGCCCTCCGAACGCGCCGTGGCGCCCCGGCCCTCTGCTTCGCCGCGGCGGTCGCCGCGCTCGCGTATCTCCCCACCTCGAACCTCCTCTTCGCCTCGGGAGTGGTGCTCGCCGAGCGCAACCTGTACCTGCCCGTGTTGCTCGTCGCGGTGCTCGCGGGGATGGGGGCATTGGTGATTGCCACGCGCACGCTGAGCTACCGCCGCACCGTGGCGGCGATCGCCGCCGTCGTGCTGGCGCTGAGTGTGCGGTCCGCCCTGCGGCTTCCGGTCTGGCGGGACAACCGCGCGCTGCTGACCACCACGCTGGCGGAGCACCCGGAGTCGTACCGCGCGCATTTCTCGGCGGCGGCGGTGTACGCCGGCATGGGGGAGGCCGCCGCGGCACGGCGTGAATACACAGTTGCGGACTCGCTGTTTTCGCGAGACCCGCAGCTCTTGGCGGCGTGGGCGTATTATCTGCTGGGAGTGGGTGACACGGTGCGCGTGGCCGATCTGGTCGCCCGCGCGCGGGCGCTCGACCTACGGAAACCGATCGCACTGCGCGCGAGCTTTTTGCTGGATCTGCGTCGCCGGGATTGTACACGCGCCCGGGCGCTGGCGGACTCCGCCCAGGTGTGGGATCCAGCGGAGGCCGCGTGGTATGCGGCCTATCTTCGGGGCGCCTCGGGGGATTGCGTCCGTCCTAGTGCCTCGCAAAAAACAGGAGTTAGCGTGCGCCTAAGGGGGTTCAATTCCGACACGCGGTGAGGCGTATCTGCTTGTCCAGTAACCGAGTATGTGATGTTGCCTCGGTGCGGCACGCGGCTTGCTCAAATAAGTACCGGACTAATCGTTACGTTGCGCCTTGGAATTACTCATTGGGGAGGTTGTCGGATGAACCGCAAGGGCTTTACCCTCATTGAGCTTCTGATCGTGGTGGTGATCATCGGTATTTTGGCCGCCATCGCGATTCCGAAGTTCGCCAACACGAAGGAGAAGGCGTATCTGGCTTCAATGAAGTCGGATCTCCGGAACCTCGTGACCGCCGAAGAGGCGTATTTCGCCGACTCGGTGAAGTACACTACCGACTTGGGCACCAACTTCAACACCACGAGTGGTGTCGTGGGCCCGACCATCGCCACGTCCGCCGACGGCTGGACGGCGTGGGTCAAGCACACCACCACGACCAAGACCTGCGCGATCTACGTTGGGTCGACGTCGCTGGCGCCTGCCAACAAGGAAGGCGAGCCGAAGTGCATCTAACGGCCTGAGCGTAGCAACGCTTGTCCGGAACGGGCGGCGGGGACTTCCCCGCCGCTCTGTTTTGGCGCCCATTGACCCTGGCCCCCGACGGTTTGCGTCCGTCCTGTCACGTTGCAGAAAGCAAGAGTGAAGGCCGCGAACTAGGGGTACAATCCGGGCAATCAGAGAGGCCTATCTTCTTGCGCCGTAAGCAGATCTGCTGATTAGGCCTGGGGCGGCATGAGGCTTGCTGATATGAGCAGCGGAGTATTCGTTACTTAGCGTCCTGGATTTTCCTCGTCGGGGAGGTTGTCGAATGAACCGCAAGGGCTTTACCCTGATCGAGCTTCTGATCGTGGTGGTGATCATCGGTATTTTGGCCGCCATCGCGATTCCGAAGTTCGCCAACACGAAGGAGAAGGCGTATCTGGCTTCGATGAAGTCGGATCTCCGGAACCTCGTGACCGCCGAAGAGGCGTATTTCGCCGACTCGGTGAAGTACACCACCAACCTGGGCACCGCGTTCGCCACCACGAGTGGTGTCGTGGGCCCGACCATCGCCACGTCCGCCGACGGCTGGACGGCGTGGGTGAAGCACACCACCACGACCAAGACCTGCGCGATTTACGTCGGGTCGACGTCGTTTGCGCCTGCCAACAAGGAAGGCGAGCCGAAGTGCATCTAACGGCCTGAGCGTAGCAACGCTTGGACGGAACGGGCGGCGGGGACTTCCCCGCCGCTCTGTTTTTCTGCCTATTCCCTCGGCGATCATGGCGCCGAAGCCCTCGCTCCGCACGGAGCTTCTCCTCAACCTCGCGTTCCTCGCTGCCGCCGCGCTGCTGCTCGGTGTCGGCACGATCGTGGCCGTCCAGGCCCTCGCCCCGGATCTCTCCCCCGGCCAGGTGCTGCCCTTGCTGCTCGCGATCGTCGCCCTGGACGTGGGGATTTTCATCGTGTTTGGGGGCTACCTCGTCCGGCGCCACATCCTGCGGCCGTTGGGGCGGGTGATTGCGGTGGCGGACGCTGTGGCCGCGGGGGATCTCGCCGCCCGGGCGCCGGGCGCCGAGACGCGGGACTTCGCGGTGCTTGCCGAACGCCTGAACCGCATGACCGACCACCTGCTCGACGCGCAGGGCCAGCTGGTGCGCAGCGAGAAACTTGCCAGCGTGGGGCGACTCGCGGCCGGGGTGGCGCACGAGGTGGGGAATCCGCTGAGCGCCATCGGGACCTACCTGGAAGTGCTGCGCCGCCGCGGTGCCGACCCCGAAGTGATGGCCGGCCTCGCGCGCGAGCTCGAACGTATCGACACCATCGTGCGCAGCCTGCTCGATTACGCGCAGCCTCGGGAGGAAGCGCTCCAGCCCGTGGACGTCGCGGTGGTGGTGCGGGCCGCCTTTGAGCTGCTCCAAGCGCAGGGTGCCATCAAAGCCGTGCGGGCGACCCTCGATCTCCCCGCGGAGCTGCCCCGTATCCGCGGTCACGCGCACGCGCTTGAGCAGGCGCTCGTGAACCTCCTGCTCAACGCCGTGGATGCGACGCGCGGCGGTGCGCTGGTGGTGGGCGCCCGCAGTTGGGCCTACGAGCCTGGGCACGCGGCGCCCCGCCGCTCCGACGATCCCGCCATCACGTTCTTCGCCCGCGGGGCCGAGCGGCGGCCGTCGCGCGTGGATTACGCCCCGGGCCTGCCGGGCGTCCTGGTGTTCGTGGCCGATTCGGGTCCCGGCGTCCCTCCTGCCGACCGCGAGAAGATTTTCGACCCGTTCTACACGACCAAGGAGCCGGGTCACGGCACGGGGCTGGGGCTGGCCATCGTGGCGCGCACGGTGGACGAAATGGGCGGCCTGATCTGGGTGACGCAGGCCCGTGAGGGCGGAGCGGTGTTCAAGTTGTTTTTCCCGGCAACGGGGGACAGGTAACGTGCCACGGGTCCTGGTCGTGGACGACGAGCCGGGGCTGCGGCAGTCGCTGGGTCTGTTGCTGGCGGACGCCGGATACGCTGTCACCGCGGAAGGGGACGGGCGGCGCGGGTTGGAGCGGGCACTGGCCGAGCCGTTCGACTTGATTCTCTGTGACGTACGGATGCCGGGGCTCGACGGGCTCGCGTTCCTTCGTGGGTATCGCGAGCGGGGTGGGGAAGGGCTGGTGATCATGATGAGCGCCTACGGGGGCGAGGATGCCGCCATCGCCGCCATGAAGGAAGGCGCCTACGATTACATCCCCAAGCCGTTCCGCCCGGACGAGGTCGTGCTCACGCTGCGCAAGGCCGAGGAGCGCGAGCGGCTGCGTCGCGCCGTCGCCGGGCTCGAGGCGCGGCTCGCCGCCGCCCCTGACGCGCGGGGGGTGGTCGCCGAGAGTGCGGCGATGCGGGCGGCGCTGGACCTTGTCGCGCGCGTCGCCGACCACAAGAGCACCGTGCTGATCACCGGGGAGAGCGGCACGGGGAAAGAGGTCGTCGCCCGGGCGATCCACCGCGCCGGCCCGCGGGCCGCGGGGCCCTTCGTGGCGATCAACTGCGCCGCGATCCCGGAAAGCCTGCTCGAATCGGAGTTGTTCGGCCACGCCCGGGGCGCGTTCACCGGCGCCAGCGCGGACGCGATGGGGCTCTTCGAAGCGGCCGACGGCGGCACCCTGCTGCTCGACGAGATCGGGGAGCTGCCGCTCGGCCTTCAGGCCAAGCTGCTGCGCGTGCTGCAGGACGGGGAGATCCGCCGCGTCGGCGACCAGCGCAACCGGCGGGTCGACGTGCGGGTGCTGGCGGCGACGGCGCGGGACCTCGCGGTCGAAGCCAAGGCCGGCCGGTTTCGCGAGGACTTGTATTACCGGCTCAACGTCGTGGCGATCCACCTGCCGCCGCTGCGCGAGCGGCCGGAGGACATCGCGCCACTCGCCCGGCTGTTCGCGGCTCAGCTCAGCCGCCGGCTGGGACGGCCGCTCGAGCTTGGGCCCGCGGCGCTCGCCTGGGTCGAGCGGCAGCCCTGGCCCGGGAACGTCCGCGAGCTCGAGCACGCGATCGAACGGGGGGCGGTGCTTACCGACAAGCACAAGCTCGACGTGGAAGACCTTCAGAAGGGCCCGGCGGCGGCGTCACCAACCGCGGGCGCTGGCCCGGGGAACCTGCGCGACGCTGCGGACGCGGCCGAGCGCGCGGCGATTCAGAGCGCGCTCGAGGCCGCCGGCGGCAACCGCCGTGACGCCGCCAAGCGCCTCGGCGTGAGCCTCAGAACGCTGTTCTACAAGATGGCCCGGCTCAAACTGGAGTGATGCAACTCTTTGCACGACTGAAGCGTTTTGCAGCACGCTCCTTGCCAACGCCTTCCCGACAACGCCATATCCCACAACGCTTTATCCAGTGGCACGCATCCTGTAATAGTTCTCCCCCGAAAGGGAGCGACTCATGCGCACACGCGGCTTCACGTTCATCGAAGTGCTCATCGTGATGGTGCTGATCGGCATCATCGCGGCGCTGGGGATTCCGCGCATTCGCGACGCGATTCAGAAGAACAACGTGCACGCGGCGCGGGCGGCGCTCGGCACGCTGGTGGCCAAGGCGCGCGGGGCGGCCGTGCAGCGCGGCTGCAAGTCCGCGATCCACTTCACGTCGGGATCCGGCGGCACGGTATGGATCACGGCGTGCAAGGTCAGCAACTCGGCGCTGACGGATACGCTGGGCGGCATCGAGCAGCTGGCGGCGCGCTACAGCGTCACGCTCACGGCGGGAGCCGACTCCGTGACCTTCATGCCCAACGGGGTGAGTCCCGACAACGTGATGACGCTGCTGCAGGTGACGGCGAGCGGCATCAGTGATTCCGTGATGATCAACCAGGTCGGCAAGGTGGTGCGCTGATGAACCGGAAACGCAAGCAGTCGGGCTTCACGATCATCGAGATCATCATCGCGATCATGGTGCTCACGGTCGGATTGCTGGCGCTGGTCACGACCGCCGCCCTGGTGACGCGGATGATCGCGCGCGGTCAGCGCTCGGCGGTGGCGTCGATGTTCGCGTCCCAGCGGGCCGAACAGCTGCGCCCGGCGGCGTGCATCCCCGCCCAGCGGGTGAACGGCTCCGACACGCTGTGGCGGGGCACGAATTGGGTCGCCTATAACACCTGGACGTTCGTGGACGAAGGCAACCTGTACTACCGGATCCGCGTGGCCACCGTCTACAAGACGATCAAGAACCAGATGCGCGTGGACACGTTGGAGATGGGGGTCTCATGTCTCACTTGAGCCGGCGGGGCTTCACCATGGTCGAGCTGCTGGTGTCCCTGGTCATCATGGGGATCGTGGCCACCGCCCTGTACCAGGTGCTGGTCAACAACCAGCGCATCTACCAGACGCAGACCCAGCGCATCGACCTGTCGCAGAACATCCGCGCCGCGGGGACGATCATGCCGGGCGAGTTGCGGGAGGCTGACGCCAACGAAGGGGACATCATCGCGATGTCGCCGACGTCGATCACGTTCCGCGCGATGCGCTGGATGGGCTATCTGTGCAACCCGCCGATCACGGGGCCGTCGCCCCTGGTCGAGTCGCCGGTGCTGATTACGACGCTGTCGAACCGGCACCAGTACGGCGCGCGGGCTCCGGCGCTGAACGACTCGGTGCTGATTCGCTACGAGGGCGATGAGGGCACCCGCAACGACGACAGCTGGGTGCAGGGCAAGATCACGGCGATGGTCGCCGGCAACTGCCCCGGCGGCGCCCTGACGCCGGACAACGGGCCGGGGCAAGTCCTTACGGTCGGCGCCTACATGCCGCGGTTTCAGACCGGGTTGACGCCGCCGGCGCCGAACACCGCTACCTCGATCTATTCCGGTGCGGCGATCCGCGGGTTCACGGCGGTGACGTACAGCCTGTACCAGCCGCCGGGCGACACGTCGTGGTACATCGGCTACCAGCGGGGGTCGAATACGATGCAGCCGCTGATCGGGCCGGTGCTCACGAACGGACTGGCGATGGTCTACTACGATTCCACCGGAACGCTGCTCGATCCGGCGGTCGCGGCCAACCGGGCCCTGGTCGAGCGCGTGGACATCACCGTCCGCGGGCGGACGGCCCAACCGGTGCGCCGCGTCAGCGGCGGCACGGTGCTGGGCCCGATCATCGACAGCATCGTGGTGCGGACGACGTTGCGCAACAACCGGCGCTTCTAGCTTTTGGGGCCGGCGACTCTTACAGGAGACGGACGTATGAAACGGGTGCTGCAGAACGAACGCGGAATGGCGCTGGCGCTGGCCATCTTCGCCCTGGTCGTGGTTGGCGCGCTGGTGGCCGGGGCGTTCTTCGCCGGCACGCAGGAGCAGCGCGTCGGCGAGAACTGGCGCCGCCTGCAGCAGTCGTTCGGGGCGGCGGAAACCGGTCTCAACGAGGTCATCCGGAACTGGAATCCGCAGACGATCAACCGGATCCGCCAGTACCCGTTGGACTCGATGCAGGTACCGCTCAACCCGGCGGACTCCCTGACGCCCGATCACAGCGGGGTGTACGGCGGCTACGTGTACCGTCTGAACGATGAGGTCTACCTGATCGACATCACCGCCCGGGACCGGCGCAGCAACGCCGGCGTCATCGGCGGCGGCGCCCGCCAGCGGCTCGGCGAGCTGGTGCGCATCCGCCTGGTGAACTTCGGCATCGGCGCGGCGCTCACCACGCGCGGCGGCGTGAGCCTCAAGGGGAATGCGCTCGTGAACGGGCGCGACACGATCCCGCAGGGGTGGAACACCGCCAACTGCGACACCGTCGGCGACACCACCAAGGCGGGCGTTCGTACTCCCGACCCGAGTTTGGTGAGCACCCAGCGCCCCGGGCAGCTGTACGGCAACCCGCCGGTCAACGGCGACACGTCGGTCCACCCGAGCACGTTCAACCAGTTCGGCGATATCACCTACGCCTCGCTGGCGGCGAGCGCCACCATTCAGCTGGGCGGCGGGAACTACAAAATTCAGCCGACGTTCTCCGGCACCGTGTGCAATCGAAGCGATCCGATGAACTGGGGGGACGGGATGAACCCCACCCAGCCGTGCGGGAACTACTTCCCGATGATCCACATCGCCGGGAGCGCCACCCTGAACGGCGACCAGGGCCAGGGCATCCTCCTGGTGGACGGTGATCTCAACGTGCAGGGCAGCTTCATCTTCTACGGGATCGTCCTGGTGCAGGGCTCCCTGTCAACTGCCGGTGGTGGCAGCACGGACGCCCACTTTTACGGGGCGGTCATGGCGAGCAACGTGGACCTGGAGCTGAACACTCTGGCCGGTAACGCCACGCTCCAGTACTCTAAGTGCGCTATTACCAACGCGATGGAGGGCACGCAGACGGTATCGCCGATCCGTTCGCGGGGGTGGATCCAGCTCTTCTAAGCGGCCTAAGTCTAGGTCGCAGCGAGACTTGGTGTTTTAGCCTCAAGTACGTTCGAGGCTTGACAGGCTAAGGGGCAGGGCTTACTGTAGTTTGCCCTCGCCCCTCTGTCTTTTACTAGATAGGCGAATATGGCCCTTTTCGGCTTCCTAGGCGGCAAAAAAACGACGGTCGGGCTCGATATCGGCTCGGGGATCATCAAGCTCGCCGTGGTGGACCATAGCGGCGGGGAGCCGGAGCTGACCAAGGTGGCCACGACCGAGGTGGCGGCCGATGCGATCGTCGAGGGGGAGGTCATGGACCCCGGGATCGTCGCGGAGGCGATCCGCGGTCTGTTTTCGACCGCCGGGGTCAAGCAGAAGTCCGTGGTGACGGCGGTGGGGGGGCGGGACGTCATCGTCAAGAAGATTCAGATGGACCGGATGAAGGAGCAGGACGCCCGGGAGGTCATCCGCTGGGAGGCTGAGCAACACGTGCCCTTCGATATGGCCAGCGTGGAGCTGGATTTCCAGATCCTCGATCCGGACGCCGAGGGGCTGCAGATGGACGTGCTGCTCGTGGCGGTCAAGCGGGAGCTGGTGGAGGGCCGGGTGAGCCTGCTCGGCGAGGCGGGGTTGCAGGCGGCGATGATCGACGTGGACGCGTTCGCGATTCACAACGCGCTCGAGCTCAATCATCCCGATGCGACGCAGGGGGTCGTGGCCCTGGTGAACGTGGGCCACGAGGTCACCAACGTGAACATCCTCGAGGACGGCGTGCCGACGCTGACCCGGGACCTGTCGGTGGGGACGCGGCGCTTTCGGGAGGATCTGCAGCGGGAGAAGGGGCTGTCGGCCGAGGAATCCGAGAAGGTGATCCAGGGACAGCAGCAGAACGCGGACCTGGCGGGCTATGTGGAAAGCCGGGGCGAGGAGATCGCGGTGGGGGTAGAGCGGGCGGCGGCGTTCCTGGCGACTGCGTCGCGGTCGGCGGGACAGCTGGCGCGGGTATTCACGAGCGGCGGCGGGGCCCGCATCCCGGGCCTCAATGATGCCCTCGCGGGCCGGCTCAAGGTGCCGGTCGAGATGGCGAGCCCGGTGCAGCGGTTGCGCTACCGGGATGCCGCCTTCCAGGCGGTGTCGATCGACGAGGTGGCGCCGCTGCTGATGCTGTCGGTGGGATTGGCGCTGAGGCGCGCCTCATGATCGAAATCAACCTGCTTCCCGGCCAGAAGAAGCGGAAGGCCGCGGGTGCGGGCTTCAAGCTCTCGCTCCCCGACTTCCGCGGGCTGCTCGCGACGATCAAGGATCCGTACCTGATCGCGGCGGTGGCGGCGTGGGTGCTGGCCCTGGGTGGAGGCGGCGCGCTGTTCGTGCTGGATCAGGCCCAACTCGCGGCGCTCGAGCACCGGCTCGAGGACGTCAAGGCGGAGAAGCGCCGCTTCGACATCCTCATCGCCAACAAGCGAAGGATGGAGGTCGCGCGCGACTCCCTGCTGGCGGAGATCATCGTGATCCGGCGCATCGACGAGGACCGCTACGTGTGGCCGCACCTCCTCGATCAGCTGACCAAGGCGCTGCCGCCCTACACGTGGCTTACCGGTATCGCGACGATCGGCGTCGTGCCGGCCGGGGCCGCGCCGGCCCCCCCGCCTCAGGGGGTGGCGGCCCCGCCCGATTCGCTGGGGGTGGGCACGGTGCGCGTCGCGATCGAAGGCCGCACGGTGGACATCGAGGCGTTCACCAGCTTCCTGCGGCAGCTGACGGCGTCCCCGTGGCTCACCGAGGTGGCCCCGACGAGCACGACCACGCTCATCGAGGCGGACCGCCCGGTGACGGCGTTCAATCTGGTGGCGCGCTACCGGCCGCCGACCGACCCGCGCTTCGTCCACACCGTACCCCTCGCCCAGTCGGTGCGCTAGCCCATGGCCCTCATCCCGACCGATCAGCGCAGCCAGATCATGCTGCTGCTCGCGATCGTGGCGCTGTTCCTGGGCTACGTCGCCTGGGACGGCCTGGGACTGTGGCCGTACGCGCACAGCCCGCAGCGGGCCAAGATCAACGCCACGAGCCGCGAGGTCGACAGCCTGGCCGAAATCGTGCGGCGGGCGAAGGACGATCTCGCCAGCGGCACGGTGGACGACCTGCGCCGCAAGGTGGCCGAGTACGAGGCGGACCTGACCCTGATGCGGCGCCTCGTCCCCGAGCAGAACGAGGTGGCGACGCTGCTGGAGAACATTTCGACGCGCGCCAAAGTCCGCGGCGTCACGCTCGGCAAGTTCCAGCCGCTCGCCGTCGAGCCCGGCCATCCGTTCGACACCTACCGGTACCGCTTCGAGGTGTACGGGCACTTCGACCAGATCGGCGAGTTCCTGACCGACGTCGCGAGCCTGCAGCGCATCATGGTGCCGCAGGATCTGACGCTCCATGAGGCCACCCAGCAAACGCAACGCCTGCTGAGCGACACGCTGGGCGGTTTGCTGGAGGTGGGGTTGGTGGTGCGCACGTACGTGAAGGCGGCGGGGCCGCCGCCCGCCCCGGCGGGCAGGCCGCCGGCCCGGCCGGCCGGGAGGCCCAGTGCGAACGAGTAACCTGCTCGTGATCGGCATCCTCGCCGCGGTCCCCGCGGCCAGCCAGAGCCGGGACACGACGGCGCGGCCGGACTCGGCGAGCCAGTCGATCGAGCTGGTCCGCGAGGTGTTCTCGTACGAGGGCGCCGGGCGCGATCCGTTCGTGTCGCTGCTCAAGTCCGGCGACGTGCGGCCACTGATCGCGGATCTGAAGCTGGTGACCATCGTGTACGACGCGCGCTACCCCGCGCGCAGCGTGGCCGTGCTGCGCGACATCACCAACGGCAAGCGCTACCGCGCCAAGGTCGGCGAAGTCTTCGGGCGGCTCCGGGTGACGCAGATCCGGCCGCGCGAGGTGGTCTTTACGGTGCAGGAGTATGGGTACGAGCGGCAACAGACGCTGTCGCTCGCCAAGCAGGAGGAGACGCCATGAAGCGCATCGCAGCCCTCGCCGCGGCCCTCGTGGTCGCGACGGCACCCCGAGCCCTTGCGGGGCCGGGGGGGGGGCGGGACGGTGAGGTCCGTGCCGTCAGCGTGCTGCCGGCCGCCGGGAAAGTGGAGGTCGTCATCGATCTCCAGGGCGCGGTGGACGTGCGGGATTTCACCCTCAACGGTCCCGACCGCCTGGTCATCGACCTGCTGGGGGCGCGCCTTGTGGCGCCTGCCACGCTGTACGACGGACAGAACCGCGGGGGCATCAAGAACATCCGCTACGCCCAGTTCCGGCCGGACGTGGTCCGCATCGTGATCGACCTCGACGCGTTGAAGGACTACCAGGTGGAGCGCCGCGACGGACAGGTGCGCGTGGCCATCGGCACCGAGCGCACGGCGTTCGCGCGCTGGTCGAGCCAGCTCGCGACCGCGAGCCCGCTGCCCGCACCGACCGCTCCGGCCGCAGCGGCTCCCCGCCCCGATGCCGCGGCGACGGTCACGACGCCGAGCGACGCGCCGGTGACGTCGATCGACGCCTACCTCTCAGCGCACCGCCGGGAGGCGATGCAGTCGCAGGCGCCGCGCATCACCGTGCAGTGGGACGGCGCCGACATCGAGGACGTGGTCGCGGGCTTCGCGGCGTTCAGCGGGCGGACGATCATCGTCGGCAAGGGGATCACCGGCAAGGTGACGGCCGAGGTCAAGAACCAGCCGTGGGACCTCGCGTTCAACGCGGTACTGGAGTCGCAAGGGCTGGCGCACCAGAACCTACCCGGCGGCATCATCAACGTCGTGAACAAAGTGGACCTGGCGCGCGCGGACTCGACGGTGCCGATCGCGACGCGCCTCGTGGTGCTGAACTACGCCAAGGCCACTTCGCTGCAGCCCGCCATCGCCTCCATCGTGTCGAAGGGCCGCGGCGCGGTCGTGGCCGACTCGAGCCACAACGCGCTCATCATCACCGACGTCGCCACGCGCATCGACGACGTGGAAGAGTTCGTGAGGGGGCTCGACATCCGCACACCGCAGGTGTCGATCCAGGCGAAGATCATCTTCGTGGATCGCAGCGACATCGAGCAGCTCGGTGTGCAGTACGACCTCGGCTCCTCCACGCAGTTCTTCAACCGGCTGGTGCAGCGGCCCGATCCGTCCACCGCCAAGCCGGTGGATACGAACCTCGACGGCGTGCCCGACGCGCTGGTGCCGACCTCGAACTTCGACCCGGGCAAGACGATCGTCGACCTGGGCGGCAACTCGCTCTCCGCCCTCGGGAACGCCAACGCCGCGATCGTCAATCCGGCGCTGGAGCTGATCTTCTCGACGGCGCTCGGGAACTTCGACCTCACCACGTTCCTGCAGGCCCTGTCGCGCGTCAACCTGACCGACGTGCAGGCGGAGCCTTCGGTGACGGTGCTCAACAACCGGCCGGCGCAGATCCTGGTCGGGGACCGGGTGCCGATCCGCGTCGTCGACGTGAGCTCGCCCACGGCCGGTGGGACGGGCGTGCCGCGCGCGACGGTGAACTTCGAGCAGACCGGCATCAACCTCAAGGTCACGCCGCACGTGACGTCGAACCGCCAGGTGCTGATGGACGTGCACGCGGAGCGCTCGAGCGTGCAGTCGGCGCCGGTGGACATCGGCTTCACGTTCCAGACCCAGCAGGCGGAGACGCAGCTGCTCGTCGCGGACGGCGAGACCGCGGTTATCGCCGGGTTGACGGTCACGGAGGTCACGGTCGAGAAGACGGGGATCCCGTTCCTGGTGGATCTGCCGATTCTCGGCAAGCTGTTCGGGTTCTCGTCGCAGACGGAGAACCGGCGCGATCTGATCATCCTGATCACGCCGCACATCATCGACGATCTGGCGACGCCCACCCCGGGAACCGGTAACAACTGAGCCGAACGGGGTCGCCGGGCAGGGTGTCGCGCGCCGGACGTGTCCGGCGTTGCGAGGTGAACGAGACGGCCGTCACCAGCGGTCATGGAGTGATGGGGGTCACGGTCATTGCGGTCGGCGACTCCTTTCTTTAGTGAATCGTCCCGTCCCCAGCGCCGGGGGACCGGGACCCAGCCGGGGGATCGTATGCGGGCAGTCCGTCGGGTGCAGGTTGTGTGGGCCATCGGCGCCGTTGCCACCGCCGTATGGGCGTGCGAGACCGCCCGGAATCCCGGCGGCGTGCAGCGCGACATCACGCCGCCCAACATCACCCTGAGCAGCGGTGGTCCCGGGGGCGCATCTCCTGCCACTGCCGACACGCAGCCGATCGCGGGCGGCCTGCACTTCAACGTCAACGCCTCCGACAACCTCGGCCTCAAGACGATCCGCTTGACGTTCAGCGGCGGCTACATCGCCGGCCCGCTGGACAGCACCTTCATCACGGAAGTGAAGACGATCACCCTCGCCAAGTCGGTCACCTTCCCGGTCGGCTCCGGCGCCGGCGGGCTGGTGCAGATCGTGGGCCGCGCCATCGACGGCAACGGGAATTTTGCCGAAGACACCCTGTGGATCATCCTGTCGAACGTGTCGGCGCTGCGGGTGACGCTGCTCGCGCCGTCGCCCGGCGCCGTCGCCTCAACGGGGCGCAACCTGCCGGTGCAGGTCCAGGCGATCCAGAACGAGGGCATCCGGAAGGTCGGGTTCATCGTATCGCCCGCGGGCGCGGTCACGAACCCCACGACGCCGCCGTTCGACTCGATCAGCTACTCCATCCCGTACGCCGACTCGGTGCTGTACACCGACACGCTGACGGTGCTGGCCGCGAGCGGCACCTTCAATATCGTCGGGTTCGCCGAGGACTCGAGCGGCCGCCGCGCCACGAGCGGCGTGGTGACGGTGGTGGTGCTCTCGGCCGCGAACGACACGACGCCGCCTTCGGTGACGCACACGGTCGGCACGCGCGTGGAGCTGAACGACGCGATCACCGTGCACGCCACCGACCCCAGCGCGATCTCGTGGATCGGTTTCCGGATCGACACGGTCGGCGGGCCCGGGCCGGTGCACTTCGACACGCTCGACGTGCGGGCGGGGAACCTGACCGACGTCACCCGCATCGACACCCTGGGGTTGGGGGCGTATATCCCCCAGAACCAGCTCCCCAAGAACGTCATCGTGCGCGGCTACGCGTGCGATAACGCGGCCGCGCGCAACTGCGCCTATTCGCAGGTGGGGGGCGTCCCCCGCGCCGCGGCGAAGGCCGATACGGTGCTGGCCGTGGCCGGCGTCACGCGACCGCTTCCGGCCGGCAGCCACATCGGCGACGCGATCTACAACAAGAACAACGGCGCCGCGGGCGAGCTGTACCTGACCAACACGCCGCTGTCCCGCGTCGAGGTCTTCGACGTAGCCACCAAGTCGTTCGTCGCGGGGATCTCGACCGCCGGTCCGTTCCCGGTGGGCATCGCGTTGTGGCCGCGCAGCAGCGACCCCGTCAACCCCGACTACGGCGACACGATCGTCGTCGCGAATTCGGGCGGAACGGAGTTGTCCGTCATCGACGTCAGCACCGGGGTGCGGCGTCTGGTCTGGCGGCAGGACCTGCCGGACATCCTGATCGAGACCTACAAGGTCATCCAGACGGGCGGGATCTTCCTCGAAGACATCGAGGTGTTCGACGTCTCCGACCGTCCGCAGTACGTCGCCACGGTATGCCGGCCGGCGGGCGGCCCGTGCGCCAAGGACTCGATCTTCGCCCTGTACTCGACGACGCCCACGGCGAGCAGCACGTCGCCGTTCAGCGGCCGGGCAACGATCCGCATGGAGAAGCTGCGCAACCCGGCGGAGTTCGCCTACAACCCCGACTCGCTGTTCGCGCACCTGTTCTGGGAGATCGCCGGCGACAGCACGCTGACCAGCCGCGGCAACGACACGCTGCGCATCGAGGTGCGCCGCGGGCGGCCCTACAACAGCACGCAGGTGGTGCTGTCGGCGTGCCGCGGCGTGATGATCAACATGTCGCGGTTCGGCCTGGGTGACTCGACCTTCGTCCGCAACTCGGGTGACTTCACCCACGCCTTCTTCGGCGAGGGCGGCAACGTCTCCACTCAGTTCGCGCGGGTCATGAGCTACAGCGCGCGGGGGAGCCTGCGGCACGGCGCGCCCACGTTCCTGACGTGCCCCACCTCGGCCGGCGGCTTTACGTCCGACGCCGGGTTCAACGACGAGGACAACGGCATGACGCCGGCGATCGACGTCAGCGACTTCATCAGCAACACCGGCATCCGCATCCTGTCCATCGCCACGAACAAGAACGGGCAGACGAACCTGGTGCGCGCGGACTCGGTCTACATCCTGGACGAAGGGCTGCGCCTCAAGGGCACCTCGTGCCCGCTCAACCCCAGCGGCTCGGCCTGCGTCCAGGGCGCCGCCGGCATGGACATGAACTACAACCACGACTTCGCGGCCGGCAATCCGGGGACCACCGCCTTCGGCTTCGCCGGGGATTCGACCAACCGCGTGATGTTCGTGGCGCGGCCCGACGGCAACATCGACGTGTTCGATACGTTCTTCTACGGGAAGATCGCCTCGATCCCGATCCGGGACCCGATCGTCGGCCCGCTGCGCGTGGCGAAGGACGCCCTGGGCAACCAGTTCCTGTTCGGCGTGACGACCACGGGGCTGGTGACGGTGCAGCTGCCGGCCATCCCGAACCCGTTCCCGATCCGGGCGTCGACCCGCGGCCCGTGATGCCGCCCGGCGCCTAGCGTCCCTGCTGCCCAGCGCGAGCCCGACTGCCGGTCGGGCTCGCGTCTTATCCGGAGGATACTATTCAAGGATGGCGATCCGGTTCACGACGGCGGGAGAGTCGCACGGGCGCGGGCTCGTCGGGGTCCTGGAAGGGGTCCCCGCCGGGCTGCCCCTCGCCGCCGAGGCGGTGAACGCGGAGCTGCAGCGCCGCATGGGCGGCTACGGGCGCGGCGCCCGCATGAAGATCGAGTCGGACCAGATCGAGTGGCTCGCGGGGGTGCGCGCGGGCGAGACGCTGGGCTCGCCGATCGCGATGCTGATCTGGAACCGCGATTGGGAGCACTGGCGGGACGTGATGGCCCCGGAGGCGGACGCCCCCGGCGAGACGCGACGCCGGCAGGTCACCCGGCCGCGCCCCGGCCACGCCGACCTGGCCGGCGCGCTGAAGTACGATCGCGAGGACGCCCGCGACATCCTGGAGCGCGCGAGCGCGCGCGAGACGGCGGCCCGCGTGGCGTGCGGCGCGGTGAGCAAGGTGCTGCTGGCGCACTTCGGCATCGAGATCGGCAGTCACGTCGTCGAGCTCGGCGGCATCGCCGCCGCCGCCCGCCTCCCGCTCCCCACGCCGTTGAACCAGGCGGCGGACGCCAGCCCGGTGCGCTGCCTCGACCCGGCCGCCGAGCAGGAGATGATCGCCCGCATCGACGCCGCCAAGGCTGCCGGCGACACGCTGGGCGGCGTGGTGGAGGTGGTCGCGTCAGGCGTGCCGGTGGGGCTGGGCTCGCACGTGTCGTGGGACCGCAAGCTCGACGGTCGCCTCGCGCAGGCGATCATGTCGATCCCGGCCGTGAAGGGCGTCGAATTGGGCCTGGGTTTTGAGGCCGCGAGGCGGAAAGGCTCAGAGGTGCACGACGAAATCCTGCCGGGGTTCGCGCGGGCGACCAACCGCTCGGGCGGCACCGAGGGCGGCATGACGACGGGGGAGGCGTTGGTGCTGCGCGCGGCGATGAAGCCGATCTCGACCCTGATGTCGCCCTTGAAGACGGTGGATCTGGCGACCGGCGCGGCGGCGCAGGCCCAGTCGGAGCGTTCCGATGTGACGGCGGTGCCGGCGCTGGGGGTCATTGCGGAGGCGATGGTGGCGCTGGTGCTGGCGCAGGCGATGGTGGAAAAGTTCGGCGGCGACGCGCTGAGTGAGATGAAGCGCAACGTGGAGGGCTACCTCGCGCAAGTGCGCGCGCGGCTGCCCAGGAGGGGAGGGGCCGCCTCATGAAACAGCATGTGGTGCTGATCGGGTTGCCGGGCTCGGGCAAGACGACGGTGGGCCGGCTCGTCGCCGAGCAGCTGCACTGCGGGTTCGTCGACATCGACGCGCTCATCGCGCGCAAGGAAGGCCGCCCGATCACGATGATCTTCGCGGAGAAGGGCGAGGCCACGTTCCGCACGCTCGAGCGCCAGGAGATGGAGACGGCGCTGAGCCACGAGCCGGCGGTGCTCGCGCCGGGCGGCGGCTGGGCGGCGCAGGAAGGCGCGATGGACGGCGCGAAGGCCAAAGCGTTCATCATCTACCTGCGGACCAAACCCGACACGGCGGCGTCGCGGGCGACGCCGGAGGGAACCCGTCCGGTGTTATTGGGAGAGGACCCGGTAGCGCGGATGAAGGCGCTGCTCCAGGAACGCGAGGGGTATTACCTGAAGTCGCACGCGCAGATCGACACCGACCGCCGCGGAGCGGCGCAGATCGCTGCGGAAGTGGTGCGACTTGCGCAGGACAGGGCGGGGTGGTAAAGATGCCACCGCGCACGGTTGACGAAAGGTTGAGAGGTGGCTGCTAAGAAGCGCATCGTGAAGAAGCCGAAAGCGGTGAAGACGCGGAAGCCGAAGGCCGTGGAGCCGGAGGCGCCGGCCGCGAAGCGGGGGAAGGGGAGCTCGCTCGTCATCGTGGAGTCGCCGGCCAAGGCCCGCACCATCGGGAAGTACCTCGGCCGCGGCTATACCGTCAAGGCGACGGTAGGCCACGTCCGCGACCTCCCCAAGCGCGAGCTCGGCGTGGACGTCGAGCACGGCTTCACGCCGAAATACGTCACCATCAAGGAAAAGGCGAAAACGCTCGCGGAGATCAAGAAAGCGGCCAAGCAGTCGGACCGCGTGCTGATCGCGACCGATCCGGACCGCGAGGGCGAGGCGATCGCGTGGCACGTCGCCGACCAGATCGGCAACGGCGGGGCGGTGCGGCGGGTGCTGTTCCACGAGATCACCAAGGACGCGGTGCAGGCGGCGCTGGCGCATCCCCAGGACATCGATCGTCGCAAGGTGGACGCCCAGCAGGCGCGGCGTGTGCTGGACCGGCTGGTCGGCTACAAGGCGTCGCCGCTCCTGTGGAAGAGCATCAAGACCGGCCTGTCGGCGGGACGCGTCCAGACCGTCGCCCTGCGCCTGATCTGCGAGCGCGAGGAGGAGATCCGCCGCTTCGTGCCGCAGGAGTACTGGACCATCGAGGCCGATCTCGAGAAGGACGGCCAGGCGTTCCAGGCGCGCCTCCACAAGGTAGAGGGCCACAAGCCCGACGTGCGCACCGAGGCGGCGGCGCGGGCCATCGTCGACGAGGCGCGGGGGCTCCCGTTCGTCGTGGCGGAGGTGGAGCGCGGCGAGAAGCGCCGCAAGGCGCCCGCCCCGTTCACGACCAGCACCATGCAACAGGAAGCGGCCAAGCAGCTGGGGTTCTCGGCGGCGCGGACGATGCGGGCCGCGCAGCAGCTATACGAAGGCGTGGAGATCGGCGAAGAGGGGCCCGTGGGGCTGATCACCTACATGCGCACCGACTCGGTGCGGGTCGCCGACAGCGCGGTCGCCCAGGCGCGGGAATTCATCGCCGCCAACTTCGACGCGAAGTACCTGCCGGCCGAGCCCAACGTGTACAAGAGCGGCCGCGGTGGGAGCAAGGTGCAGGACGCCCACGAGGCCATCCGCCCCACGGACGTGTCGCGGCGGCCGGAAGCGCTCAAGAAGCACCTCCAGACCGACCAGTTCAAGCTCTACCAGCTGGTGTGGCGGCGCTTCGTCGCCTCCCAGATGAGCCCGGCGATCTACGAGGCGACGAAGGTCGACTTCACCGTGGGCCGCTACGTGTTCCGGGCCACCGGCTCGCGGGTACTGTTCGACGGCTATCACGTGCTCTACCACGAGGCGCACGAGCCCGAAGAAGGCAAGACGCTCGACGACCTGGCCCCGATCCCCCTGCTCGCGGCCGGCGACCGCGTGACGGTGCGGCAGATCACCCCGACCCAGCACTTCACCGAGCCGCCGCCGCGGTTCAGCGAAGCCAGCCTGGTGAAGGAGCTGGAGCGGCTCGGCATCGGCCGGCCCTCGACGTACGCGGCCATCATCCAGACGCTACGGGCGCGCTGGTACGCCACGGCGAAGGACCGCCGCTTCCACCCGACGCCGCAGGGCGAGCAGGTGTGGAAGGTGATGAAGCGCTGCTTCCCCGAGGTGTTCGACGTGGGGTTCACGGCCCAGATGGAGGCCGAGCTCGACAAGATCGAGGACGGCGACCTCAAATGGCAGCAGGTGCTCGGCGAGTTCTGGTCGCCGTTTTCCAAGGCGCTCGAAGCCGTGGACGTGCAGGAGCTGATTCACGCCGTGCACGATCTCTCGAAGTTGCCCGAGGAGCGTTGCCCCGTGTGCGGCGGGCCGGTGGAGCTGCGCAGCGGCCGGTTCGGGCCGTTCATCGCCTGCGCCAAGTACCCCGACGGCTGCACGTTCAGCCGCTCGATCAACAAGGACAAGGTGCCCGACCGGCCGACCGACGAGATCTGCAAGGAGTGCGGCTCGCCCATGGTCATCAAGACGGGGCGGTTCGGGGAGTTCCTCGCCTGCACGCGGTACCCGAAGTGCAAGCACACGCGGCCGGTGCCGCTGGGGATCAAGTGCCCCAAGTGCGGCATCGGCGACCTGGCCGAGCGGCGCACGCGTAAGGGACGCAACTTCTTCGGGTGCCTGCGGTATCCGGACTGCGACTACTCGGTGTGGAACAAGCCGGTGGCGATCGCATGCCCGAGCTGCGGGTTCGTGGGGATGGAAGTGAAGCGGACCAAAGAGGCGGGGGTCGTACACAAGTGCCTCAAGTGCGGACACGAGGTCCCGGTGGAGGAGCCCGCGCCCACGGAGCCGGTCGCGACCTGACGGTCACCGTCATCGGCGGCGGGCTCGCGGGAAGCGAGGCCGCCTGGGCGCTGGCCAGGTGCGGCATCCGCGTCACGCTGCGGGAGATGCGGCCGGTGAAGATGACGCCGGCGCACCATACCGACCGGCTCGCCGAGCTCGTCTGCAGCAACTCCTTCAAATCGGTGGAGCTCACGAACGCCCACGGCCTGCTCAAGGCCGAGATGCGGCGTCTGGGGAGCATCGTGCTGGCGGCCGCGGACGAGGCGCGCGTGCCGGGCGGCGCGGCCCTGGCCGTGGACCGCGATGTGTTCGCCGCCGGCGTGCACCGGCGCGTCGCGACCGACTCCAACGTCACCGTGGTGCGCGGGGAAGCGACGGAGCTGCCGGCGCCCGGGATCGTGGCGACGGGCCCGCTGACGTCCGAGGCGTTGTCCGCGGCGATCGCGGCGCGGCTCGGCGCGCCGGCGCTGGCGTTCTTCGACGCCATCGCGCCGATCGTAGCGACCGACTCGCTCGACCACGGCGTGCTGTTCCGCGCGTCGCGCTACGGCAAGGGCGGCGGGGACGATTATCTCAACGCCCCGCTCAGCGCCGCCGAGTACGGCGCGTTCGTCGCGGCGCTACGCGCCGCCGACCAGTATGAGCCGCAGCACGAGTTCGACCGCACGCCGTACTTCGAAGGCTGCCTGCCGGTCGAGGAAATGGCGCGCCGCGGCGACGACGTCTTGCGCTTCGGCCCGATGAAGCCGGTGGGTTTGGTGGACCCCCGCGGGGGCAAGGAGCCCTACGCCGTGGTGCAGCTGCGCCAGGAGGACCGCGCGGCGCAGATGTGGAACCTGGTGGGCTTCCAGACGCGGCTGCGCATCGCGGAGCAGCAGCGCGTGTTCCGGCTGATCCCCGGCCTCGCGGGAGCGGAGTTCCTGCGCTACGGGAGCATTCACCGCAACGCCTATATCAACGCGCCTGCCGCGCTCACACCACACCTGTCAGCCCGAGACGATTCGACGCTGTTGTTTGCGGGACAACTGACCGGTGTCGAGGGCTACACGGAGTCGGCCGCCACCGGCATCCTGGCGGGGTTGAACCTCGCCCGCATCCTCGCCGGCGAAGAACCGCTGGTTCCGCCGCCCACGACGATGCTGGGGGCGCTGTACCGCTACCTCCGCGAGGCCGACCCGGCGCACTTCCAGCCGATGAACGCCAACTTCGGGCTGTTGGAGCCGTTGGACCCGCCGCTACGGGACAAACAGAAGAAGAAGGAGCGGCTCGTCGAGCGGGCGCTGGCGGAGATGGAGGCGTTCGCGGGACGCTTGGGCGTCGCGGTGCTGGCGTGAGTGAGCGTCCCGAATTAGCGGCGTTCGCCGCGTTCCTGTCCAAGGAGCGCAACGACTCGCCCCACACCGTCAAGGCGTACGGGCGCGACGTCAGCGAGTTCGCGGCGTTCTGCGACGGCTTCTACGGCGGCCCGTGGCGCTGGGCGGGGGTGGACCGGCTGGCGATCCGGGGCTTCCT
>QHVC01000179.1 GCA_003222205.1 Gemmatimonadota bacterium | reverse complement strand
CAGCACCTTCTGCACGAGATTGCGAATCATTTCATCGTCCTCCACGAGGAGGATCGTTTCGGAACCGCGCACCGACGCCGGGGGCGCTGGGGTCACGGCAGCGGGCGGGACGGCCTCCGTGACGCGCGGCAGGTAAATCTTGAACGTCGTGCCCTGACCGGGCTCGCTGTACACCCAGATCCACCCGCCGCTCTGTTTCACGATCCCATACACCGTGGCCAGGCCGAGCCCGGTGCCCTTGCCTATCTCTTTCGTCGTGAAGAACGGCTCGAAAATGCGCGCCTGGGTCGCCGCGTCCATACCGACCCCCGTGTCGCTCACCGCGATCATGGCGTAGGGGCCGGGCTGCGCGGAAATGTGGCCTCGGACATAGGCTGCATCGAGCTCCACGTTCTGCGTTTCAATCGTGAGCTTGCCGCCGTTGGGCATGGCGTCCCGCGCGTTGACGGCGAGGTTCAGGACGACCTGTTCCAATTGGCTCGGATCGGCCTTGACGGTCACGAGATCGGGTGTCAGCCGGGTGCGCAGCTCCACATCCTCCCCGAGAAGCCGCCGCAGCAGCTTGTCCATGTTGGCGACCACCTCGTTGGGATTCAGCGCCGTCGGGGCGATGACCTGCTGGCGGCTGAAGGCCAGGAGCTGGCGGGTGAGGTCCGCCGCCCGCAGCGCGGCCTTCCGGATCTCCTCGAGTTCTTCGCGCGCTGGAACACCTGGTGTCAGGCTGTCCAACACGAGGTCGGCGGAGCCGAGGATAGCCGTGAGCAGGTTGTTGAAGTCGTGCGCCACTCCCCCCGCGAGCCGGCCGACCGCCTCCATCTTTTGCGCCTGGTGGAACTGCTCTTCCAGCTGCTTGCGCTCCGTGATGTCGAGCCAGGCGCCGAAAACCTCAATCGGCAGGCCGGCTGGATCGCGCAGCAGCCTCGCTTCATCATGTACCCACCGGTAGGTCCCGCGCTTTCCCTGGAATTGGTATTCGAGGGTGAGTTCGCCCTTCGTGAGAAGAGTGGGGAGCTCGGCGAGCACGCGCGCCCGGTCGCTGGGGTGGAGGTGACTCGCCCACCACGTGGGGTGAAGCGCCTCCGGCACGTCATAACCCAGGACCCGGGTAACATTCTCGCTCACCCAGCTGGGGGCGTAGCCCTCTGCGGTCAGTTTCGTGGCGTAGACCACGGCGGTACTCGAGGCAAGGACATCCCGCAGACGCGCCTGGGTGGCACGCAGGGCGTCCTCCGCCTGTTTACGCTCGGTGACGTCGAAGAAGGATGCAACGGCCGCGTACGGCGTGGGTGCGCCGGGCCGAAACAGCGGTTGTGAGTTGATGGAGATCCACGTCAACTCGCCGCTCGGCTTATGGACGCCCATGATCACGTTGGAGCACGGCCGGCCCGTGCGCAGGGATACCGTGATCGGGTGGGTGTCGCCCGGGAACGGCGAGCCGTCCTCGTGAATGGCTCGCCAGCGGGGATCGAAGGTGGTCCGCCCGCCGATCTGTTCCGCCGTGAGCCCCAGGATCCGCTCGGCGCTGGCGTTCGACGCCCGCAGCCCGCCGTCGGCATCCATGAACACGATGCCCTCCGCCAGCGCGGCAACGACCGAGCCGTAGCGCTCCTCACTTGCCCGCAGCGCCTCCTCGGCGGGCGCGGGAGAGCGGGCGGCCGAACGCGGCTTGCGGCGATCCTTTCCCGGGCTGCTCACTCCAGGGACCTCCCCTTCTCCGACGGCAATCTGATGGTCTGACCCGATTCTAACATCACATGCCTTGGCGCTGAGACCTAGGGCGTTTTTGCGGCATCGACGGGCGCTGCTGCGACACTGGCACCGATGCTTGAGATCTCAATCGAGCGGCAGCATGGCGGCGATGCGATTGGTAACGACTTCGCGGCGCACCTAACGACAGAGTTACGTGACGGGCTTCGGTGTCTCGTGAGACGCTGGGTTTGTACCGCCGAGCGTATGCCGCAAGCCGATCCGGCCGACGCGGTCACTAGGGCAAAATGTCGAGTGGATGGAAAAGGTCAGCGACGAGCAATACCGCCGATGATCCTCAATCATCCGAAGGATCACGATAACCGCGCTTTTTCATCCAGCTCGGCACTGGCGGCGTCGGCACGCGCGCCGGCTTGGGAGCGACTCGCGGGGCCGGAGGCGACGCCGGAATCGCGGTAGAGACTTTGGAGCTCGCCGCATAGCTCGCCGGATTTTGGAGAACGCTATCGAGATTGCCGACCTTCATCGGATGCTGCTGCACCATGGCCGCCACGGCAGCGGCGAGGTGATCGATTCCCCGCGATCCGATGCGACGTAATTGCTGCCAAATCGCCGATCGACCCGACTGCTGGAAATCTTCGCGCACGAAGATGAGATTGTCGCCGGTATGAAAACGTTCCCATAGGGTGACATCCATCTCCAGCGCCGCCAGCGATAGATAAATGACGAGCGCTGAAAAACGATCGGTCTCTTGGCCGTAGTCTTGCTCGCTCCGGTCGGGATGTTGGTAGGCACGGTGGCCGAGTTCCGTGGCGTGGCGGCCGCGTAACGCCGGCACCCACATGCCGTCGTAGTCCACCAACTGGATCGATCCGCCGCGCACCAGGATATTCCCGTGCTGTAAATCGCCGTGCGCAACCTGGGCGGCTTCGAGGTGGCGCACGAGGATCGCCCATTTGGCCCGCAAGGCCGCGAGTGCGGCCGGAGAGCCGAGATGCTTCTCAATGTAACTGTGCAGCAGGTCGCCCTTGGCCCATTGCATTTTGACGATCGGGAACCAGGTGGAGCGAATTTGAATGCCCTGCTTGAGAAACTGAAAATTGACATCATAGGGCAGGTGCACCTTGCGAAGATGTTTGGAGATCGCCTCATACCGTTCGGCATGGTCGCTGATCGGGCGCAGGAAGCAGCGAATGGCCCAGGTCTTCTTGAAGGTCAACAGCCCGCCCGGTTCGCTGGCCTTGTAGACCACGGCGTTGCCGCCGGTGGCCGGCTTGGGCATCCCGAACCGATCGAGCTCGAGGGTGACCGCTTTTAATCCTGGGTCGGCAAACGCCCTTGGCGGGTGCTGAACCGCCTCATGGTATTCCGTCAGGTCTGGCCAGGCACCCATCGCTAGCTCTCCTTCGCTGCAACCCGTGCATCGTGATGAATGACACGGACCAGGGTGAAGTCGTCGTTGCGCAATCCATTTTTGCGGCCGTAGGCGACCAGCGCGGCAAAGCTCTCAGGCGTGCCGAGCTTCCGGTACAGCCACTTCCATAATGGTCGCCCCTCTTCATGCCGTTTCAGCAGCCAGGCGGCCATCGCATCCGTGGCGAGCAGCAGCATGTCGCCATCGCGGAGGCTGCCCTTGCTGACGTGGATTCGATCCTGCAGTGATTCGTCGTCCGACCTGGAGCCGATCAGATACGGGCTCATCGTGAATTGCGAAGCTCGCTGCAAGGGAAACGTTTCGATCGCCCGCATCCCTTTCCCGACGTCATCGACATGCATCAGACAACAGTCACCAACGGCCAGCGCCGTCCACCGGTTCGTGTGAGCGTCAATCTCGACACCGAGAAAAGCCGCAAAGGCACCCTGCTCGGCCTTTGCGCTCGCGAACCAGGGGAGCGGCCGGCCCGCTAATCGTCGCCGCCAGAGGCGGCGCGCTGGCTGCAACCGCGCAAAAAACTCTGCCCC
>QHVC01000053.1 GCA_003222205.1 Gemmatimonadota bacterium | reverse complement strand
CGCGCCCGAAAGCACCCGCTTCTTCGGGCACCCCCGCGGCCTGTCCACGCTCTTCTTCACGGAGATGTGGGAGCGGTTCAGCTACTACGGGATGCGGGGGTTCCTCATCCTGTACATGACCAAAGCGCTGGGCTTCACCGATCAACACGCCGGCAGCGTCTTCGGCAACTACGTGGGCAGCGTGTGGCTGGCCGCGATCTTCGGAGGCTTCATCGCCGACCGGTGGCTGGGGCAGTACCGCAGCGTCCTCTTCGGCGGAATCATCATCGCCCTCGGCCACTTCACGCTGGCGTTCCATGCACTGCCGTTTTTCTATGCGGGGCTCTCGCTCATCGTCATCGGGACGGGGCTGCTCAAACCCAATGCCTCCACCCTCGTCGGGTCGCTGTATGAGCAGGGGGATGCGCGCCGCGACGCCGGCTTCTCGATCTTCTACATGGGCATCAATGTCGGCGCGCTGCTCGGCCCGATCGTCGCCGGCCGTATCGCCGAGGGGATCGATTGGCACTACGGCTTTGCGTGCGCGGGCATCGGGATGACGCTGGGAGTGATCCAATACGTCATCGGCCGACCGCATCTCCAGCCGGCGCTGGACCGCATCGCCGCGCAGCCCAAGGTTCAGACGGTTCCTGGGACGGCGACTCGCGGAGGCTTCACGGCCGAGGACTGGAAGCGCATCGCCGCCGTCTTCGTGTTCTTCCTCTTCGCCACGTTCTTCTGGGGCGCCTACGAGCAGGCCGGATCCACCCTCACGCTGTTCGCGGATCGCTACATCCGGCTCGAGCTGCTGGGCATGAAGTTGTACGCCTCGTGGTTCGTTGCCGTCCAGGCGGGGTTCGTCATCGTGCTGTCACCGCTGTTCGCGTGGTTGTGGATCAAGCTCGGCCCCCGGCAGCCGTCGAGTCCGGCGAAGTTCGCCCTGGCGCTGCTGTTCATGGGCGTGGCGTTCCTGGTGCTGGTGCCGGCCGGCGGGATCGCCCAGGGGGGCATCAAGATCTCACCGCTCTGGCTCGTGGGCGTCTACTTCATCGAGGAGCTCGGCGAGGTCTGCCTCTATCCCGTCGGGCTGTCGGTCGTCACCAAGCTCGCGCCCGCTCGGATCGTGGGGCTGATGATGGGTGTCTTCTTCCTCTCCAACGCGCTGGGCAACAAGCTGGCAGGGTGGTCGGCGGGGTTCATCAGCACCACGCCGCTGCCCACGCTCTTCGGCGTCACAGCGGCGGTCTGCCTCGGCGCCGGAGCGGTGATGGTGCTGCTGCTCAGGCCGATGAAGCGGCTGATGGGGGGGGTGAACTAATCTCGGTTTCCGGTTCTCAGTTGTCGGTTCACGGTAAGCTGTTCATGCATGGTTTACCGATGACCGACAACCGACGACCGAGAACCCTCGCTCATCGCCCCAGCTTCCTCTGAAAGAACTCCACCGCCGCCTTGTACGCCCGCAGCCAATCCGCATGCAGCAGGAAGTCGTGAATCTCGTCGGGAAAGACGAGCTGCTCGACCTGCACCCCGCGCGCCCGCAGCGCGGCGCCCAGCTCGACCGACTGGCTGAACTGCACGTTGCGGTCGTCGTCGCCGTGGATGAGCAGCACCGGGGAGCGCCAGTCATTGACCGCCGCGATCGGCGACGATTCGAACGCCACGCGCGCCACGTCTGCCTGTTTCGCTGGGTCGTACTCGCTGACCCAATTCTGGATCTCCGTATTCCAGTCGTGCACGCCGTGCAGGTCCACGCCCGCCGCGAACAGATCCGACGCGCGGGCGAGGCCCAGCGCCGTGAGATAGCCGCCGTAGGAGCCCCCCCACAGGCCGATCTTCGCCGGGTCGACGTCCGCGCGCGTCCGCAGGTACACGCCGGCCCCCATCACGTCGTTGAACTCGCTGGCGCCCTGGGCACCGTAGTGCAGCGCCTCGCGGAAGTTCAAGCCATAGCCGATGCCGCTGCGATAGTTGACCGACAACACGACGTAGCCGCGGCTCGCCAGGTACTGGTTGAGGCCGTACGCGTTGCGGTAGTAGTACAGGTAGTGCCAGCCAAGCAGCATCTGCCGACGCGAGCCGCCGTGGAAGAAGATGACCGCTGGCCGCCGCTCGCCCGCCCGCAGGCCTTTCGGCAGGAACAGCTGGCCGTGGATCGGGATGCCGTCGGCGGCGGAGAACACGACCTGCTGCGGCTCAACCAGCGCCGCTTCGGGGAAGTCGGCGGGCACGGCCTGCGGCGCGAGGTCCCGCGCCGGGCCCCCGCCGATCTGCACGGCGGGACGGGGCGGCTTGCGGCCGTCGCTGCGCAAGAACGCGACGGCCTTGCCGTCAGCGGTTGGCACGGGCGCCCATTCGATCCCCGCGCCGCTCGACACGGCCGCCGGCGCGCCGCCGGCGGCCGCCACCCGCCACACGTGGCGGCGGTCGATGTCGCCCTGGTTGGAGTTGAAGTACAGGGTAGTCCGGTCGGCGCTCGCGGCGACGTACTCGACCTCGAACTCCCCCGGGGTCAGCGGCGTGGCCCGGCCGCCCGTGACCGGTACGGCGTACAAGTGCGTCCAACCGTCCTTCTCCCACGGGAACACGATGCGGTCGCCCGCCATCCACAGCAGCTGCTGGTCGGCGACGACGTCGTGGAACGCGCTGCCCGCGCCAAGGTCGGCCTTCCAGATCTCGCGCCCGGCGCCGGTCGCGACCTCCGCGACGCGGATCGACCACGGCTGCGCCTCCCGCCGCGGCGTAAAGGGGACGCGGCCCGGCTCGGGGGGCGCCCGCGTGAAGGCGATGCGCGCTCCGTCCGGAGACCACACCGGGTCGTCGTCGCGCTCGAGCGACGGATCGAGGAACCGCAGCGTCTTCCCGGCCACGTCGTAGACGGCGATGAAAGCGTGGTCGCCGCGGTTGCTCACGAGGGCGAGCTTGCCGCCGTCCGGCGACCAGCGCAGCGCGCTCGCCGAGCCGCGGGCGTGGATCAGCTGCTCGGCTGGAGATGTATCCGCGAGCGATGCCCACCAGACCTGCCCGCGCTGGATGAACGCCACGTGATCGCCCTTGGGCGAGATGGTCGGGGAGTTGCCCTCGCCCAGGCGGCGCACCGTCCCGCCGGGAACGGTCACCAGCCAGACCTCCTGCTTGACGCCGGACGTCACGCTGCGGGGGTTGGGGAACTCGCCGCGTCCGTTGGCGCTCCCGCCGCGCGTGTACGCGATCGCCTTCCCGTCAGGCGTCCAGGCGAGATCGCCGATCTCCTGGCCGTCGTCGTCCGGGTAGGCGGTGACCGGGCGGCCCAGATACTCGGGTGGTGCGGCGACCCAGATGTTGCGCGCGCCGTTGGCGTTGAACACCCAGGCCACGGCGCCGCCCGTCGCCGCCGCGACGAGGTTGTCGGGGAACGGCGCGGCGAGCGCTTGCTCGAGCGTGAACGCGGGCTGCTGGGCGGCGAGCGGGGCCGACGCGACCAGCGCGACGGCGAGGGCGGCGAAGCGGTGCGGGCGGATCATCGGAAACTCGGGGGGTTGCGGGCGCGGACCAAGCTACCGGCGCGGCGGGCGCCGTCAAATCGCCCCCGAGCTCTCGCTCAGGGTTGGTCGACCGCGGCCCACAATGCACCGTTCGTTAACCCCGGGCTGGCGCCCGGGGTTGGGCCGACCGCTTCTGAACTGGGATTCGATCCGGATGACGCTCGAATTGCTGGGAGACGTAACGAATCGCCCGATCGAGGTCTCGCTCGTTGAGTGTGGCCGCGAAGAATCCACGACACCACTTGAGGCTGCCGGGAACGCGGCGGTTTGCCCGCACCGCAGCTACGCACTTGGCCAACCGCACGAAGTCGCTCAAGCGCGTCTCCGGCCGGAAACTGATTACCAAGTGAACGTGGTCTGACAGGACGGCGTCACGCACCACGCGCACCGCCGTTCGTTCGCAGGCGCTCCGCACGGCGCTTCTCACGTCGGCGACCCCCGCCGCGTCGATGCAACCGAGCCGCCGCCAGGTGTGCCAGGTGATGTGAGCGTACAATCGGTAGGCGCGATGCTCGCTCATGAAAGGCATCCAGCCAACCCCGGGCGCAAGCCCGGGGTTCACGAAGTGTCGAACTTGAGTATTGTGCTGCGGCGCAGGGAGGAGGTACCAATCCGTTGCGACGTAGGCCGAAACTACGCGCATCGTTCGTTAACCCCGGGCTTGCGCCCGGGGTTGGGTCGACGATGATGAAGACCGGTGTCCCTGACCCCGGGCTTGCGCCCGGGCTTGGCTGGACAATGTTGGTTCGGCCAAGGAGGCCACGATGCACCTACCGCTGCTGAAGAAGCTCGCCGCCGTGCTGCTGCTCGCCGGGCTGGGCCTGCCCTACGGCTGCGACGCGCGGCCGATCACCGTCCTGTGGACGAGTTGGAGCGACCCCGGGACGCTGTTCGCTCTCGGCATTCCGGTGCTCGCGGCCCTGGCGTACGGCCTGCACTCGCTGCTCCCGCCGCTGGCGCGCTTCCACGAGCGGCACGGCGCGGGGCTGCACGGGATTTTCCGCGCGGTGTTTTTCCTGCTCGCCGGCGCCTACTTGACGAGCGGGTTGGAAGGCAAGGGCGACGACTTCCCCTTCTGGCTCATCGCGCTGCTGTTCAGCGGCGGGCTCCTGTACTGGCAGCAGCAGCGCGGCACCAAGGCCCAGCGCCTGCCGCTGCTGCTGTTGACGATCGTGGGCGTGCCGGCGGTCTATTACGGGACGGCGCTCCTCGGGAAGGGAGGCCTGCAATACGGCGGCTGGGTCTTTACGGTCGGCTACGTCGCCGCCGTGGCGGCGGAGGTGCTGGGGCTGCGTGGCACGCAGCCAGTCACACACGGCGGCTAGGGGCTGGCCCCGGGCTGCCATTCCACGTCGCCCACCTCGGCCACCGCGCGCCCGCCGATCTGGTCGGTGTCGGTCGCCACCCCGACGGCGACGATCGCCTTCGGGGCGCGGTTGAAGACGCGACGGTAGTCCGCGAACGGGTCCCGGCGCTCGACGTGCCAGGACCCGTCGGCGTCCTCGGCGCGCTCCAGTACGACGACGGCCCGCAGCTGGCTGGTCGGGCTCAGGAACGCCTCGCCGCGCCCTTCGGCGTTCCCCCACGTGTACAGGATCATGCGGCCGTCCGCGAACTGCACGAAGATGCGCACGGGGCTGTCGTCGCGGGCGCGCTGCCGCAGGGTGGCGGTGTGGACCGGCGTCGCCGTCTGCCACCCCCAGGTCAGCGTCCCCTTGCGGACCGGGGGCGGCACCGGCTGGCGGAGGCGGTAGCGGGCGAAGCCGGCACCGCTCACCTGCTCCAAGTGGAGAAAGTGATTGCGGGTCAGACGGAACCGCGGAGCGGGTGCGCCGCGGACGGTCTCCAACGTCCAGCCACGGGGCAGCCCATCGCCGGGGGGGATCGCGGTGAGGTTGGTGAGCGTCTGCAGCAACAGCAGCCAATGCGCGCTCACATCGGCTCGGCGGCGAAGTGACAGGCCGCCAGGTGCCCGGGTGTGATCTCGCGCAGCGCGGGGACCTCGGTGCGGCAGCGCTCGTTCTTCTTGGGGTGCGGGCAACGCGGATGGAATGGACACCCCGGGGGCGGGTTCGCCGGTGAGGGGACGTCCCCCGAGAGCACGATGCGCCGCCGCGGCGCGTGGGGATCGGGGACCGGGACCGCCGAGAGCAGCGAGCGTGTGTACGGGTGCCGCGGTCCCTGGTACACCGCCGTGGCCGGGGCCCGCTCCACGATCTTGCCGAGGTACATCACCGCCACCTGCTCGGCGGTGTGGCGCACGACGGCGAGGTCGTGCGCGATGAACAGGTATGTGAGCCGGTGGCGGCGCTGCAGGTCCGTGAGGAGGTTCAGAACCTGCGCCTGCACCGACACGTCGAGCGCCGAGACGGGCTCGTCGCACACGATGAACGCCGGCTCTACGGACAGCGCGCGCGCGATCCCGACCCGCTGGCGCTGCCCTCCCGAGAGCTCGTGCGGGTAGCTGTCGGCGAGCGCCCCGTCGAGCCCCACTTCGTCGAGGAGGGCGGCGACGCGGGCGTCGGCGTCCGCGCCGGCGGCGAGGCGGTGGATCGCGAGCGGCTCGCGCAGGGTCTGCCGCACCGTCATCCGCGGGTTGAGGGAGCTGTACGGATCCTGGAACACGATCTGCATGCGGCGGCGCAGGGCGCGCAGCTCCCCGGGCGGCAGCGCGAACACGTCGCGGCCTTCGAACAGCGCGGCGCCGCCCGTCGGCTCCGTCAGCCGCAGCAGGGTCCGCGCGACGGTGGATTTTCCGCTCCCCGACTCGCCCACGAGCCCCAGCGTCTGCCCCGCCGCGATCGTGAACGACACGCCGTCGACGGCCCGCACCACGCGCTTCGGCTTGCCCAGGCCGAGCCATGCGCGCTCGCCGGGATAGTGCTTGACGAGATCGCGGACGTCGACGAGCGGGGCGGTCGCGTTCACGGCGCGGGCCGGCGACGCTGCGGCTCGACGACGAGCCAACAGCGCGCGGTATGGCCGGGCGTGCCGGCGTCCAGCAGCGGCGGCTCCTCGCGGCGGCACTTGTCCCACGCATGGGGACAGCGCGGATGGAAGCGGCACCCGGCGGGCCAGTGCGTCGCGGCCGGCACGTTCCCCGGAATGCTGGTGAGGCGGTCCGCGGGACGGTCGAGCCGGGGGATCGAGGCGAGGAGCCCCTCGGTGTACGGATGCCGCGGGCCGGCGAACAGCTCCGCGGTCGACGCCGTTTCGACGACCTGCCCGGCGTACATGACGACGACCCGGTCGGCGGTCCCGGCCACGACGCCGAGGTCGTGCGTGATCAGCATGACCGCCATCCCCAGCTCGGCTTGCAGGCGCTCGAGGAGCTCGAGGATCTGCGCCTGGATCGTGACGTCGAGGGCGGTGGTCGGCTCGTCGGCGATCAGGATCTGGGGCCGGCACACCAGCGCCATCGCGATCACGACGCGCTGGCGCATGCCGCCCGAGAGCTGGTGGGGATAGTCGTCCACGCGCGTCTCGGGGTCGGGGATGCCGACGAGGCGCAGCATGTCGATCGCCCGCGCGCGGGCCGCGCCGCGCGACAACCCCTGGTGCACGACGGCCGCCTCCGCGATCTGATCGCCCACGGTGAACACGGGATTGAGCGAGGTCATCGGCTCCTGGAACACCATGGCGATGCGGTTGCCGCGGATGGCGCGCAGGTCCCGGGGGGCGAGCGTCAGGAGGTTGCGGCCGTCGAATTCGATGTAGCTGCCGGGCCGGATGTGTCCGGGCGGCTCGGGGATGAGCCGCAGAATCGAGAGCGAGGTCACGGTTTTGCCGCACCCCGATTCCCCGACGATGCCGAGCGTTTCGCCGGGATAGAGCTCGAAGGAGACCCCGTCCACGGCGCGCGCCGTCCCGCCTCCCCGTCCGGTGACGAAGTACGTCTTGAGATCGCGGACCGCGAGCAGCGGCGCGGTTCCCCCCGGCTGCGTCACGTCGCCTCCTCGCGCGGATCGAGGGCGTCGCGGAGCGCGTCCCCCACGGCGTTGAGGGACATCACCACCGCGGCGATGCCGAGCCCCGGGACCAGGGAGATCCACGGCGCGATCGTGAGCAGGTCCCGGCCGTCCGCGATCATGTTGCCCCAGCTCGCGACGGGGGGCCGCACGCCGATCCCCAGGAACGACAGCGCCGCCTCGAGCAGCATCACGTGCCCGATCCCCAGCGCCGCCGACACGATGAGCGGCGCCGCGGCGTTGGGCAGGACGTGGCCGAAGATAACCCGCCCCGACCGGGCGCCCAACGCTCGGGCGGCGTCGACGAACGGCCGCTCGCGCAGCGAAAGCACCTCGGCGCGCACGAGGCGGCTCGTCCCGAACCAGCCCGTGACGCCGATCAGCACGATCAGCGTCCCCAGCGGCAGCCGGCTCCATAACGCCACCGCCATCAGCAGCAGGAACATGCGCGGCACCGCGATCCCGACATCCACCAGACGCATCAGCACCGCGTCAATCCAGCGCCCAGTGTACCCGGCGATCGCGCCCACCACCGCGCCCAGCGTGAGCGCCACGAGCATGGCAAGGGTCCCGACGCCCAGCGAGACCTGCGCGCCGTACACGACGCGGCTCAGGACGTCATGACTGTAGAGATCGGTGCCGAACGGATGCAGCCATGACGGTGGCCGGTTCTGCAAGCCGACGGGGTCGGGCTGGGCCGACGGGTCGTACGGAGCGACGAGCGGCGCGCACACCGCCACGAGGACGAAGAACGTGAGCACCGCGACGCCGGTGGTGGCGGTGGGGTGCCGGAAGAAGCGTCGCCCGCGGCCCGTGCGCTCGCAGCGTCGGCGCAGGGCGAAGGCGCCGCCCGTCGACCCGGCGACGAGGACGGCGAGGCTCACCCACGTGCGCAGCATCAGGCGGCGTCGCCGTCCCCGAGCCGGACACGCGGATCGGCCAGCGCGGTGAGCAGGTCGGCGACGACGCTGCTGAGCGCCACCATCGCGGCGGCGAGGATGGCCGCGGCCGTGACCACGGGATAGTCGCGCGAGAAAATCGCGTCGGCGGCGAGCTTCCCCATGCCCGGCCAGGAGAACACGGTCTCGACGAGCACCGCGCCGGTGAGGAGGAACGGGAGCGACAGCCCCAGCAGCGTAATGACGGGGAGCACGGCATTGCGCAACGCGTGGCGAAGCAGCACGCGTCGCTCGCTCAACCCCTTGGCGCGCGCGGTCCGGATGTAGTCCTGGTGAATCACCTCGAGCATCGCCGCGCGCTGGTAGCGCGCCGTGCCCGCGGCTCCCACCAGACCCAGCGTACACGCCGGGAGCACGAGGTGCCGCAGCGTGTCGAACACCCGTCCGGCCCACGGCAGGGTGTCGTGCACGATGGGGTCGCTGACCCCGCCCACCGGCAGCCAGCGGAGCCATTGGCCGAACACCAGCAGCAGGGCGAGCCCGAGCCAGAACGTCGGCACGGAATAGAAGAAGAGGGTGAGGTGGCTGAGCGCCGCGTCGACGCGCCGGCGGGCCCGGGCCGCCTGGTAGGCGCCGAGCGCGATCCCCAGCGTGAACTCGATAACGAGCGCGGCGATGCCCAGCAGCACGGTATTGGGGACCGCATCCGCCAGCGCCTGCGCGACCGGCCGGTGCTGGCTGAAGGATTCGCCGAACTCCCCGTGGGCGACGCTGCCGATGTACTTGAGGTACTGCACGGGAAGGGGGCGATCGAGGCCGTACTGCCGGCGCAACCGGGCGATAATCTCGGGGCCCACGCTGCGGTCATCCGTCGAGGGCAGGAACGGCGTCCCCGGCGCGAGGTGGATGAGGACGAAGGTGAGCGTGAGGACCGCGAAGACGATGGCGACGGACGCCGCAAGGCGTCTGAGCAACCACGCCGTCACCGGCGCTCCACGCGGTCCCGGTCGATCAGCCGGTCGGGAGGGATCCGCCAGGTGCGCGCCAGGGCATACGGCGCATCGGGGCGGAGGCGGACGTCGGCCACGCGGCGGTGCATGGCGGCGACGCTCTGCTGGGAGTACAACCAGATCCCCGGCGCGTCGTCGATCAACTGCTGGAACACGGCGCGCCAGCCGTACATCGACGCCTGCCGGGTCGTGGCGCCCGTGGCGCGCGCGTAGGCTTCCGCGAACACCGGATTGTCGTAGTGCGAATAGTTCGAGCCGCCACCCGCCAGCCAGACGAGCGCGACGCTCGAGGTGGGTGAGGGATCGGCGATGCGCGACATAAGCGCTGCGTCGAAGTTCCCGGTCTCCAGCCGCTGAGTCATGACGTTATTGTCGACCTCCGTAATCTCGACCGCGACCCCGACGCGGCGGAACTGCTCCTGAAGCAGCCGCGCGTACTGACGGCGGATCACGCTCGTCGTGGGCGTCAGCAGCTCGAAGGCGAGCTTCTGCCCATCCTTATCGCGCACGCCGTCGCCGTCGTGGTCGCGCCAGCCACGCGCGCCGAGCAGGCGCCCCGCGGCCGCGGAATCGAAGGGCAGGACCCGGAGAGTCGAGTCCCAAGTGGCCCAGAGGAGCGGCATCGGACCCGGCGGGACCTTGGCGAGGCCGGCGAATACGCTTTGCACCATCTGCTGGCGGTCCGTCGCGAGCGTGAGGGCCCGGCGGATCTCGCGATCCGCGAACAGGGGATGGGGGAGCGTGGTGTCGCCGCGCGTGCGCAGGTTGAAGACGAGGAACGTGTAATACGGTCCCGCATACGGGTAGGTGACGAGGTCGCCGGCGGTGCGCACCCGCTCGAGGTCCGGTGGGGACAGGTACTCGAATACGTCGGCCTCGCCGGCCAGGAGCTGTGTCACCGCCACCGTCGGGTCGGGCGTGAACCGCCACACCAGCCGCCGGATGTGGGGCCGACCGAGAAAACAGGTCGAGTCCGCCGCGAGCTCCAGGCTCTGCCCCGCCCGCCACTCGACGAACCGGTAGCAGCCCGCGCCCACCGGCGCGCGACCGATGGCGGCCGTGCGAAACTGGTCGCGCGGCACCGTGCGCAGCAGGTGCGCCGGCAGGATGCGCAGGTGGTGCACGGCGTCGTAGAACATTTCCGGATAGGCTTCGCTGAAGTGGAACACCACGGTCAGCGAGTCGCGCGTCGTCACGCGGCGCACGCGCGCCAGGGACGCCCGGGCTGGGGAGTTGACGGCGGGGTCGGTGTTGACGTCGAACGTGAACGCCACGTCCTCGGCACGCACCGGGCGCCCGTCGTGCCAGCGGGCGGCGGCGTTCAGGTGGAAGGTGAGCGTCCGGGGGTTGTCCCACTCCCACTTCTCGGCGAGCTCGGGGACGAAGCCGGCGTCACCGATGGTGTTCCCGGACGGCCCGAGGTCGGCGAGCTTGACGAACACTTGGTCGAACACCGCTGCCGCGCGCGCGTCGTCCGACGCCGGCGGCAGCAGGATATCGGGCTCGCCGGGCGCGGCGATGACCAGCGTGCCGCAATACTCGCCCGTGCAGCCGACGCGCCGCCCGCACGCGGCCGCGGCCACGACGGCGACCAAGACCCCCACGACCACACGTGTGCGCATGTCCGGTAAGATTCTACCGGGGGTCTACCGGCGCCAGGTCCAGTCAGGATCCGCGAAGCCGTCGGACTGTCTGACGGTCGGACCGTCGGACGGAACAAGCGGCTCGCACCAGGCAGCCATGATCGCCGCGGCGACCTCCTCGAACGTCACGGGCCGGCCGAGCTCGGCCGACAAACTCGTGGCGCGGGTGACCGCTCCCGGTGTCCGACTCACCTCCGTCACCAGGTCCTGCGAGCCGTCGAGGAGGATCGAGCCGTGTTGCAGGAACGCCGTGCCGCGGCGGACCTGCGCGGACCCGACCACCTTGCGGTCGCCGATCAACACCTCCCCGCCGACCGGGACCGCGAAACACGCAGTCGGACCGTCGGACGGTCGGACGGTCGGACCGTCGGGCGCGAGGTTCGCGTCCACTCCCAGCAGGCGCAGCGCGGCTGCCAGGCGCGCGTGGATCGCCCGGTACGTGTCGCGCAGCGAGCCGAATACGGCGACGGGCGCGGCGACCGCGTAGGTGACCTCGTGCTCGTGCCACACGGCGCGACCGCCGGTCGGACGACGCACCACGTCGAGCCCCAAGCGCGCGATGGCGGCGCGGTCGTAGCGCGAGGCGGCGGGCTCATGGCGGCCGAAGGAGAGGCACGGCGGGGACCACCGGTACAACCGCAGGAAGGCGCGGCCGCTCGCGTCGGCTTCGTCGAGCAGCGCGTCGTCCATCGCCATGTTGTCGGAGCCGGGGCGGCCCTCGACGTCGAGCAGCGACTCCCACTCAGACGTTCGCGTACGCCTCCAGCGGCGGACACACGCACATGAGATTGCGGTCGCCGTACGCACCGTCGATCCGCCCCACCGGCGGCCAGATTTTGTGCTCGCGCGTCGCGGGGCTCGGGAATGCCGCCCGCTCGCGCGAGTAGGGCCGGTCCCAGGCGTCGCTGACGAGGTCGGCGAGCGGATGCGGGGAATTCTTGAGCAGATTGTTCTCCCGGTCGGCAGTGCCCGCCTCGACCTCGCGGATCTCCTCGCGAATGGCGATCAGCGCGTCGCAGAAGCGGTCCAGCTCCGTTTTGGGTTCGCTCTCGGTCGGCTCGACCATCAACGTCCCGGCGACGGGGAAGGAGACCGTGGGAGGATGGAAGCCATAGTCGATGAGCCGCTTGGCGATGTCTTCGACCTCGACGCCCGCCGACGCCTTGAACGGGCGGGTGTCGAGAATGCACTCGTGTCCCACGAGCCCGTTCTCCCCGGCGTACAGCAGCTCCACGGTGCCGGCGAGCCGCCTGGCCACGTAGTTGGCGTTGAGGATCGCAATTTTGGTGGCGTGCGTGAGTCCCGCCCCGCCCATCATGCGGATGTACATCCACGAGATCGGGAGGATCGAGGGGCTGCCCCACGGCGCCGCTGAGATCGTGCCCAGCGACTGGGCGTGGCCCAGCGGCACGAGCGGATGGTCGGGGAGGAACGGCACGAGGTGCGGCGCGACGCCGATCGGCCCCATGCCGGGTCCCCCGCCGCCGTGCGGAATGCAGAACGTCTTGTGCAGGTTCAGGTGACAGACGTCGGCCCCGATGTCCCCGGGGCGGCACAGCCCGACCTGCGCGTTCATGTTGGCCCCGTCCATGTACACCTGCCCGCCGTGCCGGTGCACGATGCGACAGACCTCCGTGATCCCGGCCTCGAAGACGCCGTGGGTGGAGGGGTAGGTCACCATCAGCGCCGCCAGCGTGCCCGTGTGCTGCTCGGCCCGGGCCGCGAGGTCGGCGAGATCAATGTTGCCGCGCGCGTCGGTCTTCACCGCGACCACCTGCATCCCCGCCATCACCGCGCTCGCCGGGTTGGTGCCGTGCGCCGACTGCGGGATGAGGCACGTGATGCGGTGGCCCTCGCCGCGGGCCCGGTGATAGGCGCGGATCGTCAGGAGGCCGGCGAACTCGCCCTGCGAGCCGGCGTTGGGCTGGAGCGACACCCGCGCGAAGCCGGTGATCTCGGCGAGCCACCCCTCGAGCTGGCGGAACAGCTCGGCGTAGCCGGCGGCCTGCTCCGGAGGCGCGAACGGGTGCAGGCGGCTGAACTCGGGCCACGTGATCGGAATCATCTCGGCTGTGGCGTTGAGCTTCATGGTGCACGAGCCCAGCGGAATCATCGCCGAGGTGAGCGAGAGGTCGCGGTCCTCGAGCCGCTTCAGGTAGCGCAGCATCTCCGTCTCGGAGCGGTGCGAGCGGAAGATCGGGTGGGTGAGAAACGCGCTGGTGCGCGTGAGCGCGCGGGGCAGCGCCCGCGGCGCTTTGGCGGCGAGGTCCTCCAGCGTGACGGCGACGGGCTTGCCGAGCGCGAACACCGCGACCAGGTCGGCGACGTCGGCGATCTCGACGGTCTCGTCGAGCGCGACGCTGATGCGCGTGGGCGACAGGGCGCGGAGGTTGATGCGCTTCGCCTTCGCGGCCCTGTGGATTCTCGCCGCCGTGCCGGCGTCGGTCTCGACCGCGAGCGTATCGAAGAACTCCGCATGGGCGAGCCGATAGCCCAGCCGTTTGAGCGCATCGGCGAGCAGCGCGGTGTGCTCGTGCACGCGCGCGGCGATGCGCGCGATCCCGTCGGGTCCGTGATACACGGCGTACATGCTGGCGGCCACGGCCAGCAACACCTGCGCCGTGCAGACGTTGCTGGTGGCCTTCTCGCGGCGGATGTGCTGCTCGCGCGTCTGCAGCGCCATGCGCAGCCCGAGACGGCCGGCGGCATCCCGAGAGACGCCGATGATCCGTCCCGGCAGGTGGCGCTTGAACCGGTCGCGCGTCGCGAAGAAGGCGGCGTGCGGGCCGCCGTAGCCGAGGGGGACGCCGAAGCGCTGCGAATTGCCGACGGCGATGTCGGCGCCCCACTCCCCGGGCGGGGTGAGCAGGGCGAGCGCCAGGAGATCGGTCGCCGCGGTCACGAGGGCGTCGCCGGCGTGCGCCCGCTCGCACAGGGCGCGGAAGTCGCGGACGCGGCCGTCGGTCGCGGGATACTGCGCCAGCGCGCCGATGACGCCCCCGCCGAACTGGAACGTGTCGGGATCAGCGACCACCGTTTCGATGCCGCGTGCTTCGGCGCGCGTGCGCACCACGGCGATCGTTTGCGGGTGGCAGGCGGCGTCCACCAGATACACCGACGCCCCCCCCCCCGGCCGCCCGGCGACCGCCTCGGTCAGGTGCATCGCCTCGGCCGCCGCCGTCGCTTCGTCGAGCAGCGACGCGTTGGCGATCTCGAGACCCGTCAAGTCGGACACCATCGTCTGGAAGTTGAGCAGCGCCTCGAGCCGGCCCTGCGCGATCTCCGCCTGGTATGGCGTGTACGCGGTGTACCAGCCGGGGTTCTCGAGCACGTTGCGCAGGATCACCGGCGGGGTGACGCAGTCGTGGTAGCCCATCCCCAGGTAGGAGCGCCACACCTGGTTCTTGGCGGCGAGCGCGCGGATCTCGGCGAGCGCCGCCTGCTCGCTCTGCCCCGCCGGCACGCCGAGCGGACGCCGCAGCCGGATGTCGGCGGGGACGACGGCGTCGATGAACGCGTCGAGCGAGGCGTACCCGAGCGTCTCGAGCATGGCGCCCACGTCCTCGGGCCGTGGCCCGACGTGGCGCTCGACGAAGACGTCGGGGTGATCCGTCATCAGGAGTGTTTCAGGGACTGCCCGGGCTGGAGCACCACGACGTCCGCCCGCCCGCCGACCTGGCGCCGGAACTCTTGCGGGTCCGCCTTGATCACGTCCCAGGTGTTGAAGTGCATCGGGATCGCGATCTGCGGCTTCACGAAGTCGACCGCGCGCACCGCGTCTTCGATCCCCATCGTGTAGTTGTCCCCGATCGGCACCAGCATCACGTCGATCCGGCCCTCGAGCAGCCGCATCTCCATCGTCAGGCTGGTATCGCCGGTGTGGTACACGGTCTTCCCGCCCATCGTCACCACGAGCCCGCACGGCGTCACCGGGTAGCGGCCCGCGTCGTCGCCGTCGATCGCGCCGCCGTGGAACGCCGGCACCAGCTTGACGCGACCCCAGGGAAACTCGCGCGCGCCGCCCAGGTGCATCTTGTGCACAACGGCGCCGTGCGCCTCGCAGAACGAGGCGAGCTCGAAGGTCGAAATGATGGTCGGCCGGTCGCGCTTGGCGATCGCCAGCGTGTCGCCCAGGTGGTCGCCGTGGCCGTGCGACAGGAGCACGGCGTCGATCTTCGGTAGCTTGTCGAGACCGATATCCGCAGCGGGGTTCCCGGTCAGGAACGGATCGATGATGACGCGGCGGCCTTCGGCTTCGATGGTGAAGCAGGCGTGGCCGTGCCAGGTGAGTGTCAGCATAGAAGGTCGTCGGTTATCGGTGCACGGTCGTCGGTAACCGAAAACCGAGAACCGACAACCGCTCTATTGCCCAATCTGTTTCGTGTACGCCGCCGCATCCAGGAGTTTGCCGAGGTCGCCCTGGTCCGCGACGCGCAGCTTGATCATCCAGCCCGCCCCGTAGGGGTCACGGTTCACCGCCGCGGGATCCTTCTCGAGCGCGGCGTTCGCCTCCACGACCGTCCCGGCCACGGGGCAGAACAGCTCGGAGACCGCTTTCACCGCCTCGATCGTCCCGAACACCTGCATGCGCGTAAACACGGCCCCGGCTTTCGGCAAATCCACATATACAACGTCGCCCAGTTCCCCTTGGGCGTAGTCGGTAATGCCGACGACCACCACCGCGGTGTCACCGGTTTGTTTCACGTACTCGTGCTCGGCGGTGTACCGCAGGTCCTTGGGCGTGTTGGCCATGGGGGTGATCGCTCGAGGCCGGAGGCGTGAGGAAGTCGCGGCGAAGGTTACCGGAGGCGGCAACCTCTGTCAAGGCAACGGCTTGGTACTCTTGGCCCGGTGCATGAGCTCCTTGAACACGACGCGCGCCTTGGCTTCCAACTCTTTCAGCGAGCCGTCGTTGTCGATGACGTACTGGCTGCGGGCGCGCTTGCGTCCGGCGTCCATCTGCGCCGCGATCATGCGGTCCGCCTCCTCGTTGGACAGGCCGCGCAACGCCCGCAGGCGCGCCCGCCGCACCGGCACCGGGGCATCCACGAGAACCACCGCGTCGAACTGGGACGGATCGAGCGCCTCGAACAGCAGCGGGATGTCGTTGATGACGAGCACGTCGCCCCGGGCGCGCGCGGCGGCGACCAGCTCGTCGCGGCGCCGCCGCACGGCCGGATGCACGATCGCATTGAGGTCGGTGAGCGCGGTATCGTCGCCGATCACCTTCGCGCGCAAGGCGGGTCGGTCGAGGGTGCCGTCGGGGTGCAGCACGTTGGTACCGAACCGCTTGACGATGGCGGTGAGCACTTCCGTGCCCGGCGTCTCCGCCTCCCGCGCCAGCTCGTCCGCGTCGATGATCGTGGCTCCCCAACGGCGGAGCCAATCCACGACCGTGGATTTGCCGGCGGCGATGTTGCCGGTGAGGGCTACGTTGAGCACGGGGGTTATCGGTTGTCGGTTGTCGGTCGTCGGTTCAGGCCGACCGAGAACCGAAAACCGAGAACCGAGAACTCACAGCAAGGCCGTTTGGTCTTCATCCGCCCTCGGCACCTTGTGGCAATGCCGGCACCGGGCTTCGTAGGACTCCCGGCCGCCGACCATGATCGTGGGGCTGTCCCAGGTCGCCGGCTTGCCGTTGACGAGGCGCTGGTTCCGCGTTGCCGGGCCGCCGCACACCACGCAGATCGCCTGGAACTTGTCTACCAGCTCCGCGACGCACATCAACGTCGGCATCGGGCCGAACGGGAGGCCGCGGAAGTCGACGTCCGTGCCCGCCAGAATCACCCGCACCCCGCGATCGGCGAGGCCGTTGGCCGCCTCGACGATCGCCTCGTCGAGGAACTGCGCCTCGTCCACCGCCACGACCTCCGTGGCGGGGCGGATGCGCTGCACGATCTCGGCCGCGCTATCCACGGGTTCGGCCTCGACCGTGATGCCGTCGTGGGTGGAGACGTTGTAGAGCCCGGCGTAGCGGGCGTCGAGGTGGGACTTGAAGACCTGGACCTGCTTGCGGGCGATCACCGCCCGCCGCACCCGGCGGATCAGCTCCTCGGACTTGCCGGAGAACATGACCCCGGCGATCACCTCGATCCAGCCAGGGCGGGTGCCGTGGAACATGAGAAGCCTGGGGTGTCAGGTGTCAGGTGCCGGGTGTCGGGGGTTCACGCCTGGCACCTGGCACCAGGCACCCGACACCTTGGGGGCGGGGGAAGGGTAGTGGGTGCGGGGGGGTGGGTCAAGGAAGTGCAGGTATCTTGCGGATTTTCTGGGGATACCCCATAATAGTGCTGGTTTCATGCGGGTTTTCGGGCGCCCCCCCGCGATAGGGGCGGATTCTCTAGGGATTCACCCGCTGGACTCTCAGAAGGAGACCGCCGTGAACAAAGCCGAGCTGACCTCGGCGCTGGCCATGCGGACGAAGATGTCCAAGGCCGACGCGTCCCGAACGATCGACGCCCTGTTCGACGACAAGGGCATCATCGCGGGCGAGTTGAAGAAGGGGGCGAAGGTGCAGATCACCGGCTTCGGGAACTTCGAAGCGCGTAAGCGCGCGGCGCGCATGGGCCGCAACCCCAAGACGGGTGGCACGATCCAGATCAAGGCGTCGATCGCTCCCGCGTTCCGCGCCGGCAAGCAGCTCAAGATGGCGCTGAACGGCAAGCGGTAACCCGCCGTCGTTCTCTGCATGCTATACACGGGCCGCTCCGCTGAGCGGCCCGTCGGCGTTTCAGCGCTCGCGCCGCGCCTGCACCCGGCGACCGCGGATCGTCGTCCCCGCGAGTCGCTGGATGGCCTGATCGACGGCATGGGAAGCGACGTCGACGAGGCTGAACGTCTCCCGCAGCTCGATGCGGCCGAGGTCTTCCCGGGCGAGCCCCGCCTCCCGGATCAGCGCCCCGACGAGGTCCTTCGCGGCGGCGCCGTCCTTCTTGCCGACGCCCACGAACACCTTCACCCAGCTCGGCGCCGCGGCGGCTTGCGGTTCCGGTTTCTCGCTGTCCCCTTCGCGTCGCAGCGCCAGCAGCGCCGCCGCGACCTCGGCGGCGTCATAGCGCTCGAACAGCGGGGTCAGCGCCGCCAGCTCGGTATCCACTTCACCGCGTTCGATCAGCCCTCCCACTCGCGCCCGCAGGCTCTCTAGCCGCCCCAGCGCCCGATCGGCGGCGTCGGCGAGCGGGACGACGGTGAGCGGCGCGGCGAGGGTGCGGGCATACGGGAGCTGCGCCGGCGTGAGCAACAACACCGGCCGGCCGAGCTTCGCGAGGGCGGCGAATTGCGCGCGGGTCGGCAGGGCGGAGCAGAGAACCACGTCGCCGGTGGTGCCTGGGACGTCGCCGCCGTGCCAGACCACAGGGCGCGTCGCTCGCAGCGCGTCGACCGCTTCCCGCACCGCGGCGGCGCGCCGGCCGACGGGCGTCACCAGGTAGCGCGCCGGACCCAACGGTCCCAGCGGCTTCCCGTTCGCGTCGACCGGCAGGGTGCCCACGACCTCGGCCCGGTGCGCGTGGCGTTCCAGGAAATCGCGCAGGGCGGCGGGGTTCCAGCTCAGCACGAGGCGCAAGGCATTCCGGGTCTCGGCGAGCAACGTGTCGAGCGCCCCCGCGGGCTCGGTACCCGGGAAGCCTTCCGGCCAGGCGAGGACGACCGTGCGGATGGCGTCGAGCTTGAGAACGCTCTTGGCTGCGAGCGCAGCCAGGTCCTGGGGCGCGCCCGCGACGACGTCGACGGGAGTTTCCTTGAGAAGGGGAACGGCTCTGCCGAGGCTGGTGACGGCGTGCACGCGCAGGCTGACAGGGGCCCGCGCCGCCCACTCGGCGGCGGTCGTGTGGTCCAGACATACCACGAGGGCCGGGATCGCCGGAGGCACGAGCTCCCAGATCGCATCCGCCTGCTCGACGGCGGGTGGAATCACGAGCACCACGGGGCGGCCGCGATCGAGCGCGGCGCGCGCTGCACTCACATCCGTCACACGGACCTCGGTTGTCAAAGGGCGGAGATGCGGCTCGGATGGTAGCTTCGGGGCAATCGAAATGCAACTCCGCGCGCTGCTGCTGTTCAGTTTTGCCGCCGCTCCGCTGGCCTCCCAGCGCCCCCGCGCGCGCGACATCGGCATCGTCGTGGGCGTGCTGCCGCCGGGGCCCCTTAACGCGATCACCGACGTGGCCGGAGTCCGCGTCGGCCACACGACCATCGCCCGCGGCGACTCGATCAATACCGGCGTCACCGCGATCCTCCCTCCCGGTGTCAACGTGTTCCGTGACAAGGTCCCCGCCGCGGTGGTCGTAGGCAACGCGTTCGGCAAGCTCGCTGGCTCCACCCAAGTCAACGAGCTCGGCGAGCTGGAATCGCCGATCGTCCTCACCTGCACGCTGTGCGTCCCTCGCGCCGCCGACGCCGTGCTCACCTACCTCCTCGCCCTCCCCGGCAACGAGGAGGTGCGCTCGGCCAACCCGCTTGTCGCCGAGACCAACGACGGATTCCTGAACGACATCCGCGCCCGCCCGGTCAGCGAGGCCGACGTCCTGGCCGCGATCCGCGCGGCCGCGGGCGGCCCGGTCGGCGAGGGCGCGGTGGGAGCAGGGCGGGGGACGGTGGCGTTCGGATGGAAGGGCGGCATCGGCACCGCCAGCCGCAGGCTCCCCGACGCTCTCGGCGCCTGGACGGTCGGCGCGCTCGTGCAGTCGAACTTCGGTGGGGTGCTGACGATGAACGGTGCGCCTGTGGGCCGCGAGCTGGGCAGATACTACCTGCAGGGGGAGGGGGGAAGGGGGATGGGGGATGGGTCGATCGTGGTCGTCGTGGCGACCGATGCTCCGCTGGATCATCGCCAGCTCGAGCGGTTGGGGCGACGGGCACTCGCCGGCGTCGCGCGCACCGGGTCGAGCTTCTCCAACGGCTCGGGGGACTACGTCATCGCGTTTTCCACCGTCCGTCCCCGCCCCACTCCGCCCGTCCCCGCCCGACTGGTCGACACGACGCTCGTCGTCGCGAACGACGCGATGTCCCCGCTGTTCGAAGCCGTCATCGAGGCGACCGAGGAAGCGATCTACAATTCGCTGTTGCGCGCGGAGACCGTGCGCGGCTATCGTGGCACCGTGCCCGCGCTGCCGCTCGATTCCACCCGCGCCGTGCTGAGGCGCTACGGGGCTGTGCGCCCGTGACTCCCGGTCTTTCGGTCAACCTCCAGCATCTCGAGACCTCCGCCACCATCGCGGTCTCCCAGGAGGCGAAGCGCCGCCGCGCGGCCGGCGAGGACGTCATCGACCTCGGCGCCGGCGAACCCGACTTCGCGACCCCGGCGATCCCCGCCGACGCGGGGCTCAAGGCCATCCGGGAAGGCAAGACCAAGTACCCGGCCAACGAGGGCATCCTCGAGCTGCGGTCTGCGGCGGCGACGCACCTGTCCCTGCTCGCCGGCGGCCGGCCGGTGAACGCCGATCACATCGTGGTCTCCAACGGCTCCAAGCAGTCGCTGTTCAACGCGTGCTTCACCGTCTTCGGCCCCGGCGATGTGGTGGCGATTCCGGCGCCGGCGTGGGTGTCGTACCCGCAGATCGTGCACCTCGCGCGCGCGCGGCCGGTGCTGATCCCGGGCGCTCCCGAGTGGGGGCTCAAAGTGAGCGTGCGCGAGCTCGAGCGGATGCTCCCCGCCGCGACCGGACTGATTCTCAACTCGCCGTGCAACCCGACCGGCTCCGTCTACACCCACGGCGAGCTCAAGGCGCTCGCGACGTGGGCGAAGGCGCGCCACATCTGGGTGATCGCCGACGAAATCTACCGGCGCATCCATTATGGGACGGGCCCGGCCCCGTCGTTCCTGGATCTCCCCGACGAGTTCCTCGAGCGGGTAATCGTCATCTACGGCGTCAGCAAGGCCTATGCGATGACGGGCTGGCGGATCGGCCTGGCCTTGGCGCCGGCCGCGGTCGCGAAAGCGATGGCGGCGTTGCAGTCGCACACCACGACCGGCGCCAACCACCCCGCGCAATACGCCGCGGCGGCGGCGCTGTCCGATCCCCGCGTCGAGGAGGACGTGGCCCGTATGGTCGCCGAGTTCCGGCGCCGCCGGGACCTGGTCGTCGCGCGCTTCCGGCAAGCGGTGCCGGGCGTCGAGTTCGTCGAGCCGCTGGGCGCGTTCTACTTCTTCTTCCGCGTGGACTCGTTCGGGGGCATCAGCGGCACGGAGTTCTGCACCAGGCTCGTCGCTGAGAAGGGCGTAGCGCTGGTGCCCGGGGCCGCGTTCGGCGACGACCGCTGGGTGCGGCTCTCCTACGCCGCGGCGACCGCGGACATCGAGCGCGCGCTGGACCGGATCGTGAGCTTCGCGAAGAAACTGGGGGACTAGCAACTCCGCCATGTGTGAGGCGAGGAGCAGGCTGGGCCTGCTCACGGGCGCCATCGCGTTGGTGCTCGGCGCCGGCGCGCTCTGGGCGCAGGATTCCCCGGTGCGCCCCCGCCTCGCGGCCGAGGCCGACACCAACGATTGGCAAGCCTACTTCGACTACGGCGTCGAACAGTTGCAGCGCGTGCCCGGCAGGGCCGATGCGGCGTTTTATTGGGCGGGTCGGCTTGATCCGTGGCGCTCCGAGCCGTTCTACGGTCGCTGGGTGACGTACTGGATGCGCCATGACGGGGATTGGGCGGATTACCTCGCCGAAAATCCCCGGATCTTACGAAAACCAGAGGTCCGCCGGGCCGATTCGTTGCTCCTGGCCGCTCTGGTCAGGAATCCTCTCACAAGCCGAAGGCTCGAGGCGCTCGTCTATCATTCCGTACCGGGAGAGTGGGGTCACGACCTAGCGACCGAGGGGTATCTCGCCTATGCGGCCGGTAGATATGGGGACGCCGTCAAGGTGTGGGGGCGGCTCGTCCTGCAGGATTCGGTGCGAAACGTGTGGTGGCGATATGACCGTGCGCTGGCGTTCGCTGCGATGCAGCAGTTCGACAGCGCGCGTGTTGAGATAACCCGGCTGACCGCCCAGGTCGACACGGCCTCGACTAAAATCGTCCTTGTGTACCAGTCGCGAGAGCTGCTCCATTACGCAATCGGATTGCTCGAAATCGTGCACGGTGACCACGCAGCGGCGCGCTCGGCGCTTGGCTATGCGCTGGTCGAGAACCTGGCCTTCGCCCCCGCGCACGCTGCGTTAGGGGAGCTCGCGGCGATGGACAACGACCATGCTGCAGCTGCTCAGGAGCTCGCGCAGGCGGTGGAGTTGGACTCTGCCAACGTGTGGTACCGATTTCGGTACGGAGCGGAACTGGTGCGGGCGGGCCGGTCACTGGAGGCCCTGGTGGAGCTGCGCCGCGCCATCGAGTTAGAGCCCTTCTATGCCGAACCATACTTCGTGCTTGGCCGAGCGCTCGAGGGGGTGCCCGATACGAGCGGCGCGGTTGGGGCGTTCCTGGAGTACTTGCGGCGGTCGCCACGGCGCATGGAAGACCAGCGGACCACCGCACGCCAGCGAATTCTCGCGCTCGGGGGGAGAATCCCAAGCTAGAACTCCTCCCAGAAGGCGACCCATCGCCAGGATTCCCCGGGCTACCGTAGGAACTCGCGCGGCTCCATCGCTGGCTCCCGCCCAGTCCCGCGCTATATTTCCCGCCCTCCGCACAGCCCGGTCGTATCGCCCGTATGCAGTTCGAAGCCCGCATTGCGCCGCTGGACGGGAAGCTCCCCAAGGTCACGTACCGCTGGGATCCCGAGACCGACATTCTGTCGGTCGCCTGCAAGGGCGTCAGCAAAGCGACGGGGATGAACGGCACGGTGGACCTGGAAGGCGCGGACGGCTCATTTGTCGTCCTCGATGTCGCGGGCGGCACGCTGCGCGGGCTGGACGTCGTCACCTGGCCCGACGACATCCGCACCGTCGAGGTGCTGCCGGTTCCCGACGCGCCCACGGAGGGGAGGGTGGTGTTCCCGTCCCGCCGCTCTCAGCCCGGTGTCGCCGCGGTCGAGGTCGACACCGCGCTCACGGTGGAGAAGAACCAGGCGGAGTCCGTGTTCCACATTCGCGTGGGCCGGCAGCGCCGGGCCACGACGGTGCGGGTCGCCGACCACCTCCTCGTGGACGTCGACAAGCAGTCGCGCCTGGCGGGCCTGTGGCTGCTCGATGTGCCCCCGTTCCCCAACGTGGAGGCGACCGCCTAGTCGTGGACGACGAACGGCTGCAGCGCTACGTCGAGCAGCTGTTCGCCGCTGAAGATTCCGTCCTCGCGCGCGTGCGCGCGCGACACGCCGAGCAGCACCTTCCCCCCATCCATATCTCGCCCGACGAAGGCAAGTTGATCCACGTGCTGCTGCGCGCCATCGCGGCACGCACCGCGCTCGAGCTCGGCGCCCTGGGCGGGTACAGCGGGGTGTGGATCGCCCGGGCGCTGCCGGCCGACGGACGGCTGGTCACCATCGAGAAGGACCCGCGGCACGCCGCACTCGCTCGCCAGGCGTACCGCGAGGCGGGCCTCGGCCGCCAAGTCCAACTGATCGAGGGGGCGTGCCTCGACGTGCTCCCGACGCTCGCCCCCGGTTTCGACGCCGTGTTCGTGGACGCCGACAAGGAGCCGCTGGCGCAGTACTTCGAATGGAGCGTGCGACTGCTGCGACCGGGCGGGTTGCTGCTGTGCGACAACGCGTTTTTTCATGGCGCGGTGGTCGACGCGAGCGACCGATCGGCTCAGGCCGAGGGCGTGCGCGCCTTCAACCGCCTCGCCGCGACCGACCCGCGCGTCGTGGCGGCCGTGGCGCCGATCCGCGACGGGTTGGTCGTCGGCGTGAAGGTGGGCTGATGAGCGACACCTTGCCGCGGGTCGAGGGACTCGCCGAACCCGCCAAGTACGAGCGCCTGGTCGAGCACTCCCCCGACGTCTGGTGGGCGGCCACGGGACCGTTCGTGGGGCTACACCAGCTGAATACCGCCCGGGTAGATTACTTTCGGGGTGTGTTCGGGGGTTTCCGAGGGAAGCGCGCGCTCGACGTGGGGTGCGGCGGGGGCATCCTCGCCGAGGCGCTGGCGCGGGAAGGAGCGATCGTCACGGGACTCGATCCGTCGGAGAAGTCGCTCGCGGTGGCCAGACGGCACGCGGCGGAGGGCGGCCTGCGCATCGAGTATCGCGTCGGTGCGGCGGAACAGCTGGCGACCTGGAACATGCAACCACCCTTCGACCTCGTCTTCGCCGTGGACGTCCTCGAGCATGTCGACGATCTGGGACGCACGCTCGAGGGGATCGCAACGGCGCTCCGGCCCGGCGGTGGATTGGGCTTCCTGACGCACAACCGCACCCCGGCCGCGTTTCTCCAGCTGATCTGGCGCGAGGAGTATGTGGAGCACACGATGCCCGAGGGGTTCCACGAGTTCCGTCGCTTCTTGTCGCCCGCGGAGCTGCGTGTCGCGCTCGAGGCCGAGGGGCTGGCGGTGCAGGAGATGAAGGGCATGGTCCGCGCCGACGAGAGCGGCCGCCGCGCGCTCGCGGACGATCTGAGCGTCACGTACCTCGGCTGGGCGCGGAAGCGCTGATGGCGCGCGCGTGGATCGAGGCGCTGCTCGCCGCGGGGGTCACGCCGGCGACGTTCGTCCCCGACGCGAGCCAGGGCCGCTTCGACCAGGAGCCCGTTGAGCGCGCCGCCGCCGACGTGCTGGAAGATGCGGAGCTGGCGACCCATGCCGTCTCCGGAGCGGCGGGTCCCCCGCCGGCGGCGTTCCTGGACGGCATCCAGCAGTGGCGGGTCGTGGGCTACGACGGCGTTGTGCCGATCGTGCGGGCGTACGTCGCGGCGGCCGTGCGCCGCCGCGGCGTCGACAAGCGGCTGCGGACCGCGCTCGAAGCGGCGCGCGAGTTCGCCGTCGCGCCGTTGGCGGCGCTGGGGGGCGAGCAGCGGGCGGCGTTGGAGGCGCACATCGACGTGGTGGATCTGCCCGACCTCGCCCCGTCGCAGCCCGGGCCCGTGCTGGAGGCGGCCCGGCGCGCCGTGGACGGCGCGCGCCAGACGCTGGAGCGCGCCCTTGCGGAGCGGGCGCTGCGGCTGCTGGGAGAGCGGGAGTGGCTGATCGTGGACGGGTTGCTGTCGGTCTCGGGAAAGCTTGCGGCCCACCCGCGCGCGCTGGGCGTCATCAAGAGCTTCGGCACCCAGTTCTTCGAGGGCGAGGCGCTGCGCCGGGCGCTGACGCTCGCTATGGGACAGCGCACCAGCGTGTTCCGCGCCCGCGGCGGCCACGCGCGCAACGACGTGTACTCGTGGTACCTGCGGCTGTGGCCGTGGGAGGGGAACGACCTGTTGTACGGGCTGCTGCGGATCGAGGCCCGGGCCGCGGAGGAGACGATCGCGGCGGCGGGCGGGGTCAGTTCTTGGCTGCTCGGCGAGCGGGCGCCGGTCTCGACCCCGGACGCGCGCTGGGACCGTCTGCTGTATCCTATACATGACGTGGAGACCTACCTGCGGAGCCGCGCGCCCCGGGACTTCCTCCCGGCGTCGGGCTCCCGCCTGCCGCGAACGGGGACGTGATCGACAAGAGCCGGCCAGCGCCCATCGGCCGCGTCGTCGCGACCGAGCTCAAACCCGCAACGCCGCACCAGTTCCATTTCTGGACGGCGGTGGAGACGAGCATCGGGATCGGCGCGATCGTGAAAGTCGAAGAGGGAGTGGGGCGCGTGGTGTACGGCGTCGTCACCGACGGGTTCGCCTACTCCGACCTCCAGACGCCGCTGCATGACGTCGTCGGCGCCGAAGGCGATCCGGTACGCGCGGCCGAGAGCCCGACGGTGCGGCAGGAAATCCGGCTCTGGACGGCGGCGGTGCTGCGCCAGGTGCCCGAGGAGCCGCTGCAGCCGGTGCCGCTCGCGCGCGTGTTCGTAGCGACCGACGCGGACGTCGCGCAGGCGCTGCGCATGGATACCTATCTCACCGGGGCGCAGCCGACGGGGATTCCCGTGGGCCTGTACACCTCCGGCGGGCTCGAGGCTCCGGTCTACCTCGACGCCGATTTCCTGCTCGGTCCCGAAGCGGCGCACCTGAACCTGTCGGGCGTGTCAGGCCTTGCCACCAAGACGAGCGCCGTCGAGTTCCTCCTGGCCTCGATCTTCGAGCACTTCCCCAAGCACAAGGGTCGCGTCGCCGCGGTGTGTTTCAACGTGAAGGGGCCGGACCTCTGCTTCCTCGACCAGCCCGGAGCCTTGACTGACGAGGATCTGCGGCGCTACGAGCGCCTCGGCGTCGCGCCGCGGCCGTTCGAGCGGGTGCGTTACTTCGCGCCGTACAAGGGGGACGGGGTCAACCTCAACACCCTGCGCACTCACCCGGATCTGGTGAGCGACGTCGAGCCGCTCGTCTGGGGCCTCGCCGAGGTGCTCGATTTCGCCGAGGTGCTGCTCAACCGCGACGACATCGACGCCAAGGCGGACGCCTTCATCGATTTCCTCGCCGACCGGGTGCTGAATCGCGAATTCGACGACCCGCTCGCCGGGCGGCACCGCGTGGAGACGTTCGCCGACCTCGACCGGCTGTTCCGCTCGATCTTCGACGCGCTCGAGCTGTCGGGCCGGGGCGACATGTGGCGCACGCATCACGTCGCCACGATCCGCAAGGTGCGCAACCGGCTGTCCAACGTGTCGACGCGCTGCAAAGGCCTCGTGACCGACGACGGGCCGGCGAGCGACCTGCCGTGGGGACGCTTCGAGGACCGCGCCGTGTACGTCGTGGACATCGCCAACGTGGACCCGCTGGGGCAGGATCTCGTGTTCGCGCGCGTGGTGTCGCGGCTGCGCGAGGGACTGGAGCGGCGCGAGCTCGGCGTGGACGCCGTGGTGGTGTTCGTGGACGAGCTCAACAAGTACGCGCCGGCCGACGGGCCCGACACCTACGTCAAGAAGATGTTGCTCGACATCTCCGAGCGCGGTCGCTACCTCGGGCTCGTGCTCTTCGGCGCCGAGCAGTTCCGCTCACAGGTGCACCGCCGGGTGGTGGGGAATGCGGGGAGCCAGATCTACGGCCGGATGGACATGGACGAGCTGGCCACCCCGGCGTACCAGGTACTGAGTCCGGCGACGAAGATCAAGCTGGCGACGCTTCCCGTCGGCGAGCTGATGGTGCGCCATCCGCACTTCACGCAGCCGATCTTCGTGCGGTTCCCCCGCCCGCCCGTCCTGCGCGGGCGCGACGGGGTCGAGCGCTTCGCCCCCGCTGCGGACCTGCCGTTCGCGGAGGCCGTGGCGCGGCAGCTGTGGCGGCTCGACCGGGCCGTCCGGCCGAACACGGTGCGGGATCTGGTCGACGGCCGCGACGAGCAGGATGTGCGCCGGGCGCTCGCCGAAACCCGGCGCCGCCGCCCCGACGACGTGCTGGCGTATTTCCGCAAGGTGCTGGGAAGCCGTGTCGCGCCCGACGCGGCGCGCGAACGCGCGGCGGTGCCGCCGCTCGGCGCGATTACCGACGAACCCTACTGAGAGAGGAGACTCGCATGACCGCAGCTCGTCGCATCCTCCCGGCCGGCGCCGTTCTGGCCACGGTCCTCGCGGGCTGCGGATCGGGCGGCCCCAAGGTGGCGCTGCGCTACCATCCGCCCACCGGCGCCGTCTACCATTACGCGTTCGAGCAGCACTCGAAGATCAAGTTCGAGGGCGGCCCAGCGGCCGGAATGGGCGAGCAGCAGCTCACCATGCACATGTTCTTCACTCAGCAGGTGGGCGCGCCCTCGGGCGGACAGGTCCAGGTCACGATGACCTTCGACTCGATCAGCGCCGAGTCGCCGATGTTGCCGCCCGCCATGATGGAACAGGCGTTCCGGCAGATGCGGGGCATGAAGACCACGGCGCTCTACGACGACCAGATGCGCGTCCAGCACGTGGACTTCTCGGGCGCGCCCGGTCTGCCGCCGCAGATGTCCGATCAAATCACCGGCAGTCTCAAGAACCTCGCCTTCCCCTTCCCGGACCACCCCGTCGGCGCGGGAGATTCCTGGGATGTCCAGATGGAGCTGCCGATGGGCAACATTCCCGGGGCGGGCCCGATACGGACCTCGACCAAGGTGACGGTCAAGGAGATCCAGGTGGCGGGCGCGGACACCAGCGTGCTCCTCAGTGTCGTCACGTCGTTCCCGAAAGACGCCGTCACCGTCCCCGCTCAGGGCCAGACGGTCGAGCTGCGGTTCACCGGGACGATGACCGGCGAGCAGCTGTTCTCGCTGCGCCGGGGGGCGGCGGTGCACACGACTATGGGCGGCACGATGCACATCGAGATGAAAAGCGGGGCGTTGGGCGGCCAGACGATGGCGATGAGCATGGAGCAGCAGGCGACGATGAAAATGACGGAGCAGTGAGGCGTATCGGAGGCCCGTGAGACTCGCCCACCTCGCCGACCTGCATCTCGGGTTCCGGCAGTTCGACCGGCAGACGGCGCGTGGGGGCAACCAACGCGAAGCGGACGTCGCCGAAGCGTTTCGGCGCGCGGTGGATGACCTGCTCGCGCAGCGGCCGGAGCTCATCGTGGTGGCGGGCGACGTCTTTCACTCCGTCCGCCCCACCAACCCGGCGATCCTCTTCCTCTTCCAGCAGCTGCAGCGGCTGCGGGTGGGGCTGCCGGAGACGCCGATCGTGCTCGTCGCAGGCACGCACGACACGCCGCGGTCGCTCGAGACCGGGACGATCCTCAAGTTGTACGAAGCCCTCGGCGTCGAGGCGGTCGTCGACGCGCCCCGGCGCCTCGTCTTCCCCAAGCTGGACTGCGCCGTGCTCGCCGTCCCCCACCAGGCGCTGGCCGCCGGCGAGCGGCCGGCGCTGCGCCCGCAGAGCGGCGCGACGCTCAACGTGCTGGTCGCGCACTGCGACGTCGACCGGGTCGTGAGCCGCCAGGATCGGACGCCGCTCGCCTTCGGGGGCGCGCAGGTCACCAAGCAGGAGCTCGCGCCGGCGCAGTGGGACTACATCGCCCTCGGCCACTACCACCTCGCCCATCAGGTCGCCGCGAACGCCTGGTACAGCGGCAGCCTGGACTACGTGACCACCACGCCGTGGCTGGAGCTGGCGTACGAGCGGGAGGAGAAGCGGACCGGCAAGGGTAAGGGGTACCTGCTGGTCGACCTGCCGGCCGCGCGCGTCAGCTTCCGGCCCATCGCGGCGGTGCGGCAGCTCGTGGACCTGCCGCCCGTCCAGGGCGAGGGGCTCACTGCCGCCGAGGTGGACGCCCTGATCGCCGAGCGGGTGGCCAAGGCCAAGCCGGCGATCGACGACCAGGTCGTCCGGCTGGTGGTGTGGGACGTGTCGCGCGCCACCCAGCGCGACCTCGACCACGCGGCGATCCGCGCGTGCAAATCGCGGGCGCTGAGCTTCCAGCTCGATGTGCGCCGCCCGGCGGAGCAGCGCAGCGAAGCCTCGGGGGCCCCCGGCCGGCGCCTGACGCTCCCCGAGACGGTGCGGCAGTTCCTTACGCACCGGCCGCTCGACGCGGACCTGGAGCGCGACGACTTCGTCGGGCTTGGCACGCGGTACGTCGAGCAGGCCGACGGCGACGCCGAAGGGGCGGGCTGATGCGGCTCCACCGCCTCCGGCTCGTGAATTTCCGCCAGCACGCCGACACCGAGATCGCGTTCGGGCCGGGGATCACGGGGATTGTCGGGCCCAACGGCTCGGGGAAGACGACGCTGCTCGAGGCGATGGCGTGGGCGATCTACGGTGGGCAGGCGGCCCGCGGCGACAAGGAATCGGTGCGCAACCTGCGGGCGAGGCCGCGCTCCAGCGTGCGGGTGGAGCTGGAAATCGGCGTGGGGGCGCACGAGTACCGCGTGGCGCGCTCGCTTCACGACGCCGAGCTGTATCAGGACGGAGTCCTCGTGGCCAACGCGCTGAAGACCGTGACCGAGAAACTCGAGCGCGCGCTGGGGATGTCGCACGACGAGTTCTTCAACACGTACTTCACCGGCCAGAAGGAGCTGGCGGTGATGTCCGCCCTGAAGCCGGTGGACCGGCGCAAGTTCCTGGCCCGGGTCCTCGGCTACGAGCGGCTCGAGATCGCGCAGGTGCGCGTGCGTGAGCGGCGCAACGCGCTGGCCGCCGAGCTCCAGGGGCTGGAGGCGGGGTTGCCCGATCCGGCGGAGTTGGTGGCGCATCGCGAGGCGGCGCAGCAACGGCTCGCGGCGGCGCGGAAGGCCTCGCGCGAGGTGGAGGCCGGGCGCAAGGCCGCGCAGGGCGCGCTGGCCAAGGAGCAGCCCCACTGGCAGGCATGGGAGGCGCGGCGCGACCGCACCCTGTCGCTCGACGGCGAGCGGCGCATCGCCGAGCAGGCGGTCACGGCCGCGCGGCAGGAGTTCCAACGGCTCGACAAGGAGATGGCCGAAGCGCTGGCGGCGCGCGAGTCGCTGAAACGGCTCGAGCCCGAGCTCGTGCCGATTCAGGCGCTGCAGCAAGAGCGGGACGGTCTGGAAGCGCTGCAGCGCGAAGAGGCGGCGCGTCGCGAGGAGCTGGCGAAGCTCGAGGAGTTGCGCCGGGCGATCGCTGGGCTCGAGCGCCGGCTCGGGGAGCTGGGGGAGCCGGGGGAGCGGCTGGCGCAGGCCGAGGCGGAGGTCATCGCGATCGAGACGCGGCTGGCCCGTGCCGAGGCCGCCATTGAGACCGAGCGCACCACCTGGGTGCGCGACCGCCAGGACGCCGAGACCAAGCGGCTCGCCTTGCGGGAGCACTACAAGGAGGTCAAGGAGCAGCGCGACCGGATCGTGAAGCTCGGGCCCAAGGGCGCCTGCCCGACGTGCCAGCGGCCGCTCGGCGACGAGTACGAGGCGGTGCTGGGCTTGCTCGACCGGCAGCTCGAGGACATCACGATCAACGGCAACTTCTTCAAGCAGCGGGTGGAGCAGCTCGCGGAGTCGCCGGCCACGCTGAACGCGGCGGAAGAGGCGCGCGACGCGGTGCAGGCGGAACTGGGAGCGGCGACGGGCCGCGTGGGCGAGCTGAAGGCGCAGGCCACCGAGCGCGGCCGTGCGCAGGCCGAGCTGGTCGCCGCGCGGCGGCGCGCGGCGGAGCTGGAGAAGCGGGTGCAGGCCCGCCGCACCGGCTACGACGCGGCGCGACACGAGGCGCTGCGGGCCGAGCTGACGCGGCTGGAGCCGGTGCGGCTCGAAGCGAAAGGGCTGGAGACGCGCGCCGAGCGGGCGGAGACGCTCGTGAAAGACGCCGAGGTGGCCGAGCGGACGCTGACGGTGAAGGAAGCTCAGGTGAAGGACCTCCTCGCCGCGATCCAGGCGGAGGGCTTCACAGAAGCCGAATTCAAGAAGGCCAAGGAGCGGCACGACCGGGCGCAGCTGGCGTTGCACGAGGCGCAGCTCAAGGTCGTCGAGGCGCGCGGGGACCTGGTGCGCGGCGAGGAGGACCTGCGCGAGGCCGAGCGCCGCGAGGCGGAGCGGACGGCGCGCGAGCGGGAGATCGCCGCGCTCAAGGCCCAGCATCGCCTGCACAACGAGCTGGACCGGGCGTTCAGCGACCTCCGCGGCGAGCTGAACGCGGCGATGCGGCCCGAGATCGCGGAGCTGGCCTCCGGCTTCCTCGCGGACCTGACCGACGGGCGCTACGACGAGGTGGACCTGAGCGAGGACTACGAGGTGACGGTGCTCGACGACGGCGTCCCCAAGCCGGTGATCTCCGGCGGGGAGGAGGACATCGCCAACCTGGTGCTGCGGCTCGCGATCTCGCAGATGATCGCGGAGCGGGCGGGCCAGCCGCTGTCGCTGCTGGTGCTCGATGAGATCTTCGGGTCCCTCGACGAGGGCCGCCGCCAGCACGTCCTGGCGCTGCTGCGCCGGTTGGGGGACCGCTTCCCGCAGGTCGTACTGATTACCCACATCGAGCAGGTGCGCGACGGGCTCGACCGCGTGATCCGTGTGGAGTACGACGCGGGACGGGGGACGAGCGTGGTCCGCGACGACACCGCGACGCTGGGTGCGGGCGAAGGAGGAGCCGATGCGGGCGTGGCTGCCTGAGCGCCGGCTCGACGGGCCCGTGCGCGCCACCGAGGCGGACATCGAGGCCCTGAACCGCGTCTTCGCCGATGCGTTCACCGACCGCTACCGCCGCGACGGGCTCGTGGGCGTGCGCGTGCCCTACCTGAACCCGCAGGTCTGGCGCTACGCCCTGCTCGATGCGGGCGACGGCGCCATGCTGTGGCGCGACGAGAGCGGTAAGGTCGCCGCATTCAACATCGCCCACCGCTCCGGACGCGAGGGGTGGATGGGGCCGCTCGCCGTGCGCCCGGACCGCCAGGCGGCCGGGGCGGGGAAGACTGTCGTCCAGACGGCGGTGGACTGGCTGGTCGAGCAGGGGGTCGGGACCCTGGGACTCGAGACGATGCCGCGCACGGTGGACAACATCGGGTTCTACTCGCGTCTGGGATTCACGCCCGGCCGCCTCACCGTCACGATGACCAACGACATCACCACGCGCGGCCACCGCGCGCCACTCCTGTGGTCCCAGCGTCCCCCCGCGCAGCGGGACGCGGCGCTCGCCGCCGCCCGCGATCTCGTGGACGCGCTCGCGCCCGGCACCGACTACACGCGCGAACTCGAGCTCACCGTCGAGCTCGGCCTCGGCGATACCGCGCTGGTCGAGGGGAAGGGCGGCCTCGAGGCGTTCGTGCTGTGGCATTCGGTGCCCCTGGCCGAAGGGCGGGGACCGGACGAGGTCCGCATCTTGAAGCTCGTCGCGCGCGACGAGCGCGCCTTCACCGCCGCCGTCGCGGCCGCCGAGGCGGCGGCCGCCCGCGCCGGCATCCGCCGCGTGTCGTTCCGCTGCCAGACCAACTACGAGGACGCCTACCGGCGGCTCATCGAGCGCGGCTATCGGGTCCGTTGGACCGATTTGCGGATGACGCTCGAGGGGTACGCCGAGCGCGCTCCCGACCGCGGGGTGGTGCTCTCCAACTGGGAGATATGACCGCCGGACTCGTCATTTTCGCGGTCACCTATCTTCTCATCGCCGTCCAGCGGCTCCCGTTCGTCCATCTGAACCGGCCGGCGGCGAGCCTGCTCGGCGCGGTGGCGATGGTCGTCGGCGGCGTGCTCTCCCTCCAGGACGCGTACGCGGCCATCGATTTCGACGTGCTCGTGTTCCTCCTCGGCCTCATGCTGATCGTCGGGTATCTCGAGGTTGGGAAGTTCTTCGAATGGGCCGCCGAGTGGGTGCTGCGGCGCGCCCGCACGCCCGACCGCCTGCTCCTCGGCGTCGTAGTGGGCGGCGGGCTGTTGTCGGCGTTCTTCGTGAACGACACGATCTGTCTGGTGGTCACGCCGGTCCTGCTCGCGGCGCTGGGTCCGCTGCGCGTGCGGCCGACGCCGTACCTCCTCGCCCTCGCGATGGGCGCCAACGTCGGGTCCGTCCTCTCGATCACCGGGAACCCGCAGAACATGCTGGTGGGAATCTGGAGCGGCACGACCTTCGGTGGGTTTCTCACGCACATGCTGCCGGTGGCGGCGGGGGGGCTCGCCCTCACCTACGCCTATCTGCGCTGGAGCTTCCGCGCGGAGCTTGGCGAGCCGTTCCGGGAGCGCCTCGAGACCGTGCCGGTGGCCGTGGACCGGCCGCTCGTGATGAAGGGGGTGCTGGTGTTCGGCGCGGCGTGTGTGGCGTGGCTGGCCGGCGGGTCGCTGCCGCTCGTGGCTATCAGCGCGGGGGCGCTGATGGTGGCGGTGGCGCAGCGCGATCCTGCCTATGCGATCGATCGCGTCGAGTGGTCGCTGCTCCTCTTCTTCGCGTCGCTGTTCGTGGTGATGCGCGGGCTGGAGCGCACGGGGGCAGTAGCGTGGATCGATGCACGCGGCTTGGCACTGGTGCAGGGCGGCGGCACGCCGATGGCGGCCATCGCCGTCAGCGGCGTCATGACGGTGTTGTCCAACCTGATCTCCAACGTCCCCGCGGTGCTGTTGTGGCGGACCACGGTGCCGCGGCTCTCCCACCCGGATCTGATGTGGCGCGTTGTGGCGATGAGCGCGACGTTCGCGGGGAACCTGCTGCTCATCGGCTCGATGGCCAACCTGATCGTCGCCGAGCGCGCGGAAGCGCGGGGGGTGCGAATCGGATTCGCCGAGTACGCGCGGGTCGGCATCCCCGTCACGGTCCTCACCCTGCTCTGGGGGGTCGCCGTTCTCATCGTGATGGGCTAACGCGCCGGGCTGGAGCGCAGGGACTGGTCGGTCGTACCCGTGACGTACACGACGGGCGAGAGCCCGACCACCTCGATGGCGTGCAGGGTCCCGGCGGGAAGGTCGAGGCGATCACCCGGGCCCAGGTCGAACGTCTCGCGGCCGACCGTCACCCGCACGAATCCCGAGAGCACCCAGCGCGATTCGGGGAACGGGTGGGCGTGCTCGGGCGTCCGGCTGTTGGCGACGTCGGACCACCAGGCGGTGACCATGCCCTCGGCTTGAAGGGCGCGGCGCAACGTGCTGAGTTGCAGCGGCCCGAGAGCGGGGTCCCAGTGCTTGACTGCCGGCATCGGGGCTAGTGTACGGACCGGGGTGGGCGGCCGCCAGTCACGACCGGAACCTCGGCGCCCCCAGCATCACGCGGCGCGCGAACAACACGACCGCCGCCACGTAGAACAGGTGCACCCACCCCGCGGGCACCGCCACCACGAACGCCAGCACCACCCAAAGCACCAGCGAAATGATCCCGAACAGCACGGTCAGATTCATGATTCCCCCTCTCGACGTCTCTGCTTGACGTCTGCGCTTGACGTCGTAATTTGAGTCCAGGGACGGAGAGCATAATTATTGAGCCAACAGGCTCGATCGTGGGCCCGGATACTGGGGCGGAAGTCAGGCCCCCTCGTGGGGAAGACCGAAGTCACGGTGAGGGACCAAGCGTACGACACGGGCTTCAATAATCCTCTCCGTTCCTGTTGCGCCCGACCGGCCGGCCGCGTCTACGACGTGATCCGGCCGATCGTGTTTCTGGGACGCCGGATGGTCTCCCAGAACAGTTTCGGCGCCAGCAGCGGTCTTCCTCCCACCACGTAGCCCACCACCAGGATCACCATCCACAGCCCGTAGGCCACCGCTACCTCCTCGCGCAGCGACGGCCGCAGGAATTGCACCAGCCACAGCACGAAGATGATCGTGGCATCGAGCCACTCGAACTCCATCTTGAAGAGCAGCAGCATCGCGAGCCCGGTCTGGAGCAGGGTGAGCAGGATCTCGAGCTGCTGCGCGTCGTCGAAGTGGAAATCGCTCCACGCGCCGAAATGCCGCAGGTGCGAGTAGCCGTACACCAGCGGGATCATCGCCGCGAGCACCGTCCACTGGTTGATGTTGCTGGACACCAGGTTCATGAGCGCCATCGGCGCGTGGGTGACGCGCCGCGCCCAGTAGAACGCCGAGACTTTCTCGGGGAACTCGGAAAGAAACGGCGCCACCCACTGCACCAGCACGAACTGGCTCACCCCAACGACCCCGGCCACGGCGAGCATCGACTCGAGGAAGGGGTGGGCCGTCACGTACAGCAGCGCGCCCCCGACGGTGAACAGGCCGATGATCGCCGCCGGGCGCCGCCACCCGCGTTGACGGTACGCCCAGCGGGAGACGGCCGGCGCGGAGCTCACCTTCTCCGCGTCGTGTGGCGGGTTCTTGAACAGCACCCGGAGGTACGCCACGTACAACGCGATCAGCACCACCGCGTCCACCCACCCGAAGCTGCGCTTGGCGAGAATGACCAGGAAGTAGAGCAGCGGCGGGATGAGCCCGATCACTTCGACGGCGTGCTCCCTGTCGAGCTTGATCGCCGGCAGCCGCTCGCGGGCGGTCTTGCGGCCCGAGACGGCGAACACGAAGTAAATCATCGGCCAGCCGAGGCCCAGCAACAGGCGGATGGCGCCGGTCAAGTTCGCGATGGCCAGGTGGGCGCGCGCCGGATCCTTGCCCGCCTCCCAGGCGATCACCGCCTCGACGGCGAACTCGGGGAGCGTCTGCAGCCACGCCAGCAGGGCGAGCGCCAGGCCCTGGGAGATCAGGAACTGCGCGGCTTCCGCGCCCCAGGCAACGAGGAACGCGGAGACGAGGATGCTGGGGAAGGTCCACAGGGCCGAGAGCGCGGAGGCTCCCGCCTGGGACACGGCCGCGAGTACCTTTAGCAGTCGCACGGAGGAGCCCAATCTAGCCATGCCGCGCTGCGTCGTCACCCGTCGCGTGCACTTCAACGCCGCCCACCGGCTCGGCAACCCGCGGTGGAGCGAGGACGAGAACGCCCGCGTGTTCGGAGTGTGCAACAACCCCAACTTCCACGGGCACAACTACGACCTCGAGGTCTCCGTCGACGGCGAGATCGACCCCGCGACCGGCTATGTCATGGACATCCAGCGCCTCAAGGAGATCGTCACCGAGTGCCTGGTGCGGCACCTGGATCACAAGAACCTGAATCTCGACGTCGCGTGGTTCCGCGACCTCAACCCCACGGCGGAGAACATCGCGGTGGTGTGCTGGCGGGTGCTGGAGCCGGCCGTCAAACCGGCCCGACTCGCCCACATCCGGCTGTGGGAGACGGAGCGTAATTACGTGGACTACGACGGGGCGTGACTGATGGGACGCGATGAGATGAAATCGGCGAGCCTGCACAGCTTCCACGAGGAGCAGGTGCCGCCCACCGACCCCTTCCAGCCGCTGGTGCGCGGGATGCTCGAGCAGCTGGGCGAGGACCCCAAACGCGAGGGGCTGCGGGAGACGCCCGCGCGCGTCGAAGCGTCGCTCAAATGGCTGACCCGCGGCTACCAGATGGCGGTCGAGGACGTGATCGGCGACGCGATCTTCACCGAGAAGCACGAGAGCATGATCTGCGTGCGCGATATCGAGATCTACTCCCTGTGCGAGCACCACCTGCTGCCGTTCTTCGGCAAGGCGCACGTGGCGTACCTGCCTAACGGCAAGATCGTGGGGCTGTCCAAGATCCCGCGGGTCGTGGAAGTGTTCGCGCGCCGGCTCCAGGTGCAGGAGCGTCTGACCGACCAGATCGCCGACGCGTTGTGCCGGGTGTTGAAGCCCCTCGGCGTCGGCGTCGTGATCGAAGCCTACCACCTGTGCATGATGATGCGCGGGGTGGAGAAGCAGAACTCCAAGACGGTCACGAGCGCCTTGCGCGGCGCGTTCCGCGACGACGGCAAGACGCGCGACGAATTCCTGCGCCTGGTGCACGGCGGCCGCTGGCTCGAGTGACGCTCGCGGTCGTCACCGGCGCCTCGCGCGGCATCGGCCTCGCGGTGGCCGACGAGCTGCGGGCGGCGGGCTTCCATGTCGTGCGGCTCGCCCGCTCCCTCACCGACGGCTCGGCGGACCGCCAGACCGATCTCCGCTGTGACGTGAGCGATCCGGTTCAGGTCGAGCGCGCCGTGACCCGGGTGCGCGGCGAGCTCGGCGTCCCGGACGTGGTCGTCAACAACGCGGGGACGTTCTTCATCAAGCGGCTCGAGGAGACGTCCCCCAAGGACTTCTCCGAGCTGATCGCGGCGAACCTCACCGGCCCGTTTCTCGTGGCTCGCGGGTTCGTCCCGGCGATGGTGGAGCGCGGCAGTGGGCACCTCGTGACGATCGGCTCGATCTCGGACCACGTCGCCTTCTCGGGTTCGACCGCCTATGCGGCCAGTAAGTTCGGCGTGCGCGGCATGCACGAGGTGATCCGGGTGGAGACGACGAAGTCGGGGGTGCGCACGACGCTGGTGTCGTCCGGTCCCGTGGACACCGACATCTGGGACGCGGTCGATCCCGACTCCAAGCCCGGGTTCACCAAGCGCAAGGACATGCTGCGGGCCGAGGATGTCGCGGAGGCGGTGCTCTGGGCGGTGACGCGGCCGCCGAAGGTCGATGTGACGGAGATTCGGTTGGTGCCGACGGTGTACGCGCCGAGAGGCTGAAGCAAATGCGGAATGCGGAGTGCGGAATGCGGAGTTTCAGGGCAGGGCCGATCCGCGGGACTGCAGTTCGAACTTGCCGCCAATGTTCCGCATTCCGCGTTCCGCATTCCGCACTTCTCGCCACGCTCACCGTTGCTCTGGCAAGCGCCGCTTCCGCCCAGGCGATCCCACCTCTCCCCGACAGCTCCGGCTGGGGCGTGCACGTCTTGGCCTTGGCGCGCGGGCCGGACAGCGCGATCTGGGTGGGGACCTACGGGCAGGGGATCTTCGTGCTGCGACCGGGAACAGGCAACTGGCAACAGCTCCGTCACTCCAACGATACCACGGCTCCCAGCATCTCCTGGGATTTCGTGCACGCGTTCGGGTTCGGGCCGCGGGGGCAGATCTGGTACGGGACGGTCGGCAACGGCTGGGGGCTGTCGTCCGACGGCGGCAAGACGTGGCGGAACTGGGAGTTTCGCGAGTTGGGCCCTGAGTGGCAGTACGTGGCGCCGAACGGAATCTTCACGTTGGGTGACACGACGTACATCTCGACTGCGGACGGGGTCAAGGTCACCAGCGACGACGGCAAGACGTGGGCGGTGATCACGGACTCGGCGGGGGCGACGACGGCGAAGGATCCGGTGATGGGGCGGATCCGGAACCAGTACACGTACGGGATTCTTAAGCTGGCGAGCGGCAAGCTCGTGGTGAGTTATCTGCGCGGAGACGCTATCTCGGCGGATGGCGGCCGCTCGTGGCAACACACCGCCCTGCCGAGCAAATCGGATTCTGCCCACCTCGCGCGCGAGCCCGCCTTCACCCACGAATTCCACGCGTGGCACATGACGATCACCCTCTGTGGTGCTCCTGAGGTCCGCGTCGAGACGGCCTTTCTCGACCCCATCGTCCTCGGCTCTGTCGTGGGAACG
>QHVC01000180.1 GCA_003222205.1 Gemmatimonadota bacterium | reverse complement strand
TCGTTGCCAGCGTGCAGCTCACCCAGCGCAGCCTGCGGATGCGGAGCCTCGCCGAGACCACGAGCGTCGCCGCCGACGCTAGGGACGCCAGAGGCAGCTCGGTGCCCGCCACGCTGCTCACCTGGACTTCGACCGTTCCGGCCGTCGCCACCGTCGACACGACGGGTCGCATCACCGCCCAGCGGAACGGCCAGACCCGCGTCGTGGCCGCAAACAGCAACCACGCCGACACGGCGACGATTACCGTGCGGCAGGACGCGCGCGCGGTCGGCTTCGCCCCGGTCCTGGACACGATCCGCCGGGTCGCTGTCGTTGATACCGTGCATGCGACCGCTCGCGATTCCCTGGGCAACGCGATCCCGGATTCGCTGGTCGCCTTCGACTGGACGAGCGACAGCGCCGCCGTCGTCACCGCCCGCACGCTGGCGACCGGTCAAGGGCTGCTCCAGCCGCAGAAGGAGGGCCGGTCCCGGATTCAGGTCACGGCGGCGGCCGGCGATTTCACCGCCAGTGTCTCCGATACTCTGACCGTCCGTTTCGCGTATGCCTCCGTGACCGTGACGCCGAACAGCGTGACCCTCACGAGCCTCAACGACACGGCGCAGCTCAGCGCCGTGGTCCGCGACTCGGGCGGCACGGTGGTGCCGCAGGCCCGGGTCTCTTGGAGCTCCGGGGGCGCCGCCGTCTCGGTGGACACTATGGGCCGCGCTGTCGCGCGCATGTCCACAGGTACTCCGGTGACGGTCACGGCAAATAGCCGGGGCGTGACGGGAACCGCCGGGGTCGTCGTCCAGCAGCGCGGCGCACGCCTCGTGCCGGTGCCGTCCAGCCTGCGCTTTGCCAGCCTCGGCGATGCCGCGACGCTCCAGGACACGGCCTTCGACGCGCACGACAGCATCATCGCCCCGCACACCACAAGCTGGACGAGCGACAACCCCGGGGTGGCTTCGGTCACCTCCGGCGGACGCGTCACCGCGATCGCCAACGGCTCGACGAAGATCCGCGGCACGCTCGACGCGGCCGCGGAGAGCGTGACCGTGGACGTCGTTCAGGCCGCGCGGTCGGTGACCGTGACGCCGGCGCTCGTCACGGTGCGCGCCGTCATCGCCCCAGTCAGCTTCCACGCCGCCGTGCGCGACGCCAACGGCTCGCTCATCCCGGGTGCGGGGCTGGTGTGGCAGAGCCTGGCGACCGGGATCGCCCAGATCGTGAGCGCTGCGGGCGACTCGGTCCGCATTCGGGGCGTTGCCGAGGGGACCGCGACGATCGACGCGAGGAGCGGGGCGGGCGGCGGCTCTGCGAACGGCACGGCGCAGGTCGTCGTGCGCTTCAAGCTCGATTCTCTCAGAGTGGCCCCGGCGAACCCCAAGTTCAACCGTCTCGGCGACACGCTGACGTTCACGGCGAGCGGGACTGACAGCCTCGGCAGTACCATCGCGAACCCGCAAGTGAGCTGGATATCCCGGGCACCCGCACGTCTCACGATCGACGCGGTCACCGGCCTCGCCCGGGCGGTGGACACGGGCAACGTCATATTCGTCGTCGCGACGCACGACAATGCCGCGGACAGCGCGACCGCCCAGGTCAGCCCGCCGGTGCTGGTCGCCGACACGACGTTCTTCTTCGCGGACTCCTTGCGACTCGGCACCACTCAAGCCGATACGACGTTCCGCCGGATCCGAGACACGGGCACCGTCACGCTAGGCGTGAAGGCACGCATTGCCGCGAGCGCCACGTGGCTGACGGTGACGCCGGACACGCTCACACTCCCCGCCCTGGGGCGCGACTCGATGCGGCTCGTGGCGAGCGCCGCAGGGCTCGTCGAGGGGTTGTACTCCGACACGGTGGTGCTCACCAGCGTCGGCGCCAAGAATTCGCCGGAGCGGATCCGGGTGTCGTTGCGCGTCGTGTGTCCGACCACGCTAGTGGCCGCGGATACGTCAGTCGCCGGCAGCTTCGCGCCGGGCGATTGCCGTTCGCCGCAGCGCGCGCGCAGCTTCGCCGATCTATACCGGTTTACCGGCACCGCCGGCGACACGATCAATGTGTTCCTCACGACCGGCGCCCAGACCGATCTCGACACGTACCTCTATCTATTGAACGCGAGCGGGACGGTGATCGCCTCGAACGACGATTGTCCGGGCCTGGGCCGGAACTCGTGTCTCACGCAGTTCCCGCTGCCGACAACCGGCCAGTACCGTATCGAAGCGACGACGTTCGACAGCGCGCAGTTCGCGTACACGGTGACGCTGACGCATCCCGTGGCGCCCACGGCGGTTACCGCGCTCGCCCAACGGACGACCGGTGGTGCCGCAATACCGCCTCACGACTCGGTCAACAACACCACGGTCGTGCTTGCGGCCACGGGGCACGACAACAACGTCCGTGACTCGCTGCGGATTCAGGTCGAGGTGAGACCGGTCACGACGGCGTTCACCGGCACACCCACCGATACCGGCAGCGTCGTCCCCAACGCTACGCTGGGTGTGCCGCTCAGCGTCACGGTGCCAAACCTTCAGACCGGCACGTGGTATCGGTGGCGGGCCCGCGTCGTGGATCAGACGGGCCGGCTTGGGCCGTGGACCCAGTTCTCGCCCGACTCGGCGTTCAAGGTGGTGACCACCGGGCCGGTGCTTTCGGTGACACCAGGGAGCGTGAACGATACTGCTCTCGCCACCGGCAGCCCGGTGACAGCCATCCTGAGCGTCGCGAACACTGGCTCGCCGAGCTTTACTTGGTCTCCCTCGAAGGTGCTGAGCAGCGCGTGGCTGAGCCTCTCGCCGTCGACACCGGGGCAACCTCAGAACACATCCCTCACCCTCACGTTGAGTCCGGCGGGCCTCACGGCCGGCACCTACACCGACACCGTGCTCGTGGACGCGGGAGCGATCACCGGCTCCCCGGCCAAGATCCCGGTCACGTTCACCGTCCAGCAGCCAGTGCTCATTGTCTCGCTGGACAGCGTCGTTCACAGCGGCAACGCCGGCAGCTCGGCAGTCTTCGTGGACACTGTGCGCATCTCGAGAGGTGGCACGGGGTCGCTCACCTGGACGGCTACGAAGGACAGCGCGTGGGTCCACCTGTCGAAAACCTCGGGCGCCGCGCCGGACGCGATCGTCGACACGATCCTCGTCGGGGCGCGGCCAGCGGGTACGTATCGCGACACGATTCGCATCGTCTCGCCAGAAGCGGGAACAACCAAGCGTATCCCGGTGATCCTGAGGCTACAGCAGCCCGTCCTCGCGGTGACGCCGGCGTCCATAACCGATTCGGCGAACGTCGGGTCGTCCACCTCGCGGACCGACACGCTGCACATCACCAATAGTGGCAGCGGGAGTCTGAACTGGTCTGCGTCGCTCGCGCCGAGCGTGACCTGGCTCTCGCTCTCGGGCTCGCCGGGCTTGGCGCCGTCGGATCTCGTTCTGACGTTAAACCCGACCGGCCAACCCGCGGGCACGTTGACCGACACCGTCGTAATCACATCTGCGGACGCCAACAACA
>QHVC01000052.1 GCA_003222205.1 Gemmatimonadota bacterium | reverse complement strand
CGCGTGAGCTCGTCCGACTGATCCTCGAGATAGGTCGCCGCGCGCCGCGTCTCCGCCGCCTGGCGGCGCGTGCGCCGATGGGACGATTCGCGCTCGCACGCGATGGCCAGGTTGGGGAGTGCGATCTCGAGCGCCGCGCGCTGGTCCGGCGTCAGCGCGGCCGCGGAGAAGAGCGCCAGCAGGCCCGCGAGCCGCCCGCCGACCCGCAGCGGCACCAGGGTCAACACGGCGGGCGGGGATCCGGCGATCCGCAGCTTTTCGCGGGCCTCGTTCGCCGCGCTGCCGAGCAGCTCGCGGGATTCGGGGCGGTCGCCCACGAGCTCCCGGACGATCGGGCGTCCCACACCCTGCGCCTCGACGCCGCTGGCGACGACTGGCGTCCACTCGTTGGCGTCGAAGCTCGGCAGGTACAACACCATGGCGGCGGCTCCCGTGACGCCCCCGAGGATGCCGAGGGCCTGGCGCAGCCCGGCTCCCTCGCCGGCCGGGGTGTTGAGGGCGGTCAGCAGCCCGGCGAGATACTCGTGCATCCGGTCCCGCCACGCCAGGCTGGCCGCCATGCGGTTGATCCCGCGCGAGAGCACGCCGAATTCGTCCGGCGCCGTTTCGTCGAGTCGCTCCATGTAGTCGCCGGCGGTGACGCGTGCCAGCGCGGCGGTCACCCGGGCGAACGGCTGCGCGAGGCGGCGCCGGTTGTACCAGAGTCCGATCGCGAGCACCGCGAGCATGGCGGCGAAGATGACGGTGGTCGCGGCCGCAGCCTGGATGGCGTCGTCCGCGGCCTCGGCGGCGAGGTCGCGCGTGGCGTCGAGCTGGGTGTCGATCGCGGGGGAGGTCGTGAGGCGTTGAGCTGCGTCCAGCTCGCGGGAGAGCTGGAGCATCGCATCCTGGGTGCTGCGGGCGCTCCGCCACACGGCGATCTGGATCACCGTGCCGACCACTGCTACGGCGACGAAGGTCACCGCGAGCAGGCGGGTGATGCTCGGCGCCCGGTGCCACGGGCCGCGTGCGGAAGAAGCCGGTGGCGCGTTTGTCATGCCGATGCCCTATACCTACATTTCGGCGACCCGGACACAAGACCGCCACGGAGTCTGCCCCTGCGTCCTACCCGACTCGGCATCATCGGCCTCGGCGCGATCGGGGGCTCGCTGGCGCGCCAGGCGAAGCGGGCGGGCGTCCCCACTATCATCGGCTGGTCGCCGTGGGCGAACGAGCGCGCCGCCGCCGCGCAGCAGGGCGCCCTCGACGACGCGCCGGCCAGCGCCCGCGAGGTCGCCCGCGCGGTCGACCTGCTCGTCCTCGCGGCTCCCCCAGCGGCGAATCTCGACCTGCTCGCGGCGCTCGCCCCCCACCTCCGGGCCGGCGCGCTCGTGACCGACGTCGGATCGGTCAAACGCAGCATCGTGGCCAAGGCGGAAGCCCTCGGCCTCGCGGCGCGATTCGCGGGGAGCCATCCGCTCGCCGGCACGCACCGCCACGGCTTCGAGGCCTCGCGCGCGGATCTGTTCGCGGGCGCGGTCGTCTACGTGACTCCGGCGGCGGGCGGCGAGGAGGCCGCGCGGGAAATCGCGCATTTCTGGGAGACGGTGGCCGGAGCGCACGCGGTAATGCTGGACGCGGAGCGTCACGACGCGCAGCTGGCCGTCACCAGTCACGTGCCCCAGGTCGTTGCCTCGCTGCTGGGCGTGTACCTCGCGCGCGAGGCGCCTCCAGGGGCCGGCCTGGGCCCCGGCGCGCGGGACACGACGCGGCTCGCCGCTAGCGACGCCGGCCTGTGGACGGAGATCCTGCTGCTCAACCGCGATGTGCTGCTCCCGGCGCTCCGGGCGCTGGAGGAGCCGCTGGGCGAAGTCGAGCGCGCGCTGGAGGCGGGCGACCCCATCGCGCTGCGGGCGTGGCTGACCCGGGCGGCCGACTGGCGCCGGGGGCTCGACGCATGAAGGTCGCCGGGACGGTTCGCGTCCCCGGGGACAAGAGCATATCGCACCGGGCGCTGATGCTGGCGGCACTCACCCGGGGTGGGGAGGGTGGGGGGCGCTGCGAGCTCACGGGGCTGCTCACCGGTGAGGACGTCAAGAGCACGGCGCGGGTGCTGCGCCGGATGGGCGCCGTCGTGTCGACGGTGCGCGACGGGGTGGTCGTGACGGTGCGGGGGGGCCGACTCTCCAGGCCGGGCGGATCCCTGGACTGCGGCAACTCGGGCACCACCGCGCGCCTGACGCTGGGCCTGCTAGCGGGGCAGCGGTTCCCGGCGCGGCTCACGGGCGATGCGTCGCTGCGGCGACGGCCGATGCGGCGCGTGACCGAGCCCTTGCGGGCGATGGGGGCGCATATAGAGGAAGAAGGGGGCGACACGCTCCCGCTCAGGATCCGCGGCGGACGCCTGACGCCCCTCGACTACACGAGTCCCGTCGCCAGCGCCCAGGTGAAGAGCGCTCTGCTGTTCGCGGGGCTCACCGGCGGAGTCCCCGTCACCGTGCGTGAGCCGTACCGATCGCGGGATCACACCGAGCGTTTGTTCGTCCACTTGGGGTTGCAGCTGCGGGTGGACGACACGGCGGTGTCTTTCGTGCCCTCAGACCGCCGGTCCGCCATTCCGCCATTCCGCCTCGTGGTTCCCGGCGACATCTCGTCCGCGGCGTTCCTCGTGGCCGCCGCTGTGCTCGCCGACGGAGGCGAGCTGCTGCTCGAGAACGTGGGGGTCAACCCCACGCGCACGGGGTTCCTCGTCGTGCTGGAGCGCATGGGAGCGCGCGTCGCGCGACTGAATCTGAGCGAGTCGGGCGGGGAGGCCGTGGCGGACCTGCTGGTGCGCCCCGCGCGGCTGGTGGGCACGGAAGTCGCGGCAGCGGAGATCCCGACCCTCGTTGACGAGGTTCCGGTGCTGGCGGTGCTGGCCAGCCGGGCCCGCGGGGAGACGGTGTTCCGCGACGTCGGCGAGCTGCGGGTGAAGGAGAGCAACCGCCTCGAGCTCATCGCGGCGAACCTGCGGACGCTGGGCGGAGCGGCGGAGGCTCGTGGCAACGACCTCTACGTCGCCGGCACGCCGGCACCGCCGCGAGGGCGGGTGGACACGGCCGGCGATCACCGCCTGGCGATGGCGTTCGCCGTGCTGGGCACGGTGCCCGGCGGGGCCGTGCGGCTGTCGGAGCGGGCATCGGTAGCGATCAGTTATCCGGGGTTTTTCTCCGATTTGCGACGTATTCAGGCAACGGGCAACCGGCAACGGGTAACGTGACCCTCCGCGTCATCGCGATTGACGGTCCGGCGGCGTCAGGCAAGTCCTCCACCGGCGCGCTCGTGGCAGAGCGGCTGGGGTGGGCGCACCTCGATTCGGGGGCATTGTATCGGGCGATGACCCTGGCGGCGCTCGACAATCTCGGGGACGAGGGAGGGGGGAAGGGGGAAGGGTGGAACCCCCAGCGGATTGTGGCGCTCGCCCAGGAGCTCCCCATCACGCTCGCGCTGGTGGGACGTGAGTTCGTTCCCACCGTGGCCGGCGTGGATGTCGAGGAGGCGGTGCGCTCGGAGCGGGTGACGACCCGGGTGTCAGCGGTGGCGGCGTTGCCCGAGGTGCGCGCCTGGGTGAACGCCGAGCAACAGCGGGTCGTGCGGCAACATCCCGCCGGCGTCGTGGTGGACGGGCGGGACATCGGGACCGTGGTGTTCCCCGATGCGCCGCTCAAGGTTTTTCTCACGGCGACACCGGAAGAGCGGGCGCGCCGCCGTCTGACGCAGCGCGGTCAGGCGCCCGACGCTGAGCGGGTGCGGCGCGAGAGTCAGGCCCTCGCAGCCCGGGATGACGCAGATCGCGAGCGACCGGTGGCGCCGCTCAAGCCCGCTGCGGACGCCGTCCTGCTGGACACGACGCATGTGTCGCTGGAGGAGCAGGTTGCGCGCGTGGTGGCGCTAGCGCGCGCACGCTTCCGCGGCTAGCTTTGCGTGTTCCCCCGCCCCGGGGTGGTTTCCGGGGCGCATTGCTCAAACGCACTACCGGACCGGTAACCCTTGATGCTGGCTGAAGCTCGGGACGTGGAATCCCCCACCGAAGGCGCGCCCAAGAAGACGTCTCACCTGCGGGTGCGCACCGACCTGCACGAAGAGTACTCCCCCGAAGAAATCGCCAAGATGACGGAGCTGTACGAGGGAACGCTCTCCAACATCGAGGAAGGCGAGATCGTCAAGTCGAAAGTGCTGCGGGTTACGGACACCGCGGTGATCCTCGACGTGGGGTTCAAGTCGGAGGGGGCGGTCGCGATCGACGAATTCAAGGATCCCAAGAGCCTCAAGGAAGGCGACGAGATCGAGGTCTTCCTCGAGCATCTCGAGGATCAGGAAGGGGCCGTCGTCCTCTCGAAGAAGAAGGCCGACTTCATGCGGGTGTGGGAGCGGATCCGCGAGGCCTACGAGAAGGACGAGCCGGTGCAGGGCGCGCTGGTCAAGAAGATCAAGGGCGGGGTGGTGGTGGACCTGATGGGCGTGGACGCCTTCCTGCCGGGCAGCCAGATCGCACTGCGCCGCGTGCCCAACATCGACGAGCTGCTCGGCCAGTCGTTCGAATTCAAGATCATCAAGCTCAACAAGCGACGCCGCAACATCGTCGTGTCGCGCCGCGTGCTGCTGGAGGCTGAGCGCAAGACCAAGCGCGACGTCCTGATGAAGGAGCTCCAGGTCGCCCAGGTTCGCAAAGGCGTCGTGAAGAACATCACGGATTTCGGCGCGTTCATCGATCTGGGCGGCGTGGATGGGCTGCTGCACATCACGGACATGAGCTACGGCCGCGTGTCGCATCCGTCCGAGCTCGTGCGCATCGGGCAGGAACTCGAAGTGAAGGTGCTGGACATCGACTGGGAGCGCGAGCGCATCAGTCTCGGTTTGAAGCAGCTGCAGACCTACCCGTGGCACGACGTCGCCCAGCGGTATCCGGTCGGCACGCGCGTGCAGGGCAAGGTGGTCTCGATCACCAACTACGGGGCGTTCGTCGAGCTGGAGCCGGGGATCGAAGGCCTTGTGCACATCTCCGAGATGAGCTGGACCCGCAACGTGCGCCATCCGTCGAAGGTCGTGTCGATCGGCGAGACGATCGAAGCCGTGGTGCTCAAAGTGGACGAGACCGAAGAGAAGATCTCCCTTGGGATGAAGCAGACCGAGGAGGATCCGTGGATGGCGCTGCCGCAGAAGTACCCCGTGGGCACGCGGCTCAAGGGCAAGGTGCGGAACCTCACCTCGTTCGGTGCGTTCGTGGAGATCGAGCCGGGGATCGACGGCCTGATCCACATCTCCGACATGTCGTGGACGAAGCGCGTGCAGCACCCCTCCGAAGTGGTGAAGAAGGGCGACGAAGTGGAGGTGCTGGTCCTGAACGTCGACGCCGAGAACAAGCGCATCTCGCTGGGTCTCAAGCAGGCGCAGGAGGATCCTTGGCTGCGCATCGGCGAGACCTACCCCGTTGGCACGGAGCTGCGTGGCCGCGTGTTGCGGCTGATGGACAAGGGGGTGGTGGTGGACATCGGCAGCGACATCGAGGGTTTCGTGCCGATGTCGCAGCTGGGCATCCCCGACATCCACAATCCGGGAGAGGCGGTGAAGGAGGCGCAGGCGGTCGAGCTGAAGGTGCTCGAAGTCGACCCGATCCATCACCGCATCGTGCTGGCGGCGACCGGCTTCCCCAAGGAGGAAGGACAGGAAGACGTCAAGGTAGACGCCTAGGCGCGGAGGTGCCGAGTGGATGCGAGGTGAGAGTGGTCAGGATAGACATGTCCTGACCACTCTTTGCTTGGCGTCCACTTAGCGCCTCGGCGCCTCGGCGTCTATCTTGTCGCCATGACCATGCAAGAGAAGCTGGAACTCCTGCGCCAGAAGCGGGCGGAAGCCGAGCAGGGCGGGGGCGCGGAGCGCGTGCAGGCGCAGCACGAGAAGGGGAAGATGACCGCGCGCGAGCGGCTCGACGTGCTGCTCGACCCCGGCACGTTCGTGGAGCTGGACCGCTTCGTCACGCACCGCGCGACCGATTTCGGACTCGCCGACCAGAAAGTGCTGGGTGACGGCGTCGTGACCGGCTGGGGGCGGGTCGACGGGCGCCTGGTTTACGTGTTTGCCCAGGATTTCACGGTGTTCGGGGGCTCGCTCTCCGAGGCGCACGCGGAAAAGATCTGCAAGGTGATGGACCTCGCGGTGCGCAACGGCGCCCCGATCATCGGGCTCAGCGATTCGGGCGGCGCGCGCATCCAGGAAGGGGTGTCGTCGCTCGGCGGCTACGCCGAGATCTTCCTGCGTAACACCCTCGCCTCGGGCGTCGTCCCCCAGATCAGCGCCGTCCTTGGCCCTTGCGCCGGCGGCGCGGTGTACAGCCCTGCCATCACCGACTTCGTGTTCATGGTCCGCAACATCTCCTACATGTTCGTCACCGGCCCCAGCGTTGTGAAGACGGTGACGCACGAAGAGGTCACGTTCGAGCAGCTGGGCGGCGCGGACGCGCACGGAGCGACGTCGGGAGTGGCGCACTTCGTGCACGACTCGGAGCTCGAGAGCCTCACGGCGATCCGCTCCCTGCTCGCGTACCTGCCGTCGAACAACCTCGACGCGCCGCCGCTGCGCCCGACGGACGATCCGGCCGACCGTCGCGACGACGGGCTCCTGGAGGTCGTCCCCGTCGACGCGAACAAGCCCTACGACATGCACGACGTGATCCGCCGGGTCGTGGATCAGGGGGAGTTCTGCGAAGTGCACCGCGACTTCGCCGGGAACCTGATCGTCGGGTTCGCGCGCCTGGGGGGGCGGGCCGTCGGTGTCGTGGCGAACCAACCGGCCGTGCTCGCCGGCGTCCTGGACATCGCGGCGTCGGTCAAAGGCGCCCGGTTCATCCGCTTCTGCGACGCCTTCAACATCCCGCTCGTGACGTTCGAGGACGTGCCGGGATTCCTTCCGGGCCTCGCGCAGGAGCACGGCGGCATCATCAAGCACGGGGCCAAACTGCTGTACGCGTACTGCGAGGCGACGGTCCCCAAGCTCACGGTGATCACGCGCAAAGCCTACGGCGGTGCGTACGACGTGATGAACTCCAAGCATATCCGCGGCGACTATAACGTCGCCTGGCCCACCGCCGAGATCGCCGTGATGGGGCCGAAGGGCGCGGTCGAGATCCTGTACAAGGGGGAGGCGACCGAGGAGCAGATCGACGAGTACCGGGAGAAGTTCGCGCACCCCTATGAAGCCGCCGCGCGGGGCTACCTCGACGACATCATCGATCCCCGCGATACGCGCCCGCGCCTGATCGCCGCGCTCGCCACCCTGGAGACCAAGCGCGACCGCGTTCCGGCGCGCAAGCATGGCAACATTCCTCTCTAGCGCCCTGGTCGCGGTCCTGCTCCAGGCCCCGCCGCCGGGCGGGGACACCTTGATGTTGCTGCGGGCCCGGGTCGCCCGTGACTCGGGCGATGCCGGGGCGTGGTTCCAGCTGGGGCTGGGGCTCATGCGGGTGGCAGCGGACTACCATCGGCACGTCGCGGGCGCCGACACGGTCGGGACGCGCGCCGCGCTGGACACCGCCGACCTCGCCTTCACCAGGGCCGCCGCCCTCGAGCCCAGCACGGCCCGAGCCGACTCGGCGCGTGCGTTCCGCGTCTTCGCCTGGGGTGAGCGCGCGGTGCTGGCCTGGGAGTCGGAAGGGAGCGACGCGGGCGTCCGTACCTTCGGCATGATGCCCCCAGGCGCACGGCTCACGCCGGTGCTCGAGGAGCTGGGCGAGAATCTGTTGCGCGCGTGTCCCCGCGGCGGGGTGCTGCTCACCTCCGACCCGTCCAATACGTTCGCGGTGCTGTACCTGCGATTCGCGCGCCTGCTGCGGACCGACATCACCGTCATTCCCTACGCGATGTGGACGATCGACGGCGCGCTGCGCGCGCGTGTCGCGAACGACCTCCGGCTCGGGCGGGCACCGCCGCGGCGCGCGCGCGGCGTACCGTGGATCGAGCTGCTCGCGGCCCGGCGCCCGGTGTGCGCGAGCATGGGCTTCGCCCGCCCGCCCGACGACGGCTCGCGCGTCCAGTGGAGCACCCGGCCGCTGGTGTGGGTCACCGGCAGCGGAGCGGCGCGCGATCCGGTCCCGCCGCAGGATTTTGGTTTTGCCGCGTTGCAGCTCGCGATTCAGGCGCACGATCCCTGGGCACGGCCGGCGCTGACGCTGTACCATCGGGCGGTGGCGCTGACGCCGTCGCTGTGCGGGACGCTCGCGACGTACGGTGTGGCGAAGGAGGTCGGGTGTCGACGATGAGCGGTTCACGGTCGTCGGTTTTCGCTCGTCGGTGGCTCATTCGGGATCGTCGCTTACCGATGACCGATGACCGATAACCGACAACTGGGTGCGGAAGGTGGGGTGTCCCCCCTGCGTCGAATTCTCGTCGCCAACCGCGGCGAGATCGCCCTGCGCATCATCCGGGCGTGCCATGAAGAGGGTCTCGAGGCCGTGGCAGTCTATTCCGACGCCGATCGGCTCTCCCCCCACGTGCGCGCGGCGAACGCCGCCGTCGCGCTCGGCGCCCCACCTGCTGCCGAGTCTTACCTTGACATCGCGAAGCTGATTGCGGCCGCCACGGCCACGGGGTGTCAGGCGATTCATCCGGGCTACGGTTTTCTCTCCGAGCGCGAAACCTTCGCCCGGGCGGTACAGGACGCCGGGCTCATCTTCGTCGGACCGCCGCCCGCGGCAATCAAGGCGATGGGCGACAAGACCGAGGCGCGGCGACGCATGCAGGCGGCCGGGATCCCCGTGGTGCCCGGCACCGCCGCCCCTGTCCGCGATGCTGCCGAGGCGCGCCGCGAAACGCAGCGGCTCGGGTTACCGGTGCTGCTCAAGGCGGCGTCCGGCGGCGGCGGCAAGGGGATGCGGCTCGTACGCGCCCTCGACGAGATCGAGTCCGCGCTGCGCGGGGCGCACAGCGAGGCGGAAAAGGCGTTCGGGGCGGGGGCGGTGTACATCGAGAAGTACCTCGAGCGCCCGCGTCACATCGAGATCCAGATCCTCGCCGACCGGTCGGGCCGCGTCGTCTCGTTGGGCGAGCGCGAGTGCAGCATTCAGCGCCGCCACCAGAAGCTCATCGAAGAAGCGCCGTCGGTGGCCGTCACACCGGCGCTGCGACGCCGGCTGGGGGAGGCCGCCACGGCGGCCGCGGGGGCCGTGGGCTACCTGGGCGCGGGCACCATCGAATTCCTGCTCGCGCCGACCGGCGAGTTCTACTTCCTCGAGATGAATACCCGCATTCAGGTCGAGCACCCCGTCACCGAGCTCGTGTACGGGGTGGACCTGGTGCGCGAGCAGCTGCGGATCGCCGGAGGGGAGCCGATGCGGATCCGCGGCGGGGTGAGCTTGGAGCCCCGGGGGCACGCCATCGAATGCCGCATCACCGCCGAGGACCCCGCCAACGGGTTCCTCCCGGCGTCGGGGAAAGTGCAGTACCTGCGGGTCCCCGCGGGTCCAGGCATCCGTTGGGATGGGGGGGTCGAGGCCGGCAACGACGTGACGCTGTTCTACGATCCACTGCTGGCGAAGCTGCTGGCCTGGGGCGAAACGCGTGAGATAGCGATCCGGCGGATGCGACGGGCGCTGCGCGAGCTTGTCATCGTCGGCCTGCCGACCTCGCAGAGCTTCCACCTGTGGGTGATGGACGACCCCGAGTTCCGCCGCGGCGAGATCGACATCACCTATCTGGAGCGCGTCGGCGCGCGGCTGCTGGAGGCCCCGCCGCCAGACGATCTCGTCCAGGCGGTCGCGGTCGCTGCCGCCATGCTGGCGGATGAGCGCAGGACGGAGGCCAAGGCTGATTCACGGTCCGACAGTCCGACTGTCCGACGGTCCGCCTGGGCAGATGCCGCCCGCCGCGAAGGGCTGCGGTCTTGAGCGAGCTGGTCACGATCACGGGCATCGCCGCCGGAGGCGATGGCGTGGGGCGGCTCGCCGACGGCCGGGCCGTGTTCGTGCCGCGCGCGGCCCCAGGGGAGCGGGTGCGGCTCAAGGCCGACGGCCTGACGTTGCACAAGAGCTTCGCCCGCGGTGAGCTGGAGACGGTGCTCGAGCCGGTCGCCAGCCGCGTCACGCCTCCCTGCCAGCACTTCTCGCAGGATCGCTGCGGCGGCTGCCAACTCCAACACCTTGCCTACGACGCGCAGCTCGCGGCCAAGCGGGCGATCGTCGGCGACGCCCTGCGGCGCATCGGCAAGGTGGACGTCCCGGACCCCGAGATCGTGGAATCCGTTGAAGAGTGGCGGTATCGGACGAAAGTGAGTCTGGCGGTAGAGGGTGGTAGAGGGCGGTCGAAGGCGGTCGGGTTGCATCCCTACGATCAGCCCGGGCGGGTATTCCCGCTCGTGGACTGCCAGATCGCCGATTTCCGGCTGATGGCCCTGTGGCGCGACTTGCGCAAGCATCTCGACCTGTTGCCCGCCAAGTGCACACACCTCACCCTGCGCCTGGACCGGGAGGGGCGTCGCCACGTGGTCGCGGAGTCGGCCGGGGAGCCGTGGCTTGGCGCCGCCGATCTGCGCGCGGCGCTGCCGGACGGCCAGCAGGTCGTGTGCTGGTGGCAGCCGGCCGAGGGCGCTGCCCGCGTCGTCGCCGGACCGGCGACCGGCTTTCCGGCGACCGCGTTCGAGCCGGTCAACCCCGAGATGGCGATGCTCGCGCGGCGCTGGGCGGTGCAGCAGCTTGGCGACGTCAGGGCACGGACGGTGTGGGACCTCTACGGCGGGATCGGCGACACCGCGGCCCTGCTCGCGGAGCGGGGTGCACAGGTTGTGAGCGTCGACGCCGACGAGAAGGCGATCGAGTGGGCGAAAAAGCGTGGGCTGGGGGGGGAGGTGCGGCTCATCGCCGGGAAGGCCGAAGACCTGCTGGCGAGCCTGCCGCGACCCGACGCGGCCATCGTCAACCCGCCGCGCGCGGGGCTGCATTGGGACGTGACGCTGCGCTTTACCGGAGACCCGGTGGGGCGACTCGTCTACCTCTCCCGGGACCCGGCGACGCTGGCGCGCGATGTGAGCCGCCTCAGCGTGAATTACCAGGTCGCGGCGGTGCGGGCGTTCGATCTGTTCCCGCAGACGGCCCACGTCGAGACCGCCGTCCTCCTGGAGGCGGCGTGAAGTACGCGGTGCGGTTGGTCGGGCGCACGTTCGAGGTCGACCTCGACGGCCTCCGGGTGTCCGTGGACGGCCAGCCGGTCGAGGCGCATCTCGCCCCCGTGCCCGGGACGCCGCTGCACCATCTCCTGCTCGCGGGGCACTCCTGGACGGTGGCCGCGCAGCCGCTGGAGGGGCTCGGTGAGGAGGGGGGGCAGCGCTGGGCGCTCGGTGCCGTGGGGCAGCGGTTCGACGTCGAGGTGGTGGACGAACGGACACGGCAGATCCGCGCGCTGACCGGCACGCGGCGGCCAGCCAGCGGGAGCGGGATCGTCGTGGCGCCGATGCCGGGGCTGGTCGTGCGCGTGGAGGTCGCCGCCGGCCAGCGCGTCGACGCGGGCGCGGGTCTCGTGGTAGTCGAGGCGATGAAGATGGAGAACGAGCTGCGCGCCGCGCGCGCGGCGGTGGTGGCGGCGGTGCACGTCGCGCCAGGACAGGCGGTCGAAAAGGGCGCGCCGCTGGTGACTCTCGAAAGCGTGGAACCCTCAAGTTGACACGCGCTTACGCCTCGGCTATAGTTCGCGTCTGCCATTTTTCGGGTCGGGGAATGAAGACGTATACGCAGCGGGTGGAAGACGTCGAGCGTCGGTGGTGGGTGGTCGATGCGGCCGGCCAGCCGCTCGGCCGCCTGGCCAGCCGTCTGGCGCAGGTGCTCCGCGGCAAGCACAAGCCGACGTTCACGCCGCACGTCAACGGTGGAGATTTCGTGATCGTGGTGAACGCCGAGCAGGTGCAGTTGACGGGGCGCAAGCCGGAGCAGAAGCGCTATTTCCGGCACACCGGGTACATGGGGCACGAGCGTTTCACCGCTGTGAAGACCGTGCTGGCCAAGCACCCCGAACGGGTGATCGAGAAGGCGGTGTGGGGAATGCTTCCCAAAACGACGCTCTCGCGGGAGCACGTGAAGCAGATGCTGAAGGTGTACGCGGGGCCGACCCATCCGCACGCGGCGCAGCAGCCGCAGCCCCTGGCGCTGGGCGCCGGGGAGGCCGAATGACCGCGCCGACGCCGGAGCTGCGCTGGCACGCCATCGGCCGGCGCAAGGAGAGCGTGGCGCGCGTATACCTGACGCCGGGCTCGGGGAAGTGGAACATCAACGGGCGGACGCTGGGTGACTACTTCCCGCGTCCCTCCCTCGTGTCCCACATCCAGCAGCCGTTCACCGCGACCGACACGCTCGGCGCCTTTGACGTGAAGGGGAACTGCCGGGGCGGCGGGGTGACGGGGCAGGCGGGAGCGATGCGGTTGGGGATCGCGCGGGCGCTGTGCCTGGCGGACGACCGGCATCGCAAGAAGCTACGGGAGCAAGGACTGCTGACGCGCGATCCGCGGGCCGTCGAGCGCAAGAAGCCCGGCCGCGCCGGGGCGCGCAAGCGGTTCCAGTTCTCTAAACGGTAGTCGGTCATCGGTTGTCGGTTCTCGGTGCTGTCGGCTGCAGGATCGAGCCGAGGCGACCGGAGACCGAGAACCGACAACCGAAAACGCATTTCGCAGGCAACCCTCACGCCGCTTGATCCCGCGTTGGGTCCCCGGTGCACCGGGGTGGCGCGGGAGATGAGAGCGGCGGCGGATGAACCCGGAAAGGTGGGCATGGCACAACCCCAGTTGCAGGACCTGCTCGAGGCGGGGGTCCACTTCGGGCACCAGACCCGACGGTGGAACCCCAAGATGCGGCGCTTCATCTTCGCCGAGCGCTCGGGCATCTACATCATCGATCTCCAGAAGACCCTGCATCAGCTCCAGCAGGCCCAGGAGCTGCTGCGCAGCGTCGTGCTGCGTAACGAGGGCGTGCTCTTCGTGTGCACGAAGAAGCAGCTCAAGGGCATCATCCAGGCGGAAGCGCAACGCTGCGGTGGGTTCTACGTGACGGAGCGGTGGCTGGGCGGCACGCTCACCAACTTCCAGACCATCAAGAAGCAGATCAAGCGGCTGCGCGAGCTGGAGCAGGGCCTCTCCGAGGGCGAGTACCAGCACCACACCAAAAAGGAGCAGCTGCTGTTCGACCGCGAGCGCCTGAAGCTCGAGAAGTACCTCTCGGGCATCAAGAACATGAACCGGTTGGCCGGCGCGCTGTTCGTCGTGGACGCCAAGAAGGAGCGCATCGCGATCAACGAAGCGAACAAGCTCGGCATCCCGGTCGTGGCGATCGTGGACACGAACGCGGACCCGGACGTCATCACGGTGCCGATCCCGGGCAACGACGACGCGATCCGCGCTGTCTCGCTGATCACGGCGGCGCTCTCCGATGTCATCAGCGAAGCCCGGCGCCAGTCGCCGTTGCGGGAGGCGACGGAGGAGGGTGAAGCGGTGACGTATTCGACCGAAACGGGGGTCGAAGCGGAGGCGGAGGGGGATACCCACAAGAAGCCCGCCCGCCGCAAGCGGCGGCCCAAGCCGGAGGCGATCGCCGCCCGGCTGAAGACCGAGGACGCCCCCGCGGCGAGCGAGCCCACCGGTGGGGCCGAGGGCTAGGCGGCACCCGCCGGAGTGCTCGGATCAACCACCCGCCGCCCTCCCAGCCCCACGGCGCGAGGGCGGCGTTTTTATGAGGAGTGAGGAGCGTGACGACAGTGAGAGAGATCCCGGCAAAGCTTGTGGCCGAGCTTCGCGCCCGCACGGGTGCGGGGATGATGGATTGCAAGAAGGCCCTCGAGGAAGCGGGCGGGGACATCGACAAGGCCGTCGACATCCTCCGGAAGCGGGGCGCGGCTAAGGCGGACAAGCGGGCCGGGCGCGAGGCGTCGCAGGGTCTGATCGCCGCGTACGTGCACCACAACGGCAAGGTCGGTGTGCTGGTGGAAGTGAACTGTGAGACCGATTTCGTGGCCAACACGGAGGAGTTCAAGCAGCTCGCCAAGGACCTGACGCACCAGATCGCGTCCACCGCGCCGATCGCGCTGCGGCGCGAGGATATCCCCGTGGACGTGATCGCCAAGGAGCGGGAGATCTACCGCGCGCAGGTGGCCGGGGAGAAGAAACCGGACCACGTCAAGGAAAAGATCGTCGAGGGGCGGATCAACAGCTTCTACGAGGAGCGCGTCCTCCTGGAGCAGAAGTTCGTGCGCGACGGGAGCAAGACCATCGCCGACCTGGTCAAGGAGCTCGCCGCCAAGACCGGCGAGAACGTCCAGGTGCGGCGGTTCGTGCGCTTCGAGCTCGGGGGCGCCTGAGTGGCGCCCCAGCTCGCCTACTCGCGCGCCCTCCTCAAGGTCTCGGGGGAGGCGTTCGCGGGCGGCAAGAGCGGCGGGTCGGGGATCGACTTCGGCGTCATCGACCGGCTGACCGACGAGCTCAAGTCGGTGGCGGGGCTCGGCGTGCAGCTGGGACTGGTCGTCGGCGGGGGGAACATCCTCCGCGGCACGACGGCGAGCCAGCAGGGGATGGACCGCGTCTCCGCCGACTACATGGGGATGCTGGCGACGGTCATCAACGCGCTCGCCCTCCAGGACATTCTGGAGAAGAAGGGCGTCGATACGCGCGTGATGACGGCGATCCGCATGGAGGAGCTGGCGGAGCCGTACATCCGGCGCCGCGCCGTCCGGCACCTGGAGAAGGGCCGCATGGTGATCTTCGCGGGCGGGACGGGGAACCCGTACTTTTCCACCGACACGGCGGCGGTGCTGCGGGCCCTGGAGATCGAGGCGCAGGTCCTGATGAAGGCGACGAACGTGGACGGCGTATACACGGCCGATCCGAAGAAGGAGCCCAAGGCCACGTTCATCCCGCAGCTCACCTTCCAGGAGGCCCTGGTCAAGGGGTATGCGGTGATGGACGCCAACGCGTTCGGGCTGTGCAAGGAGAACTCGCTGCCCATCGTGGTGTTCAACATCAACCAGCCCGGCGCGACGGCGCGGATCCTTGCCGGCGAGCGCGTCGGCACGATCGTTCAATGACGCCCATCCAGGACCACGTCCGGCAGTCGAAGCAGGCGATGGACAAGGCGGTCGAGGCCGTCAAGCGCGAGTTCGCGACCGTGCGGACCGGAAAGGCGACGACCTCGCTCCTCGATCTCGTGAAGGTGGAGGCGTACGGGAGCGAGATGCCCCTGAATCAGGTGGCGAGCGTCGCGGCGCCGGAGCCCAAGCTCCTGACCGTGCAGCCGTGGGACAAGGCGCTGATCAAGGCCGTTGAGAAGGCGATCCTCGCTTCGGACCTGGGGCTCAATCCCGCCAACGACGGCAATCTCATCCGGATCCCCCTGCCGCCGCTCACCGAAGAGCGTCGCCGCGAGCTGGTGAAAGTCGTGCACAAGTTCGCCGAGGAGGGGCGCGTCGCGATCCGCCACGCCCGCACCGAAGCGATCAGCCGCATCAAGAAGACCGAGCACGTGTCCGAGGATGACAAGAAGCACGCAGAGAAGGACGTGCAGAAACTCCACGACGACCACCTGAAGCTGGTCGAGGAGACGGTGAAGGCCAAGGAAGCGGAGATCATGGAGGTCTGAGGTGCCCGACGACCTCCTGGGGCAGCTCAAGCTCAACGGCGCCGTGCCGCGCCACGTCGCCATCATCATGGATGGCAACGGGCGCTGGGCGCGCGAGCGGCGGCTGCCGCGGCCCCTCGGTCACCGTGCCGGCATGACCTCCGTGCGCGAAGCCGTGGAAGGCGCCATCGAGGCGGGGGTCGAGGTGCTCACGCTCTTCGCCTTCTCTGAGGAGAACTGGCAGCGCCCGCCGAGCGAGATCTCCGCCCTGATGGGGCTGCTCGAGGAGTACATCGCGAAGGAGTGCGAGGAGCTCCGAGGCCAGGGGGTGCAGGTCAGCGTGCTCGGCGATCGCGGGCGCCTGGCGGGGGGCGCCCTCGCGGCCGTGGAGCGTATCGAGCGCGAAACGCGGAGCGGCAAGCGGCTGGCGCTCAACCTCTGCATCTCGTATTCGTCCCGGGCGGAGCTGGCGCGGGCCGCGCGCCTGCTGGCGGAGGAGGTGTTGCGGGGCACGCGGCGCCTCGAAGCGATCGACGAGGGCGCCGTCGGGGACAAGCTGTACACCGCCCCGTGGGGCGACCCCGACCTCCTGATCCGCACCTCCGGTGAGCAGCGGTTATCGAACTTCCTGCTCTGGCAGCTGGCGTACGCCGAGCTGTACCTCACCGGCGTGCTGTGGCCCGATTTTACGCGCCGGCACCTGTTCGAAGCGATCCTCGACTACCAGCGGCGCGAGCGCCGCTTCGGCAAGGTCGGCGCCTGATGTCCCGCAATCTGATGCTGCGGATTGCGTTCGCGGCGGTCGCCATCCCCGTCGCGCTCTGGGTGATCTACCAGGGCGGCTGGGTGCTCGCGTTGCTGCTGGCCGTGCTGGGCATGCGCGGCACCTGGGAAGTGTACGCGCTCGCGCAGCGGCAGGGCATCCGGCCGCTCACGGAGCTCGGGTTGCTCGGCGCCGCGGCGCTGCCGGTGCTTGGGTACCTCGGGCTGCCCGCGACCGCGCTCGGCGTGCAATGCTTTTACTGCGGATCCGATGCTTCGCTGCTGCTGTCGCTGGGCGCCGTTTGGGTCTTGAGCGTTTTCGGTGCCGCGTTGCGCGTGCGGGCTCCCACCGAGCGGCCGCTCACCGCCATCGCCGTCACGATCCTCGGTCCGCTCTACGCCTCGGGGCTGCTGAGCCTGCTGTACCTGTTGCGGTATGGGCCGGTGGCGACGGTGAACCCCCTCGTGGGCCTCGCCTATGCCGCGCTGCCGCTGGTCATCATGTGGGTGTGTGACACGGTGGCGATGGCCGTGGGGACCACTGTGGGGGGGCCCAAGCTGGCTCCCGTGGTAAGCCCCAACAAGACCTGGGCCGGGGCGATCGGCGGGCTGGTCGCGGCCGTGGCCGCCGCGTTCGCCTACCGTGCGCTCCTTCCCGCGCGGGCCGCGCTGTCCCTCTCCGCCCTCGAGCTCACGCTGGTCGGCGTCGTCGTGGCGTTGTTCGGACAGGTGGGCGACGTGGCGGAGTCGCTGCTCAAGCGGGAAGCCGGCGTGAAAGACTCCTCGGACCTGATCCCCGGCCACGGCGGCCTGCTCGATCGCCTCGACTCGCTGTACTTCGCGATCCCGGCGACGGCGCTGCTCTACATCGTCTTCCAGCTGTGACCGTCGGCGTCGCGGTGCTCGGCTCGACCGGGTCGATCGGCTGCTCGACGCTCCAGGTGCTCGCGCGGCAGCGCCATCGCTTCCGGGTCGTCGCGCTGACGGGGCACTCGAACACAGAGCTGCTCGCCAGCCAGGCGGCGGAGTGGAAGCCGAGCTACGTGGGGCTGGTGAATGGGGGAACTGCCGGGGAAGGGGGATGGGGGAAGGGGAACATCTGCCTCGTCGAGGCGGCGACACGCCCCGACGTGAGCATCGTCGTCAACGGCATCGTGGGCGCCGCGGGGCTGGAGGCCACGCTTGCGGCGCTGCGCGCAGGCAAGCGGGTAGCCCTCGCGAACAAGGAAACGCTGGTGATGGCCGGCGACCTCGTCACGCGCGCGGCGCGGGAAGGCGGGGGCGAGATCGTTCCGGTCGACTCCGAGCACAGCGCCGTGCTCCAATGTCTCACGGGCCGGCGCCCGACGGAGCTGGCGCGTCTCATCCTCACGGCGTCGGGTGGCCCGTTCCGCACCTGGAGCGCGGAGCGCGCCGGCGAGGCGAGCGTGGCCGAAGCCCTCCAGCACCCGACCTGGAAGATGGGGCGCAAGATCACCGTGGACTCGGCGACCCTCGTCAACAAGGCGCTGGAAGTAATCGAGGCGCACTTCCTCTTCGGTGTGGAGATCGACCAGGTGGAGGTCGTGATCCACCCGCAGTCCGTGGTGCACGCGTTTTGCGAGTTCGTGGACGGCTCCGTCCTCGCCCAGGTGGGTTTCCCGACGATGGAGCTGCCCATCCTTTACGCCTTGACCCACCCCGAGCGTGTGGCCGACGCCGGGACGCGACGGTTCGACCCCGTGGAGATCGGCAGCCTCACCTTCGAGCCGGTGCCGCCCAACGTCTTCCCGGCGTACGCGATGGGTCGGGCGGCGGGGAAGGCCGGCGGTACCACGCCGGCGGCGTTCAACGCGGCGAACGAGGTGGCGGTCGAGCTGTTCCTGAACGGCCGACTCAAATTCGGCCGCATCGCCACCGTGATCGAGGGCGTGCTCGCGGCGCACCCGGGTGGGCCCGCGGACTCGCTCGAGGCCGTGCTCGCCGCCGACGCGGCCGCTCGGCGGCTGGCGCGGGAGGCCGCGTGCTGACGGTCGTCGCGTTCCTCGTGGTCATCGGGGTGCTCATCTTCGTACACGAGGCGGGCCACTTTCTGGCCGCGAAGGCGGTGGGCGTGCAGGTGCTGCGCTTCTCGCTCGGCTTCGGGCGGCCCATCGTCGCTTGGCACCGCGGGGAGACCGAGTACTGGATCTCGTGGCTGCCGATCGGCGGCTACGTGAAGATGGCGGGGATGGAAGACGAAGGGATGTCGGGGGACCTCGAGGGCGGCAAGTCCAGCGTGCCGGTCGACCCGGCGCGAGCGTTCGATCGCCAACCGATCTGGGCGCGGGCGGTCGTCCTGGCGGCCGGCGTGACTATGAACGTGGTCCTCGCGTTCGTCGTGTATACCGGGCTCGCGGCGACCGTCGGGGCGAGCCGGACCAACACGACGCAAGTCGACACGGTCTGGGCGTCGCTGCTGCCCAAGGGGGGCGAGGCCTTGGCCCAATTGCGCCAAGGTGACCGGATCGTCGCTATCAACGGTGACACGGTGCGCACGTGGGAAGACGTGCTGACGGAGCTCGCCACCGAGCCCGCGCCGCTGCGCATCGCGGTCGCCGGACGGCCCGCGCCTATCGTGCTGGACGTCCCGCGCGGCGATCAGGAAGCGCGGGGCGCGCTGCTGCGCGCGCTCGAGAGCTTCTTCCCATGCCGCATCGACGTCGTGACGCCCGGGCTCCCGGCCGACCGGGCCGGGCTCAAGCCGGGCGATCTGGTGGTGCGGGCGAACGGCGACACGGTGTTGTCGTGGACCCAGTTCACCAGACTCGTCCGTCGCAGCGTTCACCGGCCGGTGGCGGTAACCGTGTGGCGCGACGGTCGCACCGTCGACGTACGGCTCGTGCCGGAGCGACAGTTCGGTCCGGATCCGCACACCGGCGCGGAGGTGGCGTACGGGTTCGCGGGAATCGGGGCCACGACGCCGATCACGCGCCAGCGTTTTGGCGTCATCGGCGCGATCGGCGAAGGGGCCCGGAATACGGTCACCTCCGCGAAGCTCATCGTGTCCATCGTCCGGGGCCTGTTTACCGGCGAGCTGTCGCTGCGCCAGCTCGGCGGCCCGATCGCCATCGGCCAGCAGTCGGGGCAGGCCGCGCGTGCGGGCCTGGTGTCGTTCCTGGCGTTCCTGGCGCTGATCTCGATCAACCTCGCCATCCTGAACCTGCTCCCGGTGCCCATCCTCGACGGGGGGCAGCTGATGTTCCTTGCCGCCGAGGCGATCCGCCGTCAGCCGCTGTCGCTCTCCGTCCGCCTGCGCCTCACGCAGCTGGGATTCCTCTTCATCATCGGGCTGCTGCTGCTGGCGACGTCCAACGATCTCATCCGCATTTTCAACAGTGTCTTCCACCATTAAGCAGGTGCTGGAGGCGTATCTCGCCGGACGCGTGAAGGCGGAACAGGTCGTCGTCGCGGTGGCCAGCCGGTATTACGGGGCAGGGGGCAGGGGGCAGGGGGAAGGACTCCGGCCCATCGTCGAGGTCATCGAGCGGGCCGCGCCGGGGGTCGTCGAGCTCGCGGGCGCGCCGAACCAGCCGGGGTTTCTCATCACAGCTGCCGAGCGGCCGTTTCCCCGCGAGTACGAAACGCAGCTGCGCGTCGCGGTGGAGGTCGTACTCAGTGAAGGGGGAGGGGGGAAGGGGGAAGGGGGCGCGCGGGCACAGGGTGGATTCCTCTCTCGCGTGCTGGCTGCCATTCGGGGCGTGTTCCGTTAGCGCATCAGGCGCACGATCAGCGCGACGGCGGCGATCAGTGCCACGGCCACGGCGGCGAGCAGCAGCCAGGGCGTGGCCTTGCTCCTCGGGTCCCTAATCGCCAGGATTTGTCTTGTTCCCACCGGGGCCATTCCAATCTCCGCGGTGGCGCGTCGCTTCTCCTGCACCTCCGCCAGGTCGGCCAGCAGCTCCGTCGCGTCGCGGTAGCGGTCGTCAGGGTGTTTGGCGAGACACTTGATCACCACCCGCTCAAACCGCTTCGAGAGCTCGGGCCGCTTCTTGCGCAGCGGCGGCGGTGGGTCCTCGACGTGCATGCGCGCCAACTCGAACCAGTCCGCGGAGGTGAAGGGCACCTCGCCGGTCGCGGCCTTGTAGAGCGTTACGCCGAGGGCGTAGAAGTCCGCGCGCTGGTCGATGGAGCGCCCCTGCGCCTGCTCGGGGGAGAGGTAGTGCGGCGTCCCGATGGTCATGTTCACGCCCGTCGAGGCGACGTAGCCCGAAATCGCGCGCGCGATCCCGAAATCGGTGAGCACCGCGCTGCCGTCCGAGTGCAGCAGCACGTTGTCGACTTTCAGGTCGCGGTGGATTACCCCGCGGCGGTGGGCGAACGCCAGTCCGTTGGTGACGTCGCGCGCGATCCGCACGATCTCGTCCTCGGCGAGCGGCCCTTCGTTGGCGATCAGGGTCCCCAGGCTCTCCGCGCACAGGTCCATGGCGAAGTAGACGTTGCCGCCCGATTTCCCTACCGAGCGGATACGGATGATGTTGGGGTGCTCCAGCTTGGCCGCGGTCTCGCTCTCGTTGCGGAAGCGCGACTCGAACTGCGGGTCACCGGCGTAGCGCGGCTTCAACACCTTGACGGCGACGGGCGTGCCGTCGGCTTCGCGTCCTACGAACACCCAGGCGAAGCCGCCCTGCCCGAGCAATCGCTCGAGCTGGTAGGGGCCCAGGGGGTGGCCGACGAGGTCGGTCGCAGCGTTCGTCACGGGCTTTACAAGGGCGCGGGGAGCATCTAACTTACGCTGCTACTAACGATTAGGGAATCGGAGCGATGTTCGACAAGACGACGCCGGTCCGGAAGTACGGGCAGCACGAGAAGGACTCGGGATCGACCCCGGTCCAGGTGGCGCTGCTCACCGAGCGGATCAACAGCCTCACCGAGCACTTCCGGGTTCACTCCAAGGACTACCACGGGCAGCGGGGCCTGCTGAAAATGGTCAGCAAGCGCCGCCGCCTGTTGGAGTACCTCAAGCGGACCGACCTGGAACGGTATCGGCAGCTCATCGACGAGCTGGGTCTCCGCCATTAGATGGAGAAGGCGTCGCGCCAGGCGTCCCGGTACAGAGCCCCGGGGCGCTCGGCGTGTTTTCGTATTCTTGCTCTAGACAGGCGCTATGGTGAAACACGTTGAGCGTACGTTTGCGGGCCGGCCCCTCAAGATGGAAACCGGGCGGCTCGCGAAGCAGGCCGCCGGGGCGTGCCTGATTCAGTTTGGCGAGACGGTGGTGCTGGCGACGGTGACCGTGTCCGACCAGGTGTCGACCCAGTCGTTCTTCCCCCTGACCGTCGAATACCGCGAGAAGGCCTACGCCGCCGGCAAGATCCCCGGCGGCTTTCTAAAGCGCGAAGGTCGGCCCAGCGACGAAGAAATCCTCTCGGCGCGCGTTGCGGACCGCACCCTGCGGCCGCTCTTCCCTGAAGGATTCAAGAATGAGGTGCAGGTCTTCATTTACGTGCTGTCGGCGGACCAGGAGAACGACGCCGACGTGCTGGGGGTGACGGCGGCCTCGGCGGCCCTCACGATGTCCAAGGTGCCCTGGAACGGCCCCGTCGCCGCCGTGCGGGTGGGCCGGGTCGAGGGCGCGTGGATCCTGAACCCCACGTTCCAGCAGCTCGAGTTCAGCGACGTGGACATGATCGTGTCCGGGTCCCGCGATTCGATCGTGATGGTCGAGGGCGGGGCGTTGGAGCTGACGGAGGCGGAGATCGTCAAGGCGCTGGAGGTGGCGCACAAGGGCATCCGCGAGCTGCTCGAGGCCGCCGACGAGCTGATCGCCGACGTGCGCCGGCCGAAGATGGAGTGGACCAAGGTCGAGGCGCCGGCCGACTTGGTGGCGCGCGTCAAGGCGCTGGCCGAGCCGCGCATCGCCGAAGCGCTGAACCTGCCCGAGAAGGCCGAGCGGGCGCAGGCGCTCGCGGCGCTGAAGGCCACGATCCAGGAGCAGCTCGCCGCCGAGTTCCCGGACAACGGCAGGGACGTGGCGACGGTCATCGAGGACATCGAATACCGCACGATGCGCGACCAGGTCCTTTCCCGCGGCGAGCGGGTGGACGGCCGCGACCTCGACACGGTGCGCCCCATTACCTGTGAGGTCGGGGTGCTGCCGCGCACCCACGGCTCGGCGCTGTTCACGCGCGGCCAGACGCAGGCACTCGTGTCGGTGACGCTGGGGACGGTGCAGGACGAGCAGCGCATCGACTCGATCGACGTGGCGCAGGAGACCACCAAGTCGTTCATGCTCCACTATAACTTCCCGTCGTTCTCGACCGGTGAAGTGCGGCCGATTCGCGGGACGTCGCGGCGCGAGGTGGGGCACGGCGCCCTCGCCGAGCGCGCGCTCCAGGCCCTGCTGCCGCCGTACGAGTCGTTCCCGTACACGATCCGCATCGTCTCCGACATCCTCGAGTCCAACGGCTCGTCCTCGATGGCGACCGTGTGCGGGGGTTCGCTGGCGTTGTTCGACGCCGGGGTGCCGATGTCGGCCGCGTGCGCGGGCGTGGCGATGGGCCTGATCAAGGAAGGCAAGCGGGTGGCGGTGCTCACCGACATCCTTGGCACCGAAGACCACCTGGGCGACATGGACTTCAAGGTCGCCGGGACCCGCACGGGCGTGACCTCGATCCAGATGGACATCAAGATCGAGGGGCTGGACTTCGCGATCATCGCGGAGGCGTTGGAGAAAGCCAAGACCGCCCGGCTGCAGATCCTCGACGTCATGACCAAGGCGATCCCGGAGCCGCGTTCTTCGCTGTCCAAGTACGCGCCGCGGATCATCACGGTGCAGATCCCGGTCGACAAGATCGGGGACCTGATCGGCCCCAAGGGCAAGACGATCCGCAGCATCCAGGAGCAGACCGGCGCCGAGATCAACGTGGACGACAACGGCATGGTCACCATTTCCGCCGTGGGCGAGGGCGGGGAGCGGGCCCGCGACATCGTCGCCGCGATGATCCAAACGCCCGAGGTCGGCAAGGTGTACGAGGGCGTGGTGAAGAGCACCACGGCGTTCGGCGCCTTCGTCGAGATCCTTCCCGGCGTCGAGGGGCTGTTGCACATCTCCGAGTTGCAGCATGGCCGCACCGAGCGCACCGAGGACGTCGTGAAGAAGGGCGACCACGTGCGCGTCAAGCTGCTCGAGGTCGATGAGCGCGGCCGCATGCGGCTGTCCCGGAAGGCGCTGCTGGAGAAGCCGGAGCCGGCCCGCACGCGTTGATGGAGACGGTCCGGCTCGACCGGGAGATCCACCACACCACCGCCGCGAACGGGGTCGTCGTGCTCTCCGAGCGCGTGGCCCACGTGCGCTCGGCGGCGGTGGGGGTGTGGGTGCGCACCGCCAGCGCGCACGAGCCCCGACCCAAGATGGGGGTGTCGCACCTCCTCGAGCACATGGTGTTCAAGGGGACCGAGCGGCGCACGGCGCAGCAGATCGCCTTGGAGCTCGAGGCGCGGGGCGGCTCGCTTGATGCTTACACCTCCCGCGATAGCACGGCGTTCCAGGCCCGCGTCCTGGATGCGGACTTGCCACGCGCCGTGGACGTCCTCACCGACATCGTGCGCCGGCCCGTGCTCCGCGACCATGACCTCTCGCTGGAGCGCAACGTCGTGCTGGAGGAGATCAGCACGGTCGAGGATACGCCGGACGATCTCGTGTTCGAGCTGCTGGCGTCCACGTTGTGGCCCGAGCACCCCTACGGGTTCTCGATCCTCGGCACGCGAGATACGGTCGGCGCACTCTCCGCCGACGACCTGAAGCAGCTCCACGGCCAGGCGTACTTCCCCGGCAATTGCGTCATCGCGGCCGCCGGCAACCTGACGCACGAGGGATTGCTTGAGGAGCTGGGGCAGCAAGGGTGGCTCACCGGGGAAGCGGGACGGGGGAAGGAGGAAGGGGCCCCGCCGCCGCTCCCGCCGGTTCCGGCCGCCGTGCGCGGTCACACCAGCCGCCACGCGCGCGACACGGCGCAAACGCATATCGTCATCGCGACGGACAGCGTGCCGTTCGCCGACCGCCGCAAGTACGCGCTCATGGTCCTGAGCAACATCCTCGGCGGCGGCATGTCGAGCCGCCTGTTCCAGCGGATTCGGGAGGAGCTGGGCCTCGCCTATGCGGTCTATTCGTACGCGAGCTTCTACCGGGAGATCGGCGTGCTCGGGACCTACGTCGGCACCCAGCCGGCCGCCGCGGAGCGAGCGACCGCGGCGATTCTGGAGGAGTACGGGCGGCTGGCGCGCGAGGGGCTGCGAGGCGAAGCCCTGGCCGAGGCCAAACGACAGACCGCAGGGCAGCTGATGCTGTCGCTGGAGAGCCCCACGGCGCGGATGTATCGTTTGGCCGGGTTCGCCCTCCACGGCGAGCGCTACTTGAGTCTCGACGAAATGGTAGCCACCGTGGAGGGGCTGGCCGAGGACGAGGTAGGAGCGGTGGCAGCCGAGTTCTTCGCGCCGGGGCGGCAGACGACGGTGTGGCTGGGGCCTGAAGACAGACGCTAAGACGCCGAGACGTCGAGTGGATGCGAAGACGGCGAGGGGAGAGGACGGCCAATGATCGTTGGGGTTCCCAAAGAGATCAAGACCGCCGAAAACCGCGTGGCGCTCGTGCCGGCGGGCGCGGAGTCGCTGCGCGGCGACGGGCACACCGTGCTCGTGGAGCAGGGGGCGGGAGTGGGGAGCGGCTTCCCGGACGACGCCTACCGGGCGGTCGGGGCGACGATCGTGCCGCAGGCCGACGACGTATGGGCCAAAGCCGATCTGATCCTCAAGGTCAAAGAGCCGATCGAGTCGGAGTGGCCGCGGATCCGCAGAGGCCAGGTGCTGTTCACCTACTTCCACTTCGCGGCCGCGGAGCCGCTCACCAGGGCGATCCTCGAGTCCGGTTGCGTCGCCATCGCCTACGAGACGGTCCAACTGGCGAGCGGCGAGCTGCCCCTGCTCACGCCCATGAGCGAGGTAGCCGGGCGCATGGCGGTGCAGGAAGGGGCGAAGTATCTGGAGAAGGCGTTCGGCGGGAGCGGGATTCTGTTGGGCGGGGTGCCGGGCGTGCTGCCGGCGGAGGTGCTGGTCATTGGAGGCGGCGTCGTCGGCGCCAACGCGGCGAAGATGGCCGCCGGGCTCGGCGCCCACGTCACGCTGCTCGACATCTCCCTCGACCGCCTGCGCTACCTCTCCGATGTCCTCGCCCCGAATGTCGACCTGCTGTACTCGAACCGCCACAATATCCTCGAGCAGATCCACAAGGCCGATGTCGTCATCGGCGCGGTGCTGCTCCCGGGCGCCAAGGCGCCCCACCTGGTCAAGCGGCCGGACTTGAAGCTCATGAAGCCCGGTTCGGTGATCGTGGACGTCGCGGTCGACCAGGGCGGGTGCATCGAAACCATCAAGCCGACCACGCACGATCAGCCGACCTACATCGTGGACGGGATCATCCATTACGGTGTCGCGAACATGCCGGGCGGGGTGCCCCGCACTTCGACGCTGGCGCTCACCAACGCGACATTCCCCTACGCCAAGCGCCTCGCGAAGCTGGGCTGGAAACAAGCCTGCAAGGCCGACGCCGCCCTGTTCTTGGGGCTCAACGTGATCGACGGACAGGTCGTGTATCCCGGCGTCGCGGAGGCGTTCAACCTGCCCCTCGCGGACCCCAAGGCGCTCGTGTGATCGCCCGGCCCGTCGTGCAGGTCCGGCGTCTCCCGCACCACGATGGGCTGCCGCTGCCCGCGCGCCAGACCGACGGTTCGGCGGGATACGACGTCTGCAGCGCCCAGGCGGACTTCACGTTGCAGCCGATGGAGCGCCGCCTGGTCCCGACCGGGCTCGCGCTGGCTATTCCTCCGGGGTTCGAGGCCCAGGTTCGTCCCCGGTCCGGGCTGGCCCTGAAGCATGGGCTCACGCTCCCGAACACCCCCGCGACCATCGATTCCGACTATCGTGGCGAGCTCATGGTGGCGGTGATCAACCTCGGCACCGAGCCGGTGACGGTGACGCGGGGAATGCGGATCGCGCAGCTGGTGTTTCAACGGGTGGAGGCCGTGGACCTGGTGGAGGTGCCGGAGCTGCCCCAGAGTGGGCGGGGCGGGGGTGGATTCGGGAGCACCGGACGCTAGGCGGGCGGGGCGTGAGGTTCGGAGGCGCGGAGGTGTTGCGTCTAGCGAGGTGAACCCGCACCTTAGTCGCGACCGTTTAGGCCCGACCCGTCACCCTCACCGGAGGCTCCATGAATCTGCAAACTGGCATCATCGCCGGCCTTGCGCTCCTGTTGATCATCCTCCTCGCGGCTCGCGGCAAGGGCAAGAAGAGCGGCCCCAGCGGACCAGGTGGCGGCATGCCCTCCTGAAGTCTGGTAGGTGACTCGGATCCCCGTTCTCTGTTACCACCGCATCGGTGGGCCGCTCGAGCTGGGCGTGACGCGCGTCGCCCGCTCGGTCTTCGAGCGGCAGATGGGGGCGCTCGCCAACGCGGGGTGGCGTACGCTCACGCTGGCGGAGTACGCCACAGACGAGCCGTCCCGCTCCTTTCTGCTGACGTTCGATGACGGCTACGCTTCGCTGGCCGAGGAGGCGTATCCGTTCCTTGGCCAGTTGGGGTTCACGGCCACGACCTTCCTTGTCACCGACTACATCGGCAAGACCAACGAGTGGGATGCGCGATACACCTGGCGGCGCCTCCCCCACCTGTCCTGGGATCAGCTGGCCGCATGGCGAGCCCGGGGGTTCGACTTCGCCTCGCACACCGCCACGCACGCACGCCTCACTTGGCTGGACGACGCCCGGGCCGAAGGTGAGCTCGACCGGTCGCGCCGGGCGCTCGTCGACCGGTTGGGGGAGGAGGCCGGACAGGCCGTGGCGTATCCCTTCGGAGCGGCGGACGCGCGGGTCGTGACCCTGGCACGCCGCGTGGGATATCGCCTCGGCTTCGGCGGCGTGCGCGGTGACCACGGAGATCCCCTACTCCTGCCGCGCGTGCCGACCTACGTCTGGGATGCGGGGACCGTTCCCTTCGGGCTCCGCGCGGACGGCATCGGCGCGCTGGGCCGGTTCGTGGCGCACGTGGCGAATCGGTGCGCGGTGGGGACAACGATCATGAAGGCCGTATGGCCGTAGGACGGCCTGTACCGCCTACGTTCCCAGCCCCTGCACCCCCGCCACCGCCATCCCCATGCCGTGGTACCCCTTGTCCACGTACACGATCGTGCCGGTGATGCCGCTGGCGAGCGGGCTGCACAGGAACGCTGCCGTGACGCCGACTTCCATCGCGGCCAGCTCCTCGGGGAGCGGGGCGTTGGCGGCGTAGTACTTGACCATTCTGTCGATCCCGCCGATCGCGCTGGCGGCCCGCGAGGCCAGGGGCCCCGCCGAAATCGTATTGACCCGTAGCCCGTACTTGCGGCCCGCTTCGAAGGCCAGTGTGCGGGTGTCGCTTTCCAGCGCTGCCTTGGCGGAAGACATGCCGCCGCCGTACCCCGGGATGACGCGCTCGCTCGCCATGTACGTGAGAGAGATGACCGCGCCGCCGGGACGCATCAGGGGTCCCAGGCGCGCGACGAGCGAAGTCAGGGAATAGGCGCTCACGCTCACCGCGGTGAGATAGCCCCCGCGGCTCGTTTCTAGGAGCGGCTTCTTGACCTCGGGTCCATTGGCGAGCGAGTGCACGACGACGTCGAGGCACGGCTGCCCGAAATCGGCGACCAGGCGCTGACGGACGCCCTCCACGGAGAAATCCCCGACGTCCTTGTAGCGCTTGTTGCCGCGGATGTCTTCGGCCGCATCGGCGAGCGTGTCGTAGGCGGCGTCCAGCGGGTAGATCTTCTCGAATTCCAGTCGCGACCCGTCGGACAGCTTCCGGGAGGCGTCCATCTTCCCGCGTTCGAGCAGATTTTGGAAGATGTTGAGCGCCGGGGGCCACGTGCCGGTGCAGACGGTGGCGCCTGCTTCAACGAGCGCCTTGGCGATCGCGAATCCATAGCCGCCGTCGTCGGCCACGCCCGCTACCAGAGCGCGCTTTCCCGTCAAGTCGATCTTCAGCATCCACCCTCCCTCATACGAAGAACCTCGCCGCCACCGGAATCAGCTGCGGATGCCGGACCAGCGCGTGGGCGAAGACGCGTCCCAGCGTGCGCTTGTGCGAGGGAATACCGTTCACCGTGCGCGCCAGCCTGTTGAAGAACGCGTCATCCAGATCCGCGAGCGCCTGTTTGATCCGGTAATACTTGACGTGCGCCTCGCCGAGCAAATCCATCCAGGCCTGGTGGTAGCTCGCGAGGCGGGCCTCGCTCGTGTCGCCGGCACGGATCGCGGCCGCCGCCGCGCGTCCCGCGAGCCGGCCGGACTTCATGGCGTTCACGATCCCGCCGCCCGAGAGCGGATTCACCATATGCGCCGCGTCGCCGCAAATCATTACGCCGTCGGTATGCGTGCGCTTGAGGGTGTGATGCACGATCACCCCGCCCACCGTGTAGCCGGTCCTGGCCCCGCCCGCGTAGCGGCGGGCGATCCACTCGTCGAGGTACTCGCGGGCATTACGGCCGTCGCTCTTCAACGCGACGATGCCCAGCCCGACGTTGGCCGATCGCTCGCTCTTGGGGAACAGCCACGCGTACCCGCCGGGCGCGATGTGGTCCCCGAACTGCAGATAGATGGCGTCGGGATCGAAATCGATACCGTCCAGCACGTATTGCGCGCACGATTCCATGTCGCGCGCGGGGACTCGGGTGTCGAGCCCAGCCCAGCGGCCCACCATCGTCTCCACGCCGTCCGCTCCAATCACCACGCGGGCCCGGACCGTCTCCTCCCCACCCGAGGTCCGCAAGCGCATCGCCCAGCGGCCGTCCGCGGTCCGGTCCATCCCCACCGCCTCGGTCGCCACGTGAACCGCGACGCCCTCGGCCGCCGCCTGCGCCGCCAGCGCGGCGTCGAAACGCGTGCGATCGAGAATCCAGGCGACGTCCGGCCACGCGACCTTCACCTCGGTGTCATCGGGCGCGAGGATGATGACGCGGGTGATTTTGCGGGAGGCCCATGGGGCGCCGTCGGGATCGGCGAACTCGCGCAGGCCCGGGTCGCCGACGCCTTCGGCGCAGCGCACCGGCGTGCCGACGAAGGGATCGCGTTCGATGAGGAGGACATCCAGCTCGGGCGCGGCGCGCTTGGCCTCCGCCGCGGCCACGCTGCCCGCGGGGCCTGCGCCCACGACGAGAACGTCGTAGTCAGGCATTCGCGACCATCGCGAGCGCGCCGACGGGACACGGCGCGATGCACTTGCGGCAGCCGGTACAGGTGTGGCGGTCGATCAGCAGGTCCTGGAAGTCGAGGTGGATCGCTTCGGGTGGGCACAGCGGCAGGCATAACCCGCAGCGATCGCACACGGCGAGGTCGACGGCGGCGACCTCGGCGGGGCGCGTGCGCACGAGCGGGGGGGGCGCCATGGGGCGAAGGGTAGCCGCCGCCCCGAAACGCGTCAAGCATCAGCCTTGTTTGAGGTTACGCTTTTCGTTAGCTTGGTGCGTCCGCGCCCGCCGAACCCGTCACCAAGCGACCCGTGCCGATACACTGGCCGAAACTGAATTTCCGGGGCTGGAGCCCGGCGAACGAAATCGCCGTCGATCTCGGGACGGCCAACACCCTTATCTGGGTCAAGGGTGAGGGCATCGTCCTCAACGAACCTTCCGTCGTCGCCATCGAGAAATCGAGCGGCAAGATCAAAGGCATCGGGCTCGAGGCTAAGCGGATGCTGGGCCGCACGCCGGACGGCATCCTGGCGGTGCGGCCGCTCAAGGATGGCGTCATCGCCGACTTCGACGTCACCGAAAAGATGCTGCGGTTCTTTTTGAAGACGATCATCGACAGGCACCTGTTCCGCGTGAAGCCGAAGGTCATCGTCTGCGTACCGAGCGGGATCACAGAGGTAGAGAAGCGAGCGGTGCGCGATTCGGCGCAGTCCGCCGGGGCCAAAGAGGTCTACATGGTCGCCGAACCGATGGCCGCCGCGATCGGCGTGGGGCTGCCGGTCGAGACGCCGACGGGAAACATGGTGATCGACATCGGCGGTGGTACGACGGAAATCGCGGTGATCGCCCTCTCCGGCATCGTGTCCGACACGTCGATCCGCACGGGCGGCGACGAGCTGGACCAAGCGATCGTGCAGTTCATGCGCAAGAACTACAACCTCCTCATCGGGGAGCCCACGGCGGAGCAGATCAAGATCCAGATCGGCTCGGCGGCACCGGTCGGCGAGGAGCGAGAGATGGAGGTCAAGGGCCGCGACCTCGTCTCCGGGATTCCCAAGATCGTGCGAGTGCACTCGAGCGAGATCCGCGAGGCCGTCCAGGAACCGATCCAGCAGATCGTGGACGCCGTGCGCCGCGCGCTCGAGATCACGCCGCCGGAGCTGGCCAGCGACATCGTGGATCGCGGCATCGTCATGACGGGCGGGGGCGCGCTGATCCGCGGGCTCGACGTGCTGCTGCAACAGGAGACCGGCCTGCCGATTCACCTCGACGAGGACCCGATGACGTGCGTCGTGCGCGGCACCGGCCGCATCCTCGACGACCCGGAGAAATACCGGAACGTCCTGACGACCTGATCGCATGGCGCTCGGAGCGGATCGCTACACCTCGCGGGTGGATACGCTCGTCTTCCTCGGGTGCCTCGGCCTGTCGCTCACCGCGATGAGCCTGCCCCCGGCGTGGCGGGACCCCATCGCCAGCGTGATGCGGCAGACCATCCTCGCCCCGCTCCTCCAGCTGCAGCGCGAATCGGAGCTGCTCCGGACCTCCCGCTCGCGCTTTGACGCGATTACGGCCCAGCGCGATTCGTCGGCCCTTGCAGCCACCTTCCTCCCCGAGCTCCGCGCCGAGAACGAGCGGCTGCGGGGCCTGCTGGGGTTGGGCCAACGGTTGGCCAGCGGCTACGCGCCGGCCGAGGTGCTGCACCAGGCGGCGCCCACCGACCCGCTGGCGCTGGTGATCTCGGCGGGACGGCGGGAGGGCGTCCGGCCGTTGGCGGCCGTGGTCAGCCCCGAGGGGCTGATCGGCCTCGTGTCCACGGTCGACGCCCGGACCAGCGTCGTCGTGACGTGGGCGAACCTCGAGTTCCGGGCCAGCGCGATGGCGGCTGACGGCAGTGTGTACGGGATCGTGGCGCCGCACGGCACCGAGGGTCCGGGGGTGTGGCTCTTGGAGCTGCAGGGCGTGCCCTATCGCCAGCTCGTGCCCGTGGGCACGCCGATCTTCACGTCCGGGCTGGGCGGGGTTTTCCCGCGGGGCATCCCGCTCGGGACGGTGATCGGCGTGGCCGGTGAAACCGAAGGCTGGGAGCGCACCTACCTGGTACGGCCCGCCGTCCATCCCAGCGCCGTGACCCACGTGATGGTGCTCTTGGGGGCTCGCGGCAGCGGGGATCTTCGCAACGCCTTCAAGACGGACACGGCGTCTGCCGGCGGGAGGACCCCGCCGTGAGGCGCACCGATAAGTACCGGTTCTACTTCGTTCTGGCGCTGCTCGCGGCGCTGGAGTTCACGGTGCGCAGCCGGCTGGGCGACCAGCGCACGGCCCCCGATTTCCTGCTGCTCGCCCTCCTCATCTATACGATCCGCACCCAGCCGGGGAAGGCGGCAGCGGCGGGCTTCGTGGTCGGTTTGCTGCGCGACGCCCTGACGCCGGCGAGCTTCGGCGCGGGCGCGCTCGCGACCACCGTGGTCGGTTATCTCTCGGCCTGGGGTAAGGCTGTGTTCTTCGCCGAGAATCTGTTCGTGAACGCCTGCCTGTTCTTCTGCGGGACGTGGGTGCGCAACCTGGTGATCGCCCTCGCGTCGGGGAAGTTGCGGGGCGGGCAGCTCGGCTGGGAGCTATTGGTGTGGTCGCCGCTCCAGGGCCTGACGACCGCGGTCACCGGCGTGGTCGTCCTGTGGGTGTTCCGGCGCTGGGTCCACGTGAGGGTGAGGGAAGCGTGAATTCATTCCACCCCTACCTGCTCGACCGCCGCCTGCGCGTCGCCCACGCCCTGGTGTGGGGTGCCTTCGTGGTGATCGGCGTCGGGTTCTTCCGCACGCAGATTCTGGAGCACGGCAGGTTCAAACTGCAGTCCGAGACCAACCGCCTGCGGCCGATCATCCTCCCCGCGCCGCGCGGGATCATCACCGACCGCAACGGGCGGGTGCTCGCCGACAACGTGCCCGGGTACACCGTGTCGCTGCTGCCCGGCGCGGAGCCGACTCTCGACGCGCAGATCGCGAGCCTGCGCACCCGGTTGGAGCGCGTCGCGCCGCTCGTCCGACTGGACAGCGCGGGGATCGAGCGCGTGGTCGCGCGGTTCCGCCGCGCGCCCTACCAGCCCGCGCTGGTCATGGCCGACGCGCCGTTCCCCGTGGTGTCGCAGTTGGAAGAGCGCCGGCTTCTCGTGCCGGGTCTCGTTATCCAGACCGAGCCCAAGCGCTACTATCCCGACAGCGGCGTCGCCGCGCATCTGCTCGGCAACGTGGGCGAGGTGACCGAGCAGGAGCTGGGCCAGCGCTCCGGACTGCGCCCCGGAGCCCAGGTCGGGCGGGACGGCCTCGAGCGCCAGTATGACGACTCGCTGCGGGGCGCCGACGGCGTGCGCTTCGTGGAGGTGAGCGCGCTGGGACACGTCGTGCGCGACGCGGCGTCGTCGACCAGGCTGCGCCCCGAGGCGGGCGAGGCCGTGCACACGACGATCGATCTCGACCTCCAGCGCTACATCGCGAGGATCTTCCCGGCGGGCCAGCGCGGCGCGGTGATGGCCCTGAACCCCAACACCGGTGAGGTCCTGGCGCTCTACAGCGCGCCCGGCTTCGACCCCAACCGTTTCGTCGGCGGCGTCGATCCCAGCTACTGGCGGTTGCTGAGCGAGAGTCCGGCGCATCCGCTGCTGGACCGCGCGATTCAGGCGCGCTACCCGCCGGGCTCGACGTGGAAGTTGGCCATGGCGGCCATGGCGTTGAAGCGCGGGATCGTGACGCTCCACACGCGCATGCCGATCGCGTGTCGCGGCGGGCTCCAGTTCGGCAACCGATTCTTCCGGTGCTGGATGGCGCAAGGGCACGGCGAGCTGACGTTACAGGAGGCGATCACCCAGAGCTGCGACGTCTACTTCTACCAGCTCGGCATCAAACTCGGGCTCACGTCGCTGCTCGAGGACGCCAACGGGTGGGGGTTCCGCACCCGCACTGGCATCGACCTCCCCGGCGAGTCGCCGCCGGAATTCCCGTCGGGCACGGAGTACTTCGACCGCCTCTACGGGCCCCGGGGCTGGACCTCGGCGGTGGTGCTGAACCTCGCCATCGGGCAGGGCGAGAACGCTCAGACGCTGGCCAGCATGCTCCGGCTCTACCAGATGCTCGCCAGTGACGGGCGCGCCCGCCCGCCCTACGTCGTGCACCCCGCCGAGGGTCCCGCCGCCGCGCTCGACCTGGCGCCGGAGCAACTCGCCGGCCTGCGCCAGGCGATGATCAGCGTGGTGCAGCGCGGGACGGCCCGCGGCGCACAACTCGGCTCGATCGTCATCGCCGGGAAGACGGGGACCGCGCAGAATCCTCACGGCCCGAATCACGGATGGTTCATCGGCTTCGCGCCGGCGGACAAGCCGGAGATCGTGGTCGGCGCCATCATCGAGTTCGCGCGCGAGGGTCCGTACGTGGCGCCGCTCGTGGCCCGGGTCATCGCCCGCTATCTCGGCGCCGATACCACCGAAGCGTCGGAGTACAAGATCGTGCTCCCGGCGGACACCGCGCCGCACGAAGTGCAGATCCTGCCCGCGCTCCCGGACACGACGGGACGCGACACGCTGCCGCGCGATACTCTCCCGCGGGACACGCTCCCGCGCGATACCACTCATGTTCAACCGCGTTCGCGAACTCGATAGGCCGCTGCTCGGCGTGACGGTGGCGCTCGCCCTGTTCGGGCTCGCCGCCCTGTATTCCGCCGGGCAGACGGACGTGCCCACCCAGGTGACGACGATCTGGCAACGCCAGATCGCGTTTCTCGTCCTGGGGGCGGTCCTGGCGGGGCTGGTGTTCCGCGCGTCTCCCCGCCTCGTCGAATGGGCGGCGCCGTACGTGTACGGGGGCGCGCTGTTCCTGCTGCTCCTGACGCTGGTGATCGGGACCGGCGCGGGGACGGCGGCCGGTACGAAGTCGTGGATCGTCCTCGGCGGGCCGTTCCGGCTCCAGCCCGCCGAGCTCGCCAAGCTGGCGGTCGTGTTGATGGTCGCCCGCTGGGCGGCGGACCGCCGCTCGCCCCCGGCCACCATGCGCGAGCTCATGACGCCGGGCGTCATCGTCCTCGTTCCCTTCCTCCTCGTCTGGGCCCAGCACGATCTGGGAAGCGCGATCGTGTTCGTCGCCATCCTGTTCGCGATGCTGTATTGGGTGGGGACACGCCCGGCGCTCCTGCTGCTGCTCGTCTCGCCGGCGGTAGGGTTGATCCTCGCGTTCTCCACGGCAGCGTGGGGAGCGTGGTTCCTCCTCATTCTGGGCCTGGTGTTATGGTGGCGCATTTACCTGTGGGAGGCCGTCGCGGTCGTGACGGCCAACCTCATCATGGGCGTCGTAGCGCTCCCGTTCTGGCGATCGCTCGCCCCCTATCAGCAGAACCGGGTGCTCGCGTTCCTGAACCCGCTGGTGGATCCCCGGGCCACGGGGTGGCACGTGATCCAGTCGCGGGTTGCCATCGGGTCGGGGGGATTCCTGGGGAAAGGGTACACGCTGGGGTCGCAGAAGCGGCTCGCCTTCCTGCCCGCGCAGCACACGGATTTCATCTTCTCCGTGGTCGGAGAGGAGCTCGGCTTCGTCGGCGTGGTCGCCGCCCTGACCCTGTTCATTACCCTGATCCTGGTGCTGCTGCGCATCGCCCGCCGCGCCACCGACCAGTTCTCCAGTCTCGTCGTGTTCGGCATCACGGGGATGTTGTTCACGCACATCGTCGAGAACGTGGGCATGACGGTGAATCTCCTGCCTATCACGGGCATTCCGCTGCCGTTCTTCTCCTACGGCGGGTCCTTCCTGGTCACCTGCTGCGCCGCGATCGGCGTCGCGCTGCGGGTCGCATGGGAATCGCGCCTGTCCGGCTATACTGAGCGTTGACAAGGAGTTGCGGGATCGGGGCTGGCGCAGTGGGATGGGCACTCTCAAATTGTGCCCTTTCCCGACCCCCTTATGCCACGAATGGCATGGTTTAAGAAAGAGCGCAAGCCGCGCAGCTCCGAACGGGTGAAGCTGGAGATTCCAGCCGACGCCTGGGAGAAGTGCGATGAGTGCGGCCATATCGATATCAAAGAGCGCTTCGTCCAGGCGCTTAGTGTCTGCCCCAAGTGCGGGCACCACCGTCGTATCTCCGCCCAGGAATACATCGACGTGCTGGTGGACGAGGGGTCCTGGCACGAGCTGGACGTTAAGCTCCGCTCGGCCGACCCATTGGCCTTCGAGAGTTACAAGGATCGCGTGCAGGTGGCGTACAAGAAGGCCGGAGAGCTGGACGCCGTGCGCACCGGGTATGCCCGGCTCCACGGCCAGCCCGTCAACCTCGCGGTCATGGACTTCGCCTTCATGGGCGGATCGATGGGCTCGGTCGTGGGGGAGAAGGTCGCCCGGCTGGCGCAACGCTCGGCGGAGAAAGGGATCCCGTTGATGATCGTGTCCGCTTCCGGCGGCGCCCGGATGCAGGAAGGGGCGCTGTCCCTGATGCAGATGGCCAAGACATCCGTCGTCATCGCGGAGCTGGCCCGCAAGGGCATCCCCTTCATCTCGATCCTGACGAACCCGACCACGGGCGGCGTGTCGGCCTCCTACGCGATGCAGGGGGACGTCATCATCGCGGAGCCGGGGGCGGTGGTCGGCTTCGCAGGGCCGCGCGTCATCAAGCAGACGATCGGGCAGGACCTGCCCGAAGGGTTCCAGACGGCGGAGTTCCTGGTTGAGCACGGGATGGTGGACATGGTGGTCCCGCGCGGCGAGCTCCGCGACACGACCGCCCAGCTGCTGCGCCACATGGCCGGCCGCCGACCCGTCGAGGCCGCCGACTGAGCGGGCTGTCCTTCGCGGACGCCTGCCGCTTTCTCTTTTCCCGACAAGCCGGCCGCATCAAATGGAGCCTCGAACCGACGCGGGGGCTCCTCGCCGCGCTCGGGAACCCCGAGCGAGCCTTCCCGGCCATCCACGTCGGCGGTACCAACGGCAAGGGCTCGACCTGCGCCTTCCTTGCCGCCGCCCTCGGCGCGCGGGGATTCCGCGTGGGGGTGTACACGTCACCCCACCTTGTGTCCGTATGCGAGCGGGTCACCGTCGACGGCGAACCGCTGAGCGAGGAGGCGTTCGCGGCGTGGACCGAGCGACTCCAGGGTGAGATCGAGCGCCTTGACGCGAGCTTCTTCGAAGCGACGACCGTCATCGCCTTCGCGGACCTGGCGGCGCGGGGTGTGGACATCGCCGTGATCGAGGTCGGTCTGGGCGGGCGGTTGGACGCGACCAACGTCATCACGCCGCTCGCCAGCGTGGTGACGAAGATCGCGCTGGAGCACACCGACTACCTGGGGTCGACACTCGCCGGGATCGCGCGAGAGAAAGCCGGGATCGCCAAGCCGGACGTCCCGTTCGTCACGGGCGAGCCGAATCCGGAGATCCGCCGGGTGCTGGTCGAGGAGGCCGAGGCCCGCGGCGCCCGGCCGATCGTGTTGGTGGACACGCGCCGGCCGCCGCCACCGGGCGCCCGGCTGGGCCTCAAAGGGCCGCACCAGTGGCACAACGCGTGGGTCGCCCTCGCGGCGCTGAATGCCCTCCCCGCGCCGTTCGGCCCGGTCGGTGAGGACATCCCGGCGGGGTTCGCGGCCGCGACGATCGCGGGGCGGTTCGACGTCCGGGGGGGAGCAGGGGGATCGGGGGGCGCGGCGGGCGGCCGCTGGATCTTCGACGTCGCGCACAACCCCGATGGGATGGAGGTGCTCGTCGCGGCGCTGCGCGAGGAGCGCCCGCTGCGCCCGCTGCACGCGCTCGTGGGCATCCGCAACGACAAGGAATGGCGGCCGATGCTCGAACGGCTGCTGCCGGAAGTCGACCGATTGGTGCTGACGGTCGCGCCCACGGTGCCGGTCGCGCAGCGCTGGGTCGTCGAGGATCTGGGAGGCTGGACCACCGAGCGCGTCATCGGCCAGCCGGTGTTGTTCGAATCGGACTTCGGCCGTGCGTTGGAGCTGGTGCAGGACGGCGCGGCGACGGTGCTCGTCACCGGCTCGTTCCACACGGTCGGCGACGCGATGGCCCGCTTGCCCGCGTTCGCGCCCCCTTCGTAAATTGTGGTGATGCAAGGGAAAGCGTTGCCCGGTTTCCGCGACTTCTATCCCGACGCACTCGCTCTCCGCAATCACATTTTCGCTACCTGGCGCAGCGTCGCCCGGCGGTACGGCTTCGAGGAGTACGACGGGCCGCCGCTGGAGCCGCTGGACCTCTACACCCAGAAGAGCGGAGAGGAGATCGTCCAGCAGCTGTACGCCTTTCGGGACAAGGGGGATCGGGACGTGGCGTTGCGCCCGGAGATGACGCCCTCCCTGGCGCGCATGGTGGGGGCGCGGGCGCAGGCGCTGAAGAAGCCGATCCGCTGGTTCTCGATCCCGCAGCTGTTCCGCTACGAGCGGCAGCAACGCGGCCGGCTGCGCGAGCACTTCCAGCTCAATATGGACCTGATCGGCGAGGGCGGGCCGCTCGCCGACGCCGAGCTGATCGCCGCCGCCGTCGACATCCTGCGCGCGTTCGGGTTCGGGCCCGAGCACGTCCAGGCGCGGATCTCGGACCGGCGGGTGCTCAAGGCGCTGCTGTTGGGGCGCGGGCTGACGGAAGCCCAACTTCCCATCGCGTTCGGCGCGATCGACCGGACGGAGCGGGAGCAGCCAGCAGCGGTCGAGTCCCGGCTGGTGCAGGCCGGCGTCGCCACGGCGCAGGCGAAGGCTGTGCTGGAGACGGCCTCGCTGCGGGGGCTCGACGCGGTCGTCGCCGCGCTTGCGAAGGTGCAGGGCGGCGCCGACGCGGCGGAGCCGCTCCGGGAGGTGTGCGGCGCGCTCGACGCGATGGGGCTTGGCGCATTCGCCCAGGTCGATCTGACGATCGTGCGCGGGCTGGCCTACTACACGGGGACCGTGTTCGAGCTGTTCGACACGGGCAAGACGCTGCGCGCGATCTGCGGCGGCGGCCGCTACGATGATCTGCTCGAGCAAATCGCCGGCGTCGATCTGCCGTGCGCGGGCTTCGGGATGGGCGACGTGGTGCTCGGCGAGCTCCTCAAGGAGCGCGCGGTCGCGGTGCCCGCGCCGGCCGCGCTGGACGCCTTCCTGGTGGCGGTGAGCGGGGAGGATGTGTTGCCGGTCATCCGGCTCGCACACCGGTTCCGCGACCGCGGCCTGGCCGTCGAGTACGCTCTGAAGCCGCAGGCGGTCCGCAAGCAGATCGAGTTGGCCGTGGCCCGAGGCGCCCCGCGGGCGGTGATCGTCGGGCCCGACGAGCGCAAAGCGGGGATCGCCGTCGTGCGCGACCTGCGCGCGGGGACGGAGACGCCGGTCCCGCTCGCGGAGCTGGAGGAGGGCGGATGGACAAAGTGAACCTGGCCGACAAGCTGGCGCACATCCGGGACCAGTGGCAGCCCCGGATCGTGGGCGAGCTCAACGGCCAGCAGGTGAAGCTCGTCAAGTTCGCGGGGCCGTTCCTCTGGCACCACCACGACGCCGAGGACGAGCTGTTCTACGTGGTGCGCGGCCGCTTCCGCATGGAATTCCGCGATCGTGCCGTGTGGGTGGAGCAGGGGGAGTTCATCATCGTGCCGCGCGGCGTCGAGCACCGGCCCGTGGCGGACACCGAAGCGGAAGTGATGCTGTTCGAGCCGGCGACCACGCTCAACACGGGCAACGTGCGCAACGAGCGCACCGTGGAGCGCCTCGAGCGGCTCTAACCCGGAGACCGATGGCGCAAGCGCAGAAGATCA
>QHVC01000051.1 GCA_003222205.1 Gemmatimonadota bacterium | reverse complement strand
CCACGAGGTTCAGGGGGTCGGCGCCGCTGACGGCGACGAGCTCCCCCGCCGGGGCCTCGCGCCGCACTGCCCGCAACAGACCCACCGCCTCCGGCAACGCGTACTGCTCTCCCGAGAATCCGCCCACGAACCGCCCGCCCCGCACTTCGCCCCGCGCCTCGAGCCGGCGCAGCACCCGCAGCACGTCGCGCCACGGCAGTAGCAGGCTCTCGCGCTGCACCAGGCGGCGGAACACGACGCCGTAGCGACGCAGCAACTGCCAGGCGAGCGCCTCGGCGAGCTGATCGTCCGGCAGCAGCGACCGCTTCTCGATCCGCGCCCACCGCCCCGCCGTCTCGACGCCGAACGGCGCGATGCGGCCGCGGCGCCGCGGGTACCCGCCGATGGGACGGCGGCGCTCCGAGGGAACCAGCAGCGCCCGCAGCCCTGCGAAGCTGTCGGACGTCACGACCCCCCAGGCGACCAGCTCGGCCAGCCCCAGCTCGACCTCGGTGCGGAGCAGACCGGTGGCGTTCACCAAATCACCGAAGAATGAGGCGCCGCGGACGTCGAGCGCATCGAGCACCGCTTTGGCGGAATGGCCAAGCGACAGCTCCGTCGCTTCGGCCTGCGCCGTGATGGACCTCCAGACCTCTCCCCGCTCGCGGCGGAACAGCGCCACCGGTGTCGTACGAATCGGACCCGACTTTCTGCTCCGCGTTCCCCCTTCCGCATTCCGCATTTGACTGAGCCGCCCCCACGCCACCTGCCCCGACAAGCACAGGGCGTCGAGCCACAGCGGATCGTAGTCCTTGACCCGCGCGGGCAGCACCTCGGTCTCCCAGGCCCCGGCCGCGATCTCGAAGCCGTCGAGGAGATCGAGCACCGCCGCGAGCCCTTCGGGCCCCTCGGCACGCGTGCTCTCGGTCACCCGCTGCCACCGCAGCAGGAAGCGCAGGAAGTCCGCCGGAGCGACGGGCTCGATCTCCTTGCGCAGCCGATCGAGCGTGTAGCGGTGGATGCGCGCCAGCAGGCGGCGCTCGCACCACTCCAGCTCCTGGCACCCCGCCGTGAAGCGGCCCCGCAGCACGAACCCCTCATGCTCCAGCGCCCCGAGGGCGAAATCGATGTCTGTCGACTCTAGAGCGAAGGTGCGCACCAATTCGGCGACCGTCGTTGGCCCGATCACCTCGAGCCGCCCACGCACCAGCTCGCGGATCGCGTCTTCGCGGCTCCACGCCTTCACGCGCTCCCGCTCGGGGACGGTCACCTCGGGCTCGAATGCGGCGCCGGGGTAGACCGCCGAAAGCATCGGCACGCGCTCGGTCGCGACCCACAGCGGCACCGGCCCACTCATCACCGTCGCTCGACCCTCACGGACGAGCGCCTCGAACTCCCTCTGCCATTCCGCATTCCGCACTCCGCATTCCGCACTCGGCAGGGCGCCGGTCACCAGTAGAGCGTCGTGCAACTCCTCGGCGTTCGTAGCCTCGGGCTTCGCCTCCTCCCGCACCCGGTCGATGGCGCCCTGGTCCAGAGTGCCGAACTCATCGGCCGTCTTGTGATCGAGGGCGCGACGGGTGATGACGGCCTGCGTGCGGCGCTCCTCCAGCGGAGCGTCGTCGAGGAAGGCGTACGGCTTGGCGTTGAGGATCTCGTGCGACAAGGGCGACGGTTCCGTCGTGTCGCGCGCGATGAGCGTGAGCTTGCCCGCCTCCAGCTCCCCCAGCAGCCGCGTCAGACCCGGCAGATCCATCGCTTCGGTCAGGCAGTCGTGAATTGTCTGGGTGACGAGGGGGTGGTCGGGGATGTCGCGGTCGCCGACCAGATTTTCCGGGCAGGCGAGCTGATCGGGGAACACGGCGGCGACCAGATCCTCGGCTTCCATGCGCTGCAGGGGGGTCGGCACCTGGCGGCCGCCACGGCTGCGCAGCACGGCGAGCGCCCGCGTCGCGTTCCAGCGCCAGCGGCTCTGGAACATCGGCGCCACCAGCATCGCCTGGACGAGCAGGTGCTCGACCGTGGCGGTGCCGACATAGTGGAACACCTCGTCGAGCGGGAAGCTATGCTGGGGGCCGAGCGACAGCACGATGGCGTCGTCGGTGGCGGCTGCCTGGAGCTCGAAGTTGAAGCTGCGGCAGAAGCGCTTGCGCAGCGCCAGGCCCCACGCCTTGTTGATCCGGGCCCCGAACGGCGCGTGCACCACCAGCTGCATCCCGCCGGCTTCGTCGAAGAACCGCTCCAGTACCAGCACCTGCTGCGACGGGATCACGCCGAGGGCCTGTTTGGTCGCGCCCAGGTACTCGACGATCTGCCTGGCCGCGGGTTCGGCGACACCGGCGGCGTCGCCGAGCCAGCGGATCGCCGCGGTGGCATCGCCGACCTTGTCTTCCAGCTCTTCGCGCAGCCGCGAGACTTCCTCGGAAAGCTCGTCGGTGCGGGCCGGCGCCTCTCCCAGCCAGAACGGAATGCTGGGGGGCTGGCCGTGGGCGTCCACGACGCGCACCTGACCCGACTCGATCTTGGTGATCAGGTAAGACGCGTTGCCGAGCTGGAAGATGTCCCCCGCCATGCTCTCGATCGCGAAGTCTTCGTTCAGCGTGCCGATGAACGTCTCGGTGGGGTCGAGGATGACGCGGTAGTCGCCCAGATCGGGGATGGCGCCACCCGAGGTGATCGCCGTGAGGCGCGCGCCTTTGCGCGCCCGCAGCCGCCGGTTGACGCCGTCGTAATGGATGTACGCCCCCCGCCGGCCGCGTCGCGTCGTGAAGCCGTCGGCGAGCATCCGCACCACGTCGTCGAACTCCTTGCGGGTCAGGTCACGGTACGGATAGGCCCCGCGCACCAGGTCGAACAGCACTTCCTCGCCCCACTCCTCGCACGCCACCGCCGCCACAATCTGCTGGGCGAGGATGTCGAGCGGCTTCGCGGGGATGAGGAGGCGGTCGAGCCGCCCCTCGCGCACCGCGCGCAGCAGCGCCGTGCACTCGACGAGGTCGTCGCGCGACAGCGGGAACAGCCGGCCCTTGGGAACGGCCTGGAGGTGGTGTCCGGAGCGCCCCACGCGCTGCAGCAGGGTCGCGACCGCGCGCGTCGACGCGATCTGGCACACCAGGTCCACGGTGCCGATGTCGATCCCCAGCTCGAGCGACGCCGTGGCGACGAGGCACTTGAGCTGGCCGGCCTTGAGCCGGCTCTCCGCTTCGAGCCGCTTCTCCTTGGAGAGCGAACCGTGGTGCGAGGTGACGTGCTCGGCGCCGAGGCGCTCGGAAAGATGCATCGCCAGCCGCTCGCACAGCTTCCGCGTGTTGACGAACACCAGCGTGGTGCGGTGCTCGGCGATGAGCTGGGCCAGCCGCTCGTAGACCTCGTCCCAGACCTCGCCCGCCATCACGGCCTCGAGGGGGGACGACGGGATCTCGATGGCGAGGTCGAGGGCACGGGCGTGTCCGGCGTCGATGATGCTGAGACCGGGTGCCGGGTGCCGGGTGCCGGTGAGAAATGCCCCGATCTCTTCGATCGGTTTTTGCGTCGCCGACAACCCGACCCGCTGTAGGCGGCGACCCGCGAGCGCCTCGAGGCGCTCCAGCGACAGCGCGAGGTGGCTACCGCGCTTGTCGCGCGCCACGGCGTGGATCTCGTCCACGATCACCGTGCGCGCGCTGCGCAGCATCTCCCGCGCCCGCTCGGAGGTGAGGATCAGGTACAGCGACTCCGGCGTGGTGACGAGAATGTGGGGCGGGCGCTTCACCATCGCCTGGCGCTCGGCCGGCGGCGTGTCGCCGGTGCGCACCAGGGTGCGGATGGCGACTTCCGGCAAGCCCAGCTCGCCCAGTGTGCGACCGATTTCGGCGAGGGGCTCCGAGAGGTTTTTCTGTACGTCGTTCGAGAGCGCCTTGAGCGGCGAGACGTAGACGACCTGCGTCTCGTCGGGCAGCGCGCCGTCTTTCTCCAGGCCCTGGCGCACGAGCCCGTCGATCGCCGAGAGGAACGCCGCGAACGTTTTCCCCGAGCCGGTCGGGGCCGCGATCAGGACGTCCCGACCCTCCTGGATGAGCGGCCAGGCGCGACGCTGCGGTTCCGTCGGCTCGCGAAAGCGGGTCTCGAACCAGCGCTGAACGGCGGGATGAAAACCGGCGACAGACATGGATTCAATATGGCCGAAGAAAACCCGAAGGGCTAGAGTACCTGGTCGAGCTGCAAGCCCCGCATCGCCGCGATGCGCTCGATCGTTTCCCCGATCTTGTTGTTGGGCGTCGAAGCCCCCGCGGTGATGCCGACCGTCACGGTGCCCGCGGCCAGCCACTCCGCCCGACGCTGCTCGGTCCTCGACCCGACCGGTTGGAACCTGATCCCGCCGGTCCTGGCGTCGATGCAGGTCGCGTCCTCGATGTGATAGGTGGGGACCTTGGCCTGGCAGATCGCCGCGAGGTGCGTGGTGTTGCTGGAGTTGTAGCCGCCGATCACCACCATCACGTCGAGCGGCTCGGCAATCAACTTCAGGACCGCGTCCTGGCGATCCTGCGTCGCCGAGCAGATCGTGTCGAACGTGCGGAAGTGGTTGGCGAGGGCGGCCTCGCCGTAGCGGCGCGCCATGCTGGAGCGGACTTCCGCGGCGATCGCGAGCGACTCGTTCGACAGCATCGTCGTCTGGTTGGCCACCCCCACGCGCTCGAGATCCCGATCCGGGTCGAACCCCGGCGCGCTCTTGGAAGCGAAGAGCTCCACGAACCGCTCCCGGCTCCCCGCTCCCTCGATGTACTCGCACACCACCCGCGCCTCGCCCATGTCGCGCACGACGACGTACTTGCCGCCAGGGTACTTATTTACCTGGCTCGCCGTCGCCTTGGTCTCCTCGTGATACGCCTTGCCGTGAATCACGGCGGTGAAGCCGTCTTTCGCGTAAGAGTCAACCCGCTTCCAGACGTTGAGCACCGACCCGCAAGTCGTATCCACAAGCACGCAACCAATCCCGCGCAGCCGCTCGAAATCGCGGACGGTGACGCCGAACGCCGGCAGAATCACGACGTCGTCGGCACGGACGGCGGTGAAGTCGAACTCTCCCCCCTCGGGACGATGCAGCGTCACCACGCCCATGGCGCGAAGCTTGTCGTTCACGTGCGGGTTGTGGATGATCTCGCCGACGAGGAAAAGACGGCGATCGGGGAACTTGGTGTGGGTCTCGTAGGCATACTCGACGGCGCGGTCGACGCCGTAGCAGAACCCGAACTCCCGCGCCAGCCGGAAGGTCACATCGCCGACGGTGAGGGCGTACCCCGCGCCGCGGATGGCGTCCACCACGCGGCTGTGGTAGTCGCTGACGAGGGCCCCTTCGATGGCGCCCTTGAGCCCGAATCCCTTGCGGAAGTAGGTCTGCTCCACGGGGTCAATCTAACGGGGCGGCGACCCCGGCGCGGACGGCGTCGAGCACGCGCTGCACGATCCAGCCGTCGCGGAATGTCGCGGGTGTGCCCTCGGGCGCCGCGCCCCCGATGACGTGCACGAGGTCGCGCGCCAGGCGCACGAACGACCGCGCCCACATGTTGTTGACGGGCAGTTTCCCCATGAGGTCGTCGGGGGCGCTGATGTCCTCGAGCGGCGCGCCGGCCTTGCCGATCTCGAGCCGCGTCTCGCCGGTGGCGACCAGCGAGCCCGCGGTCCCCGTTACCTGGGCGAAATGCCCCGGACCGTGGAACGCCACGCTCGACAGCGTAACGGTGGCGACCACGCCGTTGGCCATCCGCAGCACGAAGCTCGCGAACTGGTCCGCAGTGACCGGGTGCGGCCGCCCGGCCTCGTCCGCCCGCTCTTTGTCGAAGGTCGCGGCGCCGCCCGCGACCGAGACGATCTCGCTGCCGGTCCAGAAGCGGCACAGGTCAACGAGGTGTGATCCCACTGCACCGAGGATGCCGCCGCCGCGGGACGCATCGAGCCACCACGTCCACGGCGCCGCAATGGTCTGCACGCGACCATCGCCCCGCAAGTACGGCCGCAAGACCAGCTCCAGGTGCCGCAGCTCCCCGATCGTTCCGGCGTGGATCAAGTCGCGGGCTTTGCGGCGGTTGGGCTCGTAGCGGATCTCGTGGTCGATCCACGCGATCTGCCGGGGCCGCCGCTCCGACGCGTCGAGCATGCGCTGCGCCTCGGTCGCCGACAGGGCGGTGGGCTTCTCGCACAACACGTGCTTGCCCGCCTCGAGCGCGGCGATCGCGAACCGCGCGTGGGAGTCCGGGGTGGAGGAGACGATGACGAGATCCACGTCCGGGGCGCGGGCCACCTGCTCGCCGTCGTCGTACACTCGCCTGATGCCGAATTCCTTCGCGGTCGCCTCGGCGTTGGCGCGATGCCCGCTCGCCACCGCCGTCACCAGGGCGCCGGGCACGAGCCGCAGCCCCGGCAGTTGCACCCGCCGCGCGAACCCGGCGCCGATGATCCCGACGCGGATCGTCACGGCGCCGCTCCGCAGCCCGTCGTCTCCGCCGCGAACGTCACCTGCTCGATAACTGCGTCCACGCTGGCGCGCCGCGCTCCGACGTACTCGAGCCCCGATCCCTGGGCGCGCACCGTCAGGTGCCCGGCGGTGGGCGTGACGGTCACCGCGCCGCTGTCGAGCACCATTCCGTGCGCGGCGCTGCCCTGCATCCAGCGCACGACGGTCACCGCGCCACGCGGGCTGGTCGTGTCGCCGCGCACGAGCGGCTGGTACGAACCGACGCCCAGGGAATCAGGAAACCGGAGCCAGACCAGCAAACCGTTGCCGCGTTCCACGCCCTCGACCACGACGCCACGACCGGAGCCGCAGCGGCGCGCGGTGGCCCCCGCCTCGAAGCGGGCGGAGTCCACCCCCGCCCTGCGCACGGCGACCCGCAGCCGGGCGCCCGGCTGCTGGGCCGCTCCGCACGCGACGCACAGGATGAGCAGGAGCAGGGCCTTCAGGGGAGGGTCACCCCAAGGGCCACGCGGGCCGCGTCGGCCGCCAGCGTGTACGGCGCCAGGGCGCGCACCAGCTCGCCCGGGAGCGGGCGTGACTTGAGCCGCGGGCGGTCCACGCACACGAGCACCTGCCATCCGGCCGCGGACAGCTTCGGCCCGTCATCGTGCACCACGTCGAAGTTGAGCGTCAGCGACTTGGTTCCCAGCCGCGCCACGTAGGTCGCGACGCGGAGCCGGTCATCGAGCCGCGCGGGCCGGAAAAACTCGGCGTGCACCGCCTTGCGGGGGAGCCAGATATCGAAGCGGTCGAAGAACTCGCGGTGCGGGAGCCCGGCGGCGCGGAACAGCTCCGTCTCGGCGATCTCGAAGAACCGCACGTAGGAGCCGTAGAAGATGATGCCCGCGAAGTCCACGTCGGACCAGCGGACGTACTCTTCAATGACGTACGGGGCGGGCATGCCCCGTCAAGCTAGGCCACTACTTCGCGGTGCGAAAGTCGCGCACGCCGTACGCGCGGAGACGCCGCCACAACGTCGTGCGACTGATCCCCAGCCGGCGGGCCGCTTCGGCGAGACGGCCGCGCGTGGCCTGCAGGGTCTCGAGGATCGCCTGGCGCTCCCGGTCGGCGAGGGTGCTGCCGTTCATCGGGGCGGCCCCTCCGGCCGGCAGGAATAGCGCCTCGCCGAGCTCCATCGCCCCGTGCCGGAGGCGCGTGGAGCGACCGCCCAAGGCGAGGATCTTCTTGCGGGCCTCTTCGGGACGGCGGTCCAGCTCCTCCACTGCCTCGACGGCACTGCGGGCGGATTGATTGGCGTAGACCATTCGCCCGAAGGGATCGAACACGACGACCCCATCGGGGAGCGCCTCCATCAAGGCTTTGCCGATCGGGGCGAAAGCGAATGTCGTGGGTGGTACGTCACGGGACGGCGTGCGGGTGTGCATACGCGGACTCGTCATGGGCGCCCTCAGGTGGATTCCGGTGCGGGCTGAGGCTTCACCCAGTAAGACCCCGCGTCGCGGCGGAGGTCACGCTCACCGCCTCCTGGGGCGGCGCCCTCCGCGCGCCAGCCGCACCCGCTCCTCGCGGCCCAGTCCGGCCAGTTGCCCGCGCAGTTCCTCGAGGCTCTCCCCGCGGAGCGCGGTGCGCTTGCCGCGCAGGACGGTGAACCGGACGGGGCGGTCGAACGCCGGCAGGTCGCCGACCTTGAGACGGCGGGCCTGCCCTTCCTTGAGTTGCAGGCGGACTACCGCGACTCCCTGCTCGACGTCGTAGTCGACGGCGACTCGGTCCCCGTAGAGGTGGATAGAGGCCGGGAGCGCGTCCAGGCGGGCGCGGACGTCGGCCGGGATGGCGGCGTCCACATCCAGGGACAAACGGGTCCCGATGAAGTCGTCCCAGGAAGCGATGCCGGCGAGCTGGGCGGCGAGCCGCACGGCGACGCGGTCGGCTGCGGCCTCGACGACCTGTCCCCCCGAGCGCCGCCAATAGAGCCCGAACCGCTCCAGCGCCTTACGGACCCGTCCCTGGTCCGGGTGCGGCGTTTCCCCGGCGAGCAGCGCCGCGACGAGCGCCGCGCGCGCCGCCGGGGCCAGGGCGTCCGGCCAGTGGCCGCGCAACGGCTCCACCTCACGCTCGAGCACGAACCCGAAGTACTCGAGGCGGCGCGCGACCATCAGCTCCTCGCGCCGGCGGTGGCGCTCGAACACCACCTCGGGCGGACTGCGGCGCGCGTAGCGACGCGTGGCGCGCTCGGGGAGCTGCGTGCCTTCGATGCTGGCGCGCGGCACGCCGAAGCGGTCCGCGAAGTAGCGCAGCGTGCCCGCCACGGCGCCCCAACTCCCGCACACCGAGCCCTTGCTCACCCGGGCCTCGCGGCCGTCGGCCGTCTCTTCGTCGATGACGAGATCGAACGGCATGATCCGCGCCACCAGCTCGGCGAAGGCGGCGCGCGTTTCCTCTCGGGCGTAGGGGAGTTTTCCAGGGAGCGGCAGGTCGAGCTGGCGGTACACCGATGCCGTCCCCAGGGCCACGTCCTCGATCGCCTTCACGAGCACGCCGCGCGCTTCGCCCCAAGCGTCAATCTCCTCGCCGAACAGGTGTCGCGGGAGGCCGTATACCTCGCCCAGCCGGCCGTGCTTGTTGACGGCTTCCGCGAACACGTTGTAGGCGGTGAGGTGATCACTGCCCGGGACGATGAGCCCCTTCAAGTCGCGCTCCTCCCGCGTCATGCGGTGCAGCGATTCGATGTTCGCCGCCACCGCCACGAACGGGACCAGCTCCACGTCGGCGTGCACGAGCAGCTCTCCCCAGGGACGCTCGACCGGCATCGCATCCACGTCGCGGCCGTAGCGGGTCAGCCGGCCGTTCTCGATGAGACCGCGGTCGCTCAGCAGCTGCATGACCTCGCGGTAGGCGCGGCGATCGAGCGGCACGGGGAGGTCCAGCTCCTGGGCGTCGACGCCCAGCGCCGCGCACGTGATGGCGACGCGCTCGGCGTCACCCGCGAGCTGGAATTCCGGCGGTCCGGGGCTGAGCGCCGCGAACACCAGGTCGCGGTCGCTGAGGATGTAGACCTCCCCACTCTCCACGCGACCGTGCACGCGGCCGGCCATCTGCAGGATCTCGTTCGCGCCGAGGTACAGCCGCGTGAGCACGTTGCGGCCGCGCTCGACGACGTTGGCGTAGCGGGCATCGTAGATGACCACCGTGTCCAGCCCCCGGATATTGAGGGCCGACTGCCCCGCGGCCGTCATGGCGAGCAGGAACGGCCGCCGCACCGCCCCGTCGAGGTACGGCCGGATCACGCGGATCGGCTCGCCGCCGTGATAGAACGCCGTGGCGAGCCGCTGCCAGCGGTCGCCCACGTCGCGGGCGAGCTGCTCGACCTCAGCGCGAGTGGGGACGAACACCGCCACGCCGCGCCGTTCTTTCATCACCCGCTGCATGAACCGCTCGCTCAAGAATTCGTGCGGGCGCAGCGGCAGGACCTTCACCTGGGCGGCGCGGGCGGGATCGAACGCCCGGGTCTCCAGCACTTCGGCGGCGCCCAGGTATGCGGCGTAAAACGTCGGGTCCACGGTCGCCGAGAGCCAGATGAAGCGGCACCCCGGGCGCTTGCCGAGCGCCAGGCACAGCTCGAGCTCGGCAGAGGTCTGGTGAATCTCGTCCACCACCAGCGTGTCCTTCTTCGTAATCAGGCCGTCCTCGAACCAGCGCCGCGCGATGCCCGTGGTCACGATGACCACGTTCCAGGTGGGCGTCTCCGGAGTCGCTTCGCGCTCGCGATTCACCACGCCGACCCGGAGCGGCGCCTGGAGGATGGTCTCGGCGATCGGCCGGACGGCGAGCGTCTTGCCCGTCCCCGTCGCCGCCACGATCCCGAACCCGTGCCCCGAGGCGGCGAGCCGCCGAATGTCGTCACCGTGCTCGCGCTCGAGGAGCGTGTCGAGGTGCAGGCCCAGCGCCAGCTCGATGGTCTCGCACGCCGCACGGGTCGGGGCGATGACGATGACGCGTCCGGTGGGTGGCTCGGCGGCGAGAAAGGCCTGGGGATCCGGTGGGACGAAATGATCTCGGGTCAGCCGCACGGCTTCAATATAGAACGGCCGTAACGTAGATTGGCCCGTTCCCCGCGCCCGCCTCGGCCCGGAGGCCGCCCATGACCACACGTTGGCTGACGCTGCTCGCGGCGCTGCCCGTCACCGCCGCCGCGCTCTCCGCGCAGAAGCTGCAGGAGACGCCGCAGAACCTCACCCCCGAGCAGATGGAAGCCCGGCTCCACTACCGAACCGGGCACGTGAAGCTCCGCGGGGGCCTCGCGACCCTCGAGCTGCCGCCCGAGTTTCGCTATCTGGACGCCCGCGAGACCGGTCTCGTCATCCGCGCCTGGGGGAACCCGCCGGACAGCGAGACCCTGGGGATGATCGTGCCGGCCGGCCTGGGCGTGTTCGACCGGGAGTCGTGGGCAGTGGTGATCAGCTACGACGAGGACGGCTTCGTCAAGGACGACGACGCCGCGACGATCAACTACAACGATCTGCTCGGCAAGATGCAGCGGGGCATCCGCCAGGCGAACGAGGAGCGGCGCCGGCAAGGATACCCTGAGGTCGATCTCGTCGGGTGGGCCGAGCCCCCGCGCTACGATGCGGCGACCCACAAGCTGTACTGGGCGAAGGACCTGCACTTCGGCACCGAGCCGGTCCATACCCTGAACTACAACATCCGCGTGCTGGGCCGTCGCGGCGTGCTGGTGCTCAACGCCGTGGCCACGATGGATCAGCTCGCCACCGTGCGGCGCGACATGGGGAAAGTGATCGCGTTCGTGGACTTCGCCGAGGGGAACCGCTACGCGGACTTCGTGCCGGGAACCGACAAGGTGGCGGAGTACGGGATCGCCGCGCTGATCGCCGGCTCGATCGCCGCCAAGGCCGGGTTCTTCAAGCTGCTGTTGGCGGGGATCATTGCGCTGAAGAAGCTCATCGTCGTGGCGCTCGTGGCCATCGGGGCGTTCTTCAAGCGGATCTTCGGCAAGAAGAAGGAAGCGCCGGCGGCGAGCTGAGCGAGCGTAAGAAGAAGGCGGGAGACCCGCGTGCGGTCTCCCGCCTGCCGAACCGTACGCCGCTGCACCGACCTAGGGCGTCAGAAGCGGCACCGGTGATCCCAGCACGCGCCGAACCGGTGGTACGGCCGGTAGTAATAGAGGCGGGAGCGCCACGGGCGCCGTACGAAGATCGGCGCCGGCTCCACGATCACCAGCGCCGGCCGCCGGTACCCCCAGAGCGATCGATACGGCCGATCCGGCCGGCCCACGATCACATATCCCGCCGCGTACGGCCTCCCGATGCCGAAGCCCAGGGACACGCTCACGCGTGTCTGCGCGGCGGCGGCCCCCACGCCGATCGCCAGCAGCAGGCCCACCATCACCAGCATGCGTTTCATAAGGGCAGTCACCTCCCAGCGCTTCCTTATAGAAAGACCCGTGCCAGGGAGGCCGGTAACGGAAGCGACGGGCGGATCAAGGGTTGAGGCATCCGGAGGCGTCGAGTTTGCCGACAGAATCGTCCTCCGGCGGGGACAGGCACTGTCCGACAGTCCGACAGTCGTCTGTCCGACAGTTTCTTAGTCCCCCAGCGAGATCCCCAGGTCGCGGGCGGTGGCGATCGAATCGCTGTCCAGCGGCACGCGCTTGGGCGCGGCCAGCGCCTCGTCGAGCGGAACGGAGACGATCGTCGGCGGGTCGAGCGCCACCATGTGCCCGAACTTCCCCTCGGCGATCAGCCGCACGGCTGCGGCGCCGAACCGCAGACCCAACAGGCGGTCGAACGTGGTGGGGCTGCCGCCGCGCTGCAGGTGTCCGAGCACCAGGGTACGGGTCTCCTTGCCCGTCTTCTGCTCGATGACGCGGGCCACCCGGTCGCCGACACCGCCCAGCCGTCGCCGCTCGGCGTCGAGGTACACCTCCTCGCCGCCCCTGGCCACCGCTCCTTCGGCGACGACCACCATGCTGAAGTGCCGGCCTTCGGCTTCGCGCTGGCGGATCTTGTTGCACACCCGATCCATCTCGTAGGGAATCTCGGGAATGAGGATCACGTCGGCGGAGCCGGCGAGTCCGGCGCTCAAAGCGATGAAGCCGGCGTGCCGGCCCATCACCTCGACCACCATCACGCGCTCGTGGCTCTCGGCGGTCGAGTGCAGCTTGTCGATAGCCTCGGTGGCAGTCTGCACGGCGGTGTCGAACCCGAAGGTGGCCTCGGTGCCGCCGACGTCGTTGTCGATCGTCTTGGGGACGCCGACGAGCGCGACGCCTTTATCGAGGAGGTGGCGGGCGATCCGCAGCGAGCCGTCGCCGCCGATGGCGATCAGGGCGCCGATGCCGTGGGCCCGGAAGGCGCGCACCAGCTCCTCGGAGCGGTCGTGCTCCACCCAGGTGCCGTCGGGCAGCCGCTCGCGCCAGTGGAACGGATCGCCGCGGTTGGTCGTGCCGAGGATGGTCCCGCCGAGGTGGGTGATGCCGCGGACTTCGGCCGGACCGAGCGGGACGAGCTGCTCCTGCCCGAGGAGGCCGTCGTAGCCTTTGCGGATGCCGACGCATTCCCAGCCGCGGTGCACGGCCGCGAGGACGGCCCCGCGGATGACGGCGTTGAGCCCCGGCGCGTCGCCGCCGCCGGTCGAGATGGCGATCTTCACGTCAGCGCGCGGCGGATTCCTTGATGAGGCGGACGATTTCGCCCGCTGCCGCGTGACGGCGGAGTGCCTTCTTGGAGAACACGCGCTTGCCGTCCACCTCGACCTCGAAGACGCCGCCGGAGGACTCGATGAACTTGATCTCCGCGTGCGGAAAGGCGCCGCGGATCTCGGCCGCCAGACCGGTGGCCCGGGGTTCGTAGTTTCAAACGACGCAGTATTCGATGGTTACACGCATGTCGTCAACGATAGCGGCGCTTGACACGACGCGCCACACGCCCGAGCTTGCGCCGCAGCCCGATGAGCCCCCGCCTGGCTCCCTCTCCCGCCCTGTTGGTGCGCAGCGCCGTCGCCGTCGGCGCCCTCGGAGTCTTCGCCATCACCGTCATGGGCTACGGCACGGGGCGCTTCCCGATCGATGCGAGCTTCGTCTGGAGCGTCGTCCTCCTGGCCGTCGCCGGCGCCGTCTCGCGGCGCTACGGGATCGCCCTCCCCGGGAACGGATTCACTTCCTACGTGCTCGGCGTCTCCGCGTACGCTATCCTCGACCGCGGCTGGCCGTTCGCCGTGCTCATCGCCCCGCTCGCGATGGGGGTGGGAGACAAGTTCCTGCGCCACCTCCCGCTCCGGGCCGCGCTCACCAACGCCGCGCACCTGACCTTCGGCTCCGCGCTCGTGGGATGGCTGTACGGACGGCTCGGCGGCATGACGGGCCTCGCGGCGCTCTCGGGAGAGAATCTGGTGCCGCTCGTCGCCATGCTGATCCTGCTGCCCGTGGTGATCAACGGCTCGTTCTACCTCGAGCTGGCGCTGGGGCGCTCGCTGGCGTGGGTGGACGCGCGGCTCACGGCACGGTGGGAGACGATCGTGTACCTGGGGTCGGCGGCGCTGGCGCTCGGGTGGTTCGGCATCGCCCACGCCGAGCTCCCCACGGGGGCGATGGCGACGCTGGCGGTCCTCCTCGCCGCGACCTCGCTGGGCAGCATTTACGTCCTCCGCATGGGCGTGCGCGCCGACGAGCTCGACCTGGTGCAACGGCTGTCGCAGGCGCTGGCGGCGGACATCAACGTCGCCCGCAGCTTCCCGCGCCTCCAGGAGTTGACCCGCCGTCTCGTGCCGTGGGAGCAGATGGGCTTCGCCCGCTACGACCCGCAGCGCCGCGAGATGGAGCTGTTGGTGGACACCGGCACCGCGGGCCGGGGGGCGCTGCGCTTCGACGCCGACGCCGGGCTCACCGGGGAGGCGGTGCGCGCCGGGCGGCCGGTCGTCGCGCACCGGCTGGAGCGCGACCAAGTCGTGCTCCCCAGTGGGGAGACACCTGGGTCCGAGGTGCTCGTGCCGTTGTACCACGCCGGCCAGCTGGTGGGCCTGTGGAGCGTGCGGCATTCGAACCCGCAGATGTACCGGGAGTCGGACGGCGAGATCCTCAACCTGCTCGCTCCCCAACTCGCTCTGATGCTCGCGCTCGACGGCGCCGTGCAGCCCGTGGTGGGGGCCTCCGAGCAGGTCGCGCAGTACGTGCAGAGCCTGACGGCGACGTCGGAGGAGATCCACGCGTCGAGCCAGGAGGTCGCGGCTTCGGCGCAGCGGGCAAGCACGGGGGCCGCGCGCGCCGCCGAGCTCGTGACCTCCGTTGGCCGCGAGGCAGCCGAGTTCAAACGCGGCGCGGACCAGGCCGCCACCGCGGGCGACGAGACGCGCGATGCCGGAGCCCAGATGGAGCAGACCGCCGCCCGCGTCCGCACGGGGACGCAGAGCGCCTTCCGGCGCCTCAGCGAGCTCGGCGGCACGACGGAAGAGAGCGCCGGTGAGGTGCGTCGCCTGCGCGACGTCGCCGCCCAGGTGGAGAAGTTTTCCGAGACCATCGGCTTCATCGCCAACCAGACGAACCTTCTCGCCCTGAACGCCACGATCGAGGCGGCCCGGGCGGGCGTCCACGGGCGCGGTTTCGCGGTCGTCGCCGACGAAGTCCACAAGCTCGCCGAGGAGAGCGGCCGCGAGGCCCGCAACGTCGGCAAGTCGGTGCAGGACACCCGTCGGGCCCTGGACCGCGCCGCCCAGCTGCTCGAGCACGTCCGCGCCGACCTGGGCGACCTGGTGCAAACCTCGGGCACATGGGTACAAGACCTGGACCGCATCGCCGAGGCGGCGGCGGGCACCGCCCGCGCCGGCAAGCGCGTCGCCGAGGTGGCGCGCGCCAACGCCGAGCTGGCGGGCCGGATGCTGCAAGCGCTCGAACAGGCGCGGGACGCCGCGTCCACGTCGAGCCGGGAAGCCGAAGCCGTCGCCGCCGCGGCGGCCGAACAACTCCGAGCCATTGAAGACCTCGCGCGCGGCGCAAGCGAACTCTCCGCCCTGGCGGACCGTCTCTCCCAGGCCGTCCGCTTCGTGCGTGGCGAGAACGGCCGTCGCTAGCGTCGCCCTCGCCGCCGCCCTCGGCCTGGCCTGCGGTGGGACCTCCGAGCCCGCCCCGTCCGTCCCCCGGGTCGACTTCGTCGACGGCGCCATCGAGCCCATCCTGCACGCCGGACAGAGCGTCGTCATCGAGGGCTTCGGCTTCGGCGACGCCCCGGGGACCGTCTCGTTCCCGCGCGCGGGCGGCGGCCAGGTTGGCGCCGCGGTCGCCGACAGCACGTGGAGCGACCAGACCATCCGGACCACCGTCCCCGACAGCGCGGCGAGCGGCGCGATCACGGTCCTCTCCGCCCAGGGGCAGCGGCTCCCGGCCGCGGTGCGGGTGCTCCCCGTGGCAGCCTTCGATCCGACGACGCTGGTGTGGACGCCGCGCCCCGTCCCGTTCCCGCGCGCGCCGGTCGGCGTAGCGCTCGCGGCCGCCACGGTCCCCGCCGGCTCCGGGGTCACGATCACCGTGTTCGCCGCCGGCGGCGCCGAGCCCCTGGGCATTGATTCCGCTTTCCTCCCCGATAGCGGCGTGTACGCCTCCGCGGTCCAGCCGGGCGGCTTGGTGAGCGCCTGGGTACGCCAACGGGACCTCCCTATTCCCCGCGCGTTCGCCGCCGCGGCGGTCGCCAACCGCTACAACTCGCGCTTCGCGGGCAGCGCGCTGTACCTGCTCGGTGGCATCGGGCCCGCCGGCCGCGCCCAGTCGGGCGTGTACGGCGCGGCGGTGGACGGCGGTGCGGTTGTCAGGCCGTTCGAAGCGCTCCAGCCGCTCCCCGCGCCCGTCGCCGGCGCCATCGCCGTGGTGCGTCGCGGCCGCATCTACGTGTTCGGAGGCGCCGACTCGCTCGGCCGGCCACAGCGCGGCGTCTATGTCGGTCGCATCGCCGTGGACGGTGAAATCGACGGCTGGTACACGGAGCCCGCCCTCGCCGTGGCCCGCGCGTACGGCGGCGGCGTGGTGCTGGACGACCGCGCGGTGGTCTTCGGAGGGCTCCAGGACAGCGCGCCCCCGGGAGGCGGGCTGGACAGCCTCCCCGCGCGTCTCGCCACGGCCGACACCGCCGCCGTCAGCCTCCTCTCAGGGTTTCTCACTGGAGGCTGGGCCCCCGCCGCCCCCGCCCTGCCCGACGGTCGCTCCCAGTTCGCGACGCTGGATCTCGGCGACCAGCTGCTCCTGGTGGGAGGCCGCTACCCGGGTGACACCGCCGGGACCGCCGAGACACTGGCGGCGACGATTCGGGGAGACACGTTGGCGACTTTCGCAGGCGTGTCGGGCGTCACGGCGATTTCGGCCAACGGGGGGCCTATCCTGGTGGGCCCGGCCGGGATCGCCTGGCGCGACGCGGACGGGACCGCCCACGGGCTGGTGCTCGGCGGGTTCAATCTGCGTACCCGCCTGCGCACCGCTGGGGTCTGGGGTTTCTGATCGGCTCACGCTTCGTTAGCGTACGACACAGCCGGACCGGTCGCAGGAGGTGACGTCATGCAGGCACGCACTGTCCTCGCACTCGCGACGCTCGCCGCGGTCCCCCTGGCCGCGCAGCGGTCGCACCAGTTCGAATTCGGAGCGTTCGGCTCGTTTACCCGTTACGATCGCGCCTTCAATCTGGGAAACCAGATCGGCGGCGGCGGCCGTCTCGGCTACTTCTTCGGCGAGCACGTCGGGGTCGAGCTCGACGCCGGCTATCAGTCGCCGAGCGCGAAGACCGGGCCCGGGTCGGCGCAGCTGAGCTTCGGCAGCGCGAGCCTGGTCCTCAACTTCGGCACCGAGCGCAATCTTTTCTACCTCCTCGGCGGGTACTCGCGGCTCGACTTCGAGCGCTCCGCGCCCTATCGCTTCACGGACAACGCCGTGCACGGCGCCCTGGGCGACCGGATCTTCCTCTCGGACCGCGTCGCCTTGCGGCTCGAGGTGCGCGGCATCTACGCGCCCAATACCCAGGCCGCGTTCGGCCCCAGCTGGGCCGGTCACATCGTGGGCTCGCTGGGGCTGTCGGCGTTCCTGGGCGGCGAAGCGCGTGACCTCGACGGCGACGGCGTCGCCGACCGCAAAGATGCCTGTCCCGGGACACCCGCGGGCGCGATCGTGGACGCCAAGGGCTGCCCCACCGACGCCGACGGCGACGGCGTCTACAACGGACTGGACGCCTGCCCCAACACGCCGATGGGGGCGCACGTGGACGCGCGTGGCTGTCCCTCGGACGCGGACCAGGACGGCGTGTCCGACGGCATCGACCAGTGCCCCGGCACGCCCGCGAACGCCAAAGTGGACGCCAAGGGTTGCCCCACCGACGCCGACGCGGACGGAGTCCCCGACGGGGTCGACCAATGTCCCAACACGCCGGCGGGCGCCGTGGTGGACGCAACCGGCTGCCCGGTGGACACGGACAAGGACGGCGTCCCCGACGGTCTCGACAAGTGCCCCAACACGCCGCCCGGCACCGAAGTGGATACCTCCGGTTGCCAGGTCAGCAAGGACAGCGACGGCGACGGCGTCGACGACTCGAAGGACAAATGCCCCGGCACGACCGTGGGGACCCGGGTGGACGCGAGCGGCTGCCCCATCCTCTTTACCCCCGAGCGCACGCCGGTCATCCTGCGCGGCGTGACGTTCGAGACGGGCAAATCGGCGCTCAAGCCGGAGTCCTACACGGTGCTGGACATCGTGGCGGGCTCGCTCATCGGGAATCCGGACATCCGCATCGAGGTGGCGGGCTACACCGACAACACCGGAACCGCCGCGGTGAACACCCGGCTGTCGCAGGCGCGGGCCGAAGCAGTTCGCGCGTACCTGGTGAACAAGGGCGTTGCGCTGGAGCGCATGGTCGCCCGGGGCTACGGACCTTCCAACCCGGTGGCCACCAATACCAACGCGGCGGGACGCGCGCAGAATCGACGCGTCGAGCTGCACCAGCTCCCGTGAGGGAGAGGAGCCTGTCGATGCATCGCTTCGTCACGTTGGGGGCCGCGCTCGCGCTGGGCGTCGCACCGCTCACCGCGCAGCGCACCCACTCCTACGAGTTCAGCGCCTTCGGCGCCTGGACCAAGTACGACAAGGCCTTCAACCTGGCGAACCGGGTGGGTGGGGGCGCCCGGTTCGGCTACTTCTTCAGCGAGGTCGTCGGGCTCGAGGCCGACGTCGTGTTGCAGCCGGATTACCCGGTCGGGGCCAGCGCCACGACCGAACCCCTGATCGGCGCGGCCAGCCTCATCTTCAACATCCCCACCGGCGATCGCATGGCGTTCTACGTGCTCGGCGGCTATTCGCGTCTCGATTTCGGCAACACCTCGCCATACCGCTTCGTGGACGGTGGGATCCACGGGGCCGTCGGCGACCACGTGTTCGTGAGCCAGAAACTCGCCCTGCGCCTCGAGGCGCGGATGATCTACACCTCCAAGACCACCGCGACCTTCGCCTCGGGGGCGGTGACCCACCTCGTGGGCTCGGTGGGCCTCTCGTTCTTCGACCACGGCGGCTGGAAGCCGCCCGACAGCGACAAGGACGGCGTCATCGACCGCTTGGACGCCTGCCCCGACACGCCGATCGGCGCCACAGTGGACGCCCGCGGCTGCCCCTCTGACGCGGATCACGACGGCGTGTTCGATGGGCTGGACAAGTGCGCCGACACGCCGGCGGGGGCGACCGTGGACTCCACAGGCTGCCCGGCCGACTCGGACAAGGACGGGGTGTACGACGGTATCGATCAGTGCCCCGACACGCCCGCCGGCATCCCGGTGGACGCCAAGGGCTGCCCGGTGGACACCGATAAGGACGGCGTCGACGACTCCAAGGACAAGTGCCCCGACACCCCGGCGGGCGCGGTCGTGGACGCGACGGGATGTCCGGTGGATTCCGATCACGACGGGGTGTACGACGGCCTCGATCAGTGCCCGAATACGCCGCCCGGCGCCACCGTCAACGCCGCGGGCTGCCCCGCCGACACGGACGGCGATGGCGTGCTGGACGGCATCGACAAGTGCCCGGGCACCCCGACGGGCGTGAAGGTAGACGTGAACGGGTGCCCGCTGCTGGCGGAGGTCCGGGACTCGGACCACGACGGCGTTCCCGACGACCGGGACAAGTGCCCCAACACGCCGCCGAACACCGCGGTCGATCAGTACGGGTGCATCATCCTGTTCCACGAGGAGCGGGTGGCTCCGCCCGCGCCGGGCGCCGCGCCGGGTGCGCCGCCGCCACGGCCCACGCTCATTCTCCAGGGCGTGCACTTTCAGACCGGGCGGTCGGTGCTCACGCTCGACTCGTACGTGGTGCTCGATCAAGTCGCCGGATCGCTGGTCGCCAATCCCGAGATCCGCATCGAGATCGCGGGCTACACCGACTCCACCGGCTCGTTGGCGGTGAACACGCGGCTGTCGAATGCCCGAGCGCTCGCCGTGCAACACTACCTCGCCCGCAAGGGCGTGCGGCCCGACCGCATGATCGCGCGGGGCTATGGTCCCGCGAGTCCCGTCGCGCCGAACGCGACGGCGGCGGGCCGAGCGCAGAATAGGCGAGTGGAGCTGCACAAACTGCAATAACGGCCGGTCGGGCGGTCCGGCGGACGGGCGGTCGGAAGGCACTCCGGCCGCCCGTCGCGTCGTTGGGACTTCCCAGATAGTTTTCGGCTTCCCGGAGACATTGAGCCACCGCCATGAACTCTCGCTGGCTGTTGCCCGCTGCCGTGATCGGCCTCTCGACCGCCCGACCGCCCGACCGCCTGACCGCCCAAACACGCCCCTTCCAGGCGACGGACTACTACCGGATGACCTTCGTCGGCGACCCGGTGCTCTCCCCCGATGGCCGGCGCGCGGCGTTCACGGTGACGACGGTCGTCGAAGACAAGGACCGCCGCCACACCGAGATTTGGATGGCGCCGACCGATGGCTCCGCGCCGCCGTACCGCTTTACGAGCCCCTCGTTCGAAGCGGGCGGGCCGACCTGGTCGCCGGACGGCTCCCTGCTCGCCTTCACCAGCCACCGCGAGGGCGCCGACGACGACGTGTGGTTCCTGCGCACCGGCCCGTTCGGCGGCGAGGCCTACCAGGTGACCGGCGTCCACGCGCTGCCGGCGTTCTCGCCCGACGGCCGTCAGCTGCTCTACGCGTGGCGCGGCAAAGACTCCGACAGCCTGAAGCAGCAGCCCTGGCGCGAGCGCGTCTCCCCGATCGCGGTCACCCGCGGCCCGGACCCGAAGCGGTTCGACGGCCGGGTCTACACCTCGCTCCCGTTCCTCGCGGACGAGCGTGGCCTGATCCCGCCGCGCGAGACGCGGCGGCCGGCGCACCTGTACGCGGTCGCGATTGACGGCGGGACGCCGCTGCAGCTCACCGACGGCGACCTGAGCCAGACGCAGCCCGCCTGGTCACCGGACGGGAAGCAGGTCGCGTTCGTGCAGGATTCGACCGAGCCCGATGAGATCCGGCGCGACGTGCGCCCGCAGCTCTATGTGCTCACGATCGGTGATAAGACGGCCCGCCGGATCGAAACCGGATTCGTCGAGAATCAGGCGCCCGACTGGTCACCCGACGGCCGCACGCTCGCCTTCGTGTGCTCGAAAGGCCGGGGCGAGGAGAACGACGTGTGCGTCGTTCCCACCGCCGGCGGAGCGGTCCGGAGCCTCACCGCGACCTGGGCGCTCGACCCGCAGAACCCCTCCTGGTCGCCGGACGGAAAGACCGTCTACTTCTCGGCCGAAACCCACGGCAACGTGCACCTGTTCGCCGTGCCCGCCGCCGGCGGGCCGGTGCGGCAGGTAACCCAGGGCGAGCGCACCTTGCGCGGCTTCTCGCTGAGCCGGGACGGCAGGACGTTGGCGTACACCGCGAGCGACGTCACGCACCCGGCGGAGCTGTTCGTGGCCCCGACTTCAGGAGGCCCCGAGAAGCGGCTCACGATGTTCAACGACGCCTGGCTCGGACAGGTCGCCGCGATTCCCGCGGATACGTTCTGGCTGAGCGGCGTCGGCGGGCTGAAGGTCGAGTGCTGGCTGATGAAGCCATATGGGTGGCAGGCGGGCCGCAAGTATCCCCTGGTACTGACGATCCACGGCGGGCCGCATTCGAATTATGGCAACATCTTCTTCCCCGAATTCCAGATGCTCGCCGGACAAGGCTATTGGGTGCTGTTCACCAATCCGCGGGGCTCGTCGGGCTACGGCCACGCGTTCACCTATGCCACACGCAACCGCTGGGGGATGGAGGATTATCAGGACCTGATGCAGGCGGTCGACGCAAGCGTAGCCCGCGGCGGCGTGGACACGACGCGCCTGGCGGTGCTGGGAGGCTCCTACGGCGGGTTCATGACCAACTGGGTCGTCGGCCACACCAGCCGCTTCGCGGTGGCGGAGACCGACCGCTCGATCTTCAACTGGTATTCGTGGTACGGCTCGTCGGACGCGCAGGGCCTCACCGACTACGAGTTCGCGGGCGAGCCCTGGGGGAGCGACTCGCTGTACCGCGCGCTGTCGCCCATGACGTTCACGAAGAACATCCGCACCCCGATGCTGATCGTGCACAGCGAGGACGACCGCCGCACCCCGATCACGAACGCCGAACAGCTGTTCGTGACGCTGCGCGAGCGCGGCGTCCCGGCCGAGTTCGTGCGCTACCCGCGGTCCTTCCACGGCCTGTCGCGCACGGGACCGCCGTGGCTCCTCGTGGACCGCTTGGAACGCATCCGCACCTGGTTCGCGCACTGGTTGGGGACGGGGACCGAGCCCGCCCGGGCCGTCGGGGCGCCGACGCGCTGACGCCCCGCGCCCCATGACCCTCCGCCGTCTCGCCCCGATTGTGTGCGCGGCGCTGTGCGCGACCCCGGTGGCGGCGCAACGTCCCCGCCGCCCGGTGGCGCCCGCGCCCCGCGCCGCGCCGCGCATTCCTACGCCGCGGTCCGTCCTGGGATTCGAGCCCGGCGAGGACCGCAAGCTCGCCGACTGGCCCGCGCTGGTCCGCTACTACCAGGCGCTCGCCCAGGCCAGCGACCGCGTGGACTTCCGCGAGCTCGGCAAGTCCACCCTGGGGGCGCCCTTCGTCGCGCTCGTGATATCGAGTCCCCAGAACCTGCGCCGGCTCGACGTCTACCGGCGGCTGAACGCCAAGCTCGCGGACCCGCGCACGCTCGGCTCGACCCGCGACGCCACCGAGGCGCTGCGCGACGGCAAAGCAGTCGTGCTGATCACCGGCGGGATCCACTCGACCGAGGTCGGAGGCAATCTCACTCCCGCTCTGCTCGCCTACCGGCTCGCGACCGATACCAGCGCCGAGACGCGGCAGATCCTCGACAACGTCGTTCTCTGGCTGGTGCCGTCCCTCAACCCCGACGGGGTCACCATCGTCACCCGCTGGTACAATCGGACGCTGGGCACCGCCGCCGAGGGCACCGAGCCCCCCGAGCTCTATCACCACTACACCGGTCACGACGACAACCGCGATTGGTACGCGTTCACGCAAGTCGAGACGCGACTCACGGTGGATTCGCTCTACAACGTGTGGCACCCCCAGATCATCCACGACATCCACCAGCAGGGTCGCACCGGGTCGCGGTTGTTCCTGCCGCCGTACTTGGATCCCATCGAGCCGAACGTCGACCCGCTGCTGGTGGACGGAGACAACGCGCTGGGTACCGCGATGGCCTGGGAGCTGGCCGGCCAGGGCAAGACCGGCATCGCCATCAACGCCATCTACGATGCGTGGACGCCGGCGCGCGCGTACCAGCACTATCACGGCGGGGTGCGCATCCTTTCGGAAGCGGCGAGCGCCAACCTCGCCACGCCCGTCACGGTCCCCTTCGACCAGCTCACCCCGCGCTCGCGTGGGTTCAACCCCCTCGAGCGCTCGTGGAATTTCACGAACCCGTGGCCCGGGGGCCGCTGGAGCCTGCGCGACATCGTCACCTATCAGACCGACGGGGCTTACGCGCTGCTCGGCAACGCCGCGCGCTACCGCGCCCGCTGGCTCTCGAACTTCCTGGCGGTCGGGTCGCGGGCGGTCCGCGGCTGGCGCGGCTGGCCGTATGCGTATGTGATCCCGAAGGGTCAGGACTCGATCGCCACGGCGACGCTGCTCGGCATCCTGCAGCGCGGCCAGGTCGAGGTGCGCACGGCCCTGCAGCCGTTCACAGCCGCCGGCGAGCGCGTGGCCCCGGGCAGCTTCGTGATGGTCATGCGCCAGCCGTACGCGGCGTTCGCGAAAGCCCTGCTCGAAGTGCAACACTACCCCGATCGCCGGCTGTATCCCGGAGGCCCACCGGAGCGGCCCTATGACGTCACCGCCCACACGCTGCCGCTGCTGATGGGCGTGACCGCGTTCCCGGTCCAGGACTCGATCCGTGCCCCGCTCTCCGCGCCGGTCGCCGCGCCGCGGGCGACTCCAGGGTACCCTGGCTTCGGGCAGGGCGAAGCGCCCCGGGTGGGGCTGTATCGCTCCTACGATGCGTCGATGGACGAGGGCTGGACGCGCTGGGTGTTCGACACGTGGAAGGTGCCGTATGTGTCGCTGGCGGATTCCGTCGTGCGCGCCGGTCGGCTCAAGCAGAAGTTCGACGTCATCATCCTCCCGGATCAGTCGCCCCGAGAGCTGCTCGAAGGACTCGCCGCGCGCATCTACCCTGCCCCCTACGCGGGCGGCCTGGGCGACGACGGCGCGCAGGCACTGCGGCAGTTCGTCGACGACGGCGGCACCCTCGTCGCGCTCAACAACGCCAGTCGCTTCGCGATTCAGACGCTGCTGCTGCCGGTGCGCAATGTGCTGGAGGGACTCTCCGACGACGACTTCTACGCTCCGGGCTCGATCTTCCGCATCGAGCTCGACACGACGCACGCCGTGACGAAGCGGATGCCGTCGCAAAGCATCGCCTGGTTCGAGAGCGGACCCGCCTTCGACGTGCTGGATTCGAGTCTGGTGCGGATCATCGCCCGCTATCCGGACGACCCCGATCAGGTGCTGTTGTCCGGCTGGGTGCTCCACCCCGACCGCGTCGCCGGGCGGGCCGCGATCCTGGAAGTCCGGCAGGGACAGGGCCGGGCGATTCTCTTCGGCTTCCGGCCCCAGTTTCGGGGCCAGAGTCTGGCGACTTACCCCTTGTTGTTCAACAGCTTGCAGTTGCGATAGGTGACGTCCGCCCTTGCCCGGGCGGGGCCCGTTTCCTATTGTGGTACCCCTTTATGCGAATGGCCTGGCGGGCAGGCGCCCTCTTGCTCTGGGCCGCGATCTCCCATCGCGGCCTTTTTGCGCAGGGAGTGGGCGCCGACGGCCCGCCGCGGCTGACGCCCATTCCGGTCGACCAGCTCCCCGGGAAGCTCACGGCCCAGGACCTCCGCTACATGCAGCCCGAGCCGCTGGTGTTCACGACGCCGCGCACGGTCAAGGCGCTGTACGTGAACGCGTGGGCGTTCGGATCCAACAAGCTGTGGCAGCTGGTGCGTCTCGCCGACTCCACGGAGATCAACGCCCTCGTCGTCGACGTGAAGGATGACACGGGCTGCCTGCTGTATCCATCGCAGGTGCGGATCGCCGAGGAGATCGGCGCCAACACGTGCGTGCGCACGAAGACCATCCGCGCGCGCCTCGACACCGTCCTCGCGCACGGGATTTATCCGATCGCGCGCATCGTCGTCGCCAAAGATCCGCTGCTCGCGGAGGGGAAGCCGCTGTGGTCGGTGCAGAGCACCAACGGCGGCCTTTGGCGGGACCGCATCGACATCGCGTGGGTGGACGCGTACAACGATTCGGTGTGGGTGTACGCCGCCCAGCTCGCCGCGGAGGCGGTGCGTCTCGGCTTCGCCGAGGTGCAGTTCGACTACGTCCGCTTCCCCGACGAGCCGAAGGAGCGCCTCGCCACGGCGATCTTCGCGGCGCGGCGCCCGGGCGAGAGTCAGCGTTCCTCGATACGCCGCCACATCGAGCTGCTGCGCCGTCGCCTCGAGCCGACCGGCGCGCCCGTCACCTTCGACATCTTCGGCCTGACCGCGTCGGCCGAAGGCGACCTCGGGATCGGGCAGGTGTGGGAGGACTTCGCCGGCGTGGGCGACGTCGTGCTGCCGATGGTGTACCCGAGCCACTACTATCCCGGGGCGTTTGGCTTCGCGCATCCCAACGCGGAGCCCTACCGCATCGTGCGCGCCGCGCTGCGGGAAGCAATCGCGCGCAACCTCGCCACGGGCGGCACCGCCCAGATCCGCCCCTACCTCCAGGCGTTCACGCTGGGCCGCCGCCGGCCGCGGTACACGCCGTTCGAGATCCGCGAGCAGATCCGCGCGGCGGAGGAGCTGGGGATCCGCTCGTGGGTGCTGTGGAACCCCCGCAGCGTCTACCCCCGCGACGCCCTGCGACCCTACCCGGTCGTGGTGCGGGCCGCGGTGGCGCCTTCCGGCGAGGAGCAATAGCAGCGATACTGCGGCATCACCCGGAGCGACTCATGAAGCGTCTGACCGCGATCCTCTGCGCCGCCCTCGCGGCGGCCCTCGCCTGTTCCAAGAGCTCCACCGCCCCAGACCCCGATGTCATCGACGGCGCGGAGATGGCCGCGGTCCGGACGTCGCTCGACTCGGCGCTCAAGGACGACAGCAACTACGCTATCCTCCGAACGATCGTGTTCGGACTCCTGGACCGCGCCTCGCACGTCACCGACGCCGCTGGCGAGACCCGCATCGCCGGGTTCCAGCTCGACATCGATGCGACGAAGGGCACGCAACCCTTCGTGGCCCAACTGAGCGGGGTGCTCGCCTGGCGAGGTTACTCGCCCGCGACGCACACCGTGGACTCAGTGACGTTCGTGATCGGAACGGGCCTGAACCCACCAGTCAGCGACACCCTCCAGCCCAGCTTCTCACCCGCCAATGCGGGCGAGGGGACGGGGTTCATCATTCATGAGGCACCCGACTCCACGGTGACGGCGTGGAAGGCCCGCACCGGTGCCTTGCACGTAACTACGACGTCATATGGCAGCGGAGATAGGCATTCGGCAAATGGACTGACCATCACGGTGTATCGCGGCTCCCTCGCGGGGGACTACCACATCGGCGGCCTGAGCGTTCCGGACTCAACGACCGCCAACTCGAGCGCGGCAAACTTCTCGACCGGCGTCCGCGCGGTGAAGACCCGGATTACAGGGACGATTCCCTAGGTGGTGAGGACCCGCCCCGGCTCCCATTCCGTGATGTAGCCGGCGATCGCCGAGGCAGCGACGGTGTAGGGGTTGGCGAGGTAGAGCTGGCCGGGCCCGGAGCGGCCCGGGAAGTTGCGGTTGATGGCGCTGATCGTCACTTCCTCCTTGGTGCGCGACACCCCCGGGCCCGCGTTGATGCACGCGCCGCACGACGGCTCCAGAAACGTCGCGCCCACACGGCTGAAGACGTCGAGGTACCCCCGCTCCGCGCAGTAGCGCTTCACGTCCTGCGAGCCGCACTGGATGAAGAACTTCACCCAGGGCGCGACCCGATCCCCGCGGTCCACCGCTTCCTGCAGCACGCGGGCGTACATGTCCATATCCGCTTTTTTCCCAGCCGTGCAGGAGCCCGCGTAGGCGATGCCGACCTTCACGCGATCGGCGAGCTCGCCGATCAGCAATCCGTTGCCGGGATCACCCGGCAGCGCCACCATCGGCTTGAGCCGTGAGGCGTCGAACTCCAGCACCTCGCAGTATTCAGCGCCGGGGTCGCTGGCGAGCCCGGCACACAACCGCTCGGCCTCGGCCTGGGACAGCCCCCGGTACGCCATCAGGTACTCGACCGTCTTCTCATCGGGGGCGACGTACCCGGTGAACCCGCCCACTTCCGCGGTCATGTTCGTCATGGTGGCGCGCTCATCAACCGACAGCGTCTCGACAGCTTCACCACAGTACTCGACCAGTTTGCCGATCGCCTGGCCACTCTTGATATAGGGGTGGCGCAGGATCTCGAGCATGAAGTCCTTCGCCGTGACGTTGTCGGGCTTCGTGCCACGGACCACGACTTTCACGGTCTCCGGGACCTTCACCCGCACATCCTTGGTGATCCACGAGTTGAAGATCGCGGTGGTGCCGACGCCGAACGCCACGCAGCCGACGGCCCCGGCGTGCGGGGTGTGGGAATCCGAGCCGATGATTACCTGCCCCGGGAGCGCGTGCGCCTCCAGAATCTTGGAGTGGCAGATCGCCTCCGCGCCGTGCACCCCGAGCCGCAGTTCGCCGTACAGCTTGATGCCCTGCGCCACCGCGAATTCCCGCTGCTTCACCTCCAGCTGGTTAGCGACGTCGAGCAGCCCTTCCTTGACGCGCTCCGGCGTCATCGCTTCGGCGAGGAACGTGAGGTGATCGCGGAAGAACAGCACCGAGCCGGGATCGTTGACCTTGCCGCTCTGGCCCACGAGCTGTTCGAAGAAGATCGCCGCCATCGGGGTCACGTACTCGTGGCTGAACCGGATATCGGTCCCCACGAACCCCTCGTCCCCCGGCTTGACCGCCGGCACGCCGACCGTCCCGTGGGCGAGATCCACCACCCAGTGGCGCGCGAGGATCTTCTCGCCGAGGGTCATCGGGCGCCGCGGCGTGGTCGGGGCGGCCGGGGCGACTTTCCCCTGGAGCCGGGCGACGTTGTAGTTGAACAGACCGCCGTACTCGATGATCCCCCGGGTGATCTCGCCCTCCCCGGCGGTGAACGCCGACAACGGCAGCTCGTCGCCGCGCCGGACCTTCTCGATGATCGAGAAATCGGTCGTCGTGAGCACCCCCAGGTTCTGACAATTCTCCCGGTAGATGCGCTCGATATTCTCGGCGATCACGAGCTTGATGCCCGCACACATCTCGGCGTAGGGGGATTGCTCACGCGACGACCCCTTCCCGCGCCGCTTGCCCGACACCGACGCCACGTACCCGCCGCGCTTCACGGACCCTTTCGTGATTGGGAACTCGGTCCCGCACTTGAGCCCCAGATACGGGAACTCCCCGAGCGTGTCGTCGAAGTAGTAGCAGATATAGGCGGGGGTGATTTCGTCGGTCGAGATGTCGTCACGCAGCTTCTGCTCGGGACGCCACTCCAGATCCTGGCCCTCGAGCTGTTGCCGGACCAGGCCGGCGTCTTCGGTGAGAAAGAGGATGCGGCCCTTGAGCCGCACCTTGTCGGGGAGCTTGCCCACGGGCCGGGCCGTCAAGGCGTCCTTCATGCAGCTAAGATCACCCCTTACCGAGGGTCGATCAACGGCTGACGGTCGTGCAAGACTTTGCACCCGGCATTGCCTATCAGCCGGGCCGCGGGTAAGTTTGCGCCCGTTTTCATCCGCCGTCCCCCGGCTGCTACCAACCCAGGAGCGATTTCGTGGAGCTGCCCGCCTCGCATCGGCTGCCGCTCTCGTGGCTCTTGGAAGCGGCCAGCCCCCCGATCCAATACCGGGCGCTCGCCGAAGCGGCACCGGAATCGGCGCGCGATCCCGAGTTGCTCGCCACCCTGCGTCAGGCCGTTTTCGACTACAAGCCCGCTCACGCCATCGCGCGCAAGCAGCGGGACAGCGGGCTTTGGGGGGGCAACCTCATCGGGCCCGGACCGCTCAAAGCGTTCGGCTGGAAGGAGGCGGGCACGGTCTTCCAGTACCGCCGGCTCCTCGAGCTGGGGTGGCCGCCGGACCAGCGCCCGTTCCGGCTCACCGAGCGGTTCCTGTTCCGGCTGCTCTCGCGGGATGAGTCGCCCGAGCTGTTGGTCGAGTTCCAGCGCCCTGCCAAGGGAGACCCGGGATTCGCGCTGTGGGTGCGGCAAACGTTTCGCGAAGCCGCGGCCGCGGCGCTCGCGCGCGCCGGGCACGCCGACGACCCACGCCTCCGGGGCGCCGCCCACAGGATCGCCAGCGACATCGTCATGTTCTTGCGGGGCGAGCTGGTCGAGAAACCGTTCCGGAAGGCACAGGGGAAGACGGTCCTCGATCCCCTCGCCTACCCGCCCACGCTGTTCTCGATGGAGATGCTGGCGTTTCTCCCCGTGCTACAGCGCGAGCGCGCGGGGTTTGTCGAGCGGCTGGGACACTACCTCTCCACGCCGGCCCCGCGGCGCGCGTTCTGGGTGTTGGCAGGCCGCAAGCTCCTGAAGCCGCTGTTCGTCATCCTCGGCGATCCGCTGCGCAGCGATGCCCAAGGCCGTGTGACGGACGTGGCTTTCGCGGTGTACTGGCTGGAGCTGCTTGCCCGGCTGGGCGTGGTACGGCAGGTGCCAAGCGCCTCGCGCGTGCTCGCGCGCCTGTTCAACGAATGCGACGATCAGGGCGTGTGGACGCCCAAGAACCTCCGCGCCATGCCGCGGTCGACCAATCCGGCGATCACGCACTATTGGCCGCTGGAGGGTCCGGGCAAGAGTCCGGCGCAACGCCAAACGGACGTGACCTTCCGGCTCGCGCTGATCGCGCGCCTCATGGGGTTGCCGATCGAAGTCATTTAGTAGTAGCTTTTACTACTACGAAAGCCATCGATCTTACTCCTTTTGGCTTCACTGCGACGGAGTCCCGTGTGTACGGGACGCTGTTGGGGTTGGGCCCGGCCACCGGCTACCAGGTCGCGCGAACGGCCCGGCTGGCGAGGGCCAATGCCTACGCCGCCCTCGAAGGATTGGTCACCCGTGGCGCGGCGATACGGTCGGGTAGCCGACCGATCCGCTTCCGCCCCCTCGACCCCCAAGGGCTGCTCGCCCAAGTGGCCGCCCGACAGGGGGAGGCGCTCGACCGCCTCAGCCGTGCGCTCGAGTCCGCCGCCCGTCCCCCCGAGCCCGAGACGCACGCGGTGGACGGCGCTCGCGCGGTGGCGAACGTGGTCCAGCAGTTCGTGGCGCGCGCCGAGCGCGAGGTGCGCGGCGTGCTGGCCGCCGAGCTGTGGCGGCCGACGCTGCCGGCATGGCGGCGCGCCGCGAGCCGCGCCACGCTGCACTTGCGCCTGGCCGGCGAGGCGGCCGACACCGCCGGCCTCGTCACGGAAACCGTGGCGCCAGAGACGCCGACCCTTCTCCTCGTGGACGACAGCTCCGCGATCACCGCCACTGGATCGGGCGACCAGCTCCAGGCCCTGTGGAGCTCTCACCCACTGATCGTCGAGCTGGCGCGCCGCGCGCTTGGGGAGTCCCGGTGAGCGCTCGCTGCCTCCGCCCTGCCCTGCTCCTCCCTGCCCTGCTCCTCGCCGCCTGCCGGGCGGCACCGCTACCGCCCGAGGCCCGCTGGCCGGCCGGCACGCCCTTCCGGGCCAGCGCGATCGTTGTGGACGGCACTCGTCTCCGCTACATCGACGCGGGGGCGGGACCGGCGGTCCTGCTGATTCACGGCTTCGGCGCCTCGATGTACTCGTGGCGCTACGCGATCGGCCCGCTCGCAGCGGCAGGCTACCGGGTGGTGGCGTTCGACAACCGCGGCTTCGGGTTCTCGGACAAACCCGACAGCGGCTACACGAACGCCGCGTACGCCCACCTCGTCGTCGCGCTGCTCGATTCGCTGCGCATCCCCGACGCGGTGCTGGTCGGCCACTCGATGGGCGGGGAAATCGCCGCCGAAGTGGCGCTCGCCCACCCCGAGCGCGTGCGAGCCCTGGCGCTGATCGACGCAGCCGGCACGGAGGTCCATTGGCCGTTGCTGCTGCGGGCAGCGCGTTGGCGGGTCGTCGGCGGCATCGCCAGCGGGCTGCGCGGCCGCGCGATCACCGCCCGGATCCTCCGCGGGGTCTACGCCGATCCCACGAAAGTCACGACCCAGGACGTGGACCAGTACTACGCGCCCGTCGCCGAGCCCGACTACGGACGCGCGTTGCAGGGGGTCTTGCGACAGTTTCGCTTCGACGCCCTGCGCGGCCAGCTGAGCGCGATTCAGGTTCCCACACTCCTACTGTGGGGAACTGACGATCGGCTGATTCCGCCGTCGGTGGGCCGGCGCATGGCGGCGGAACTGCCGCGAGCGGCGTTCGTGTTCGTGCCCCGGGCCGGCCACGCGGCGCCGGAGGAACAGCCCGACGCAGTCAATCACCTCCTGCTCACGTTTCTCAAGGAAGGACTGCCCACGGTCCCCGAGAACCTCGCGGCGACTCGCATTTACTCTGGACCAGCTCAGAGGCTATATTTCCTCAACCACATGGTTGAGGAATTGTGAATTGCCTCCTAAGTTAGCCAACAACAGAGCGTTACAGATTATGACCGCGGCGCGACAAGAATTCGCTCGCCGCGGCTTTTATGGCGCGCGGGTGGATGCCATCGCCCGGCGAGCCGGCGTCAACAAGCAGCTCCTATTCTACTACTATCACTCCAAGCACGGGCTTTTCCACGCAGTCCTCAGCCAGGTCGCCGGGGAACTCGAGCACGCCCTGGCGGCACTGCCCGTAGCGGAAGGCCGCCCCCTGGAGCGTCTGGAACGCGTGCTCCAGGCTCAGTGCGACCATCTCTGGCAGCATCCCGAGCTGGTGGCGCTGCTGGCGCAGGCCGGGCGCGCCGACCTCGCGCCGTTCGCGCCGGCGATCAAGCGGCTGGTAGTGCTCTTGGCGGAGGGCCAGGGTCTGGGTCAGGTGCGCGACGACCTCGATCCCCACCTGACAGCGGCGCAAGCCCTCGTGTTACTCGTAGGGTATCTGCAGCTGGAATCGGCGATCGCGGCCAGCGCCCCCGTCCTCGGCGCCGACGAGCCGGCCCTCCGGGAGCGGTGGAAGGAAGGGGCCGTGAGCCTGATCGTGAACGGAGTGCGTTCTTCTTAGGTGTCGGGTGTCAGGTGCCGGGCGTGGGGTGACACACCCCCGACACCCGAAACCCGGCACCTTCCTATTTCTTCCCCACCATCCGCGGCTCCACCGGCGCTTCCCCGTCAAATACCAGCTGGCCGTCTTCATACCTGGCGCGCAGGGCGAGACTCAGCACTTCGCCCAGGTCCTCGACCAAGTGGACATCGAGCGTCTTGCGCACGTCCTCGGCGATGTCCTGGAGGTCGGGGGCGTTGTCCTTGGGGAGGATGATCGTCCGGATCCCCGCGCGCACGGCCCCCAGGACCTTCTCCTTCACTCCCCCGATCGGCAGTACCCGGCCACGGAGGGTGACCTCGCCCGTCATCGCGATGTCGTGGCGGGCCGGCCGCTTGGACAGTGCCGAGACGAGTGCCGTCGCCATCGTCACGCCCGCCGACGGGCCGTCCTTGGGGATGGCGCCGGCGGGGACGTGGATGTGGAGGTCGCTCTCGGCCAGTATGTCCTCGGGAATCCCCAGGCGGTCCGCGTGCGACTTGGCATACGTCAGCGCCGCCCGGGCGGACTCCTTCATCACGTCGCCCAACTGGCCGGTCAAGACCAACTCGCCTTTCCCCCGCATGACGCTGGCTTCGACAAACATGATGTCGCCGCCCACGGGTGTGTAGTACATCCCGGTAGCGACGCCGACCTGGTCCTCGCCCGCCTTGCGCTCGGGGTGGACCGTGGGGCGGCCGAGCAAGTCGTCCACGTCCGCCGCGGCGACGGTGACACGCTCCACCTCACCCGCCGCGATTCTGCGGGCCACCTTGCGGGCAAGTTTGCCGATCTCCCGCTCCAGCTGGCGGACGCCCGCCTCGCGCGTGTAGCTCGCGATGATCGCGCTCACGGCCTCGTCGGCGATGGTGAGCTGCTCGGGGCTGAGGCCCTTCTCGCGCAGCTGGCGGGGCACCAGGTAGCGCTTGGCGATCTCCAGCTTCTCCCGCTCGGTGTACCCCGCGAACTCGACCTTCTCCATGCGGTCGAGCAGCGGCCCGGGGATCGACTGGAGGAAGTTCGCCGTCGCGATGAAGAAGACCTCCGAGAGATCGAACGGCACGCCGAGGTAGTGGTCGGTGAACGAGTCGTTCTGAGCCGGATCCAAGACCTCGAGCAGCGCGGCCGCCGGGTCCCCCTGGAAGGACACGCCCAGCTTGTCCACTTCATCGAGGAGGAAGACGGGGTTCTTGGCTCCCGCCTGTTTCATGCCCTGGATGATGCGACCCGGCATCGCGCCCACGTAAGTGCGGCGGTGGCCGCGGATGTCGGCCTCGTCCCGGGCGCCGCCCAGGGAGATGCGGACGTAGGGACGGCCCAGGGCCCGGGCGATGGACTTGGCGATCGACGTCTTGCCCACGCCCGGGGGACCCAGGAACAGCAGGATCAGGCCTTTCGCCTGCTTGTCGTCCTCGTTCCCCGGGGCTTCCCCCTTGGGCGCTCGCTGCCGCAGCTGCCGCACCGCGAGGAATTCCAGTACCTGGTCCTTGACGTCCTTGAGGCCGTAGTGGTCCTCCTCAAGGATCTCGGACGCGCGCTTCAGATCGAGGGACTCGTCGGCCCGCTTGTTCCACGGCAGCTCGGCGACGGTCTCGAGGTAGGTGCGGATGACCTGCGCTTCCATCGAGTCGCGGCTGGCGCGCTCCAGTCGCGACAGCTCGCGTTCGACCTCCTTCTTGGCCGCCTCGGGCAGCCCGAGCGCCGCCAGGCGCTTGCGCAGCTCCTCGACGTCGCCGCCCTCGTCCTCTTCGCCGAGCTCCTTGTGGATCGCCTTCAACTGCTCGCGGAGGATCATTTCGCGCTGGCGCTGGCCGAGCTCCTCCTGCACCTGGGACTTGATGTCCTCCTGGGCGTTGAGGACGCCGATCTGCCGCTGCACGTGCACCAGCACCCGGCGCAGCCGCTCCTCGACCGAGAGCAGCTCGAGCAGCCCTTGGCGCTCGGGCGTCGGGATATCGAGGTAGCCGGCCACGAGATCGGCGAGGCGGCCGGGCTGGTCGGCGACCTCTTCCAGCACCTGCCGGACGACCTCGTCAGGGAGCCCGGACTTCTCGCCCAGCTCACCCGCGCGCTCGCGGGCCTCGCGGAACAGCGCGACGAAGGCGCGATCGTCCGGTTTGATCGGCGGCTGTTCCACCGCCTCCACGACGACCGCTTCGATGTGGCCGGCACGCTCGGCGTACTGGAGCGCGGCAGCACGCTTCTCGCCGTGCAGGACCAGTTGCACGCCGCCCAGCCCGCGCTGCACCTGCCCGATCCGCGCGATCGTGCCCATGCCGTACAACAGGGCCGGGGACACCGAGTCCACGTTTTCGCGCTGCGCGACCGCGAAGATCAGCCGGGACTCGGTCTTGAGCGCGGCCTCGATGGCCCGCAGGGTGGCGGGGCGGCCCGCGCCGACCGGGGTGGTCACGCCGGGAAACAGCACCATGTCCCGCAACGGCAGGACTGGGAGGGTAAGCCGCTCAGACATTCGGGATCGTCTCCGAGAAAAGAGTCACTCCGAGCCACGCTTCAGCATCTCGCGTGCCACCATATAAAACGACTTCGCAAGCACGGACGTTCCGTCGCGCCCGCGTCAATAAGGCAGGGGCTGTCAAAGCGTCGGGAGTTTCCAGGGTCAAACGCTAAGTTTCGGCGGGTGAGATAGTTGCCGGAGTGCCGTCGGGTGCGTAAATCTATGAGCCGATCAACCCTCTGGATCTCGTGAACGAAGCGGATCGATCACTCATCGCGCGTCTGACCCAGGCCCTCGGGACCAGCTATACGGTCGAGGGGGAGATCGGACGCGGGGGCATGGGGGTCGTTTATAACGCCCGAGACGAACGGCTCAAGCGGCGAGTCGCCATCAAGGTGCTGCCGCCGGAATTGGCGTTCCAGGAGGGCATTCGGACGCGGTTTCTCCGCGAAGCCGAGACGGCGGCTCGGCTCTCCCACCCCAACATCGTGCCGATCCACGCGGTCGGTGAAGGGCCGGACGGCATCGTGTACTTCGTCATGGCCTACGTGGACGGCGAGCCGTTGTCGGCGCGGCTGAAGCGCCGGGGCCGCCTCCCGCCGGAGGAGGTCCGCCGCATCCTGTCGGAAACCGCCGACGCGCTGAGCGCCGCCCATGCGCTCGGCATCATCCACCGCGACGTCAAGCCGGACAACATCCTCCTCGAGGGAAGCCGCGGCCGGGTGGTCGTGACGGATTTCGGCATCGCCAAGGCGCTGTCCTCGGCCACCGGGGGAACGCTGACGGCCACGGGGGTGGCGATCGGGACGCCGCATTTCATGAGCCCGGAGCAGGCCGCCGGCGACCGGGAGATCGACGGCCGGTCGGACATCTACAGCCTAGGGGTGGTCGGCTACCAAGTGCTGGTCGGCGAGCTGCCGTTCCGCGCGCCGACGGTGCCCGGCATCCTCATGAAGCACATCACCGAGCCGGCGCCGATGATCACCGAGAAGCGCCCCGATTGTCCCGAAGACCTGGCGGCCTGTGTGATGCGCTGTCTCGAAAAGGAGCCGGAGAGCCGCTGGCCCACCGCGGACGCGCTGCGGCGGGCGCTGGAATCGCGGAGCGCGGCACCCTACCGCCCGCGCCGCTCGATGCCGAGCCGCCCGGGTACCGCCCTGCGGCGGATGCCGGAGGATCTACCTCCACTCCCCCCCGCCGCGCGGAACCGCGAGCTCTCGCGCCGCTCGCAGCGGCGGGACCTCGCCCCGCGCGGGCAAGGCGGGGAGCCGGAGATCGTGCGCCGCACGCGCCACGCCTTCGTCACCTGGGCGTCGGTGTTCAGCGGCGTGGCTGTCCTCGACGTGCTGAACGCCGGGCACCTGTCCTGGGCCGTGATCGGCTGCGCGATCTGGGGCGCGTTCGGGGTGCTCCCCCGGTTCTGGAAGCTGTGGGAGGCCGGCTACTCCTGGCGCGACATCCTGCATCGTCCGGTGGCGCCCGACGGCGCCGTAGCGCGGCTCGGGACGAGCGGCCGCCGGGGCGGCCAGCTGGCACCGCCGACGGCGGAAGAGTTCGGCCGGCACCTCGAGGCGGTCACCCAGGTGCGGCTCGACCGCCAGGCGATCCTCAAGATCATGGACCGGCTGCCCTCCTCCGAGCGGAAGCTGCTGCCCGACGTGGTGGACACGGTCGACAAGCTGGTGCACCGCGCCGAAGAGCTGGCCCGCATGCTGGCGACAATGACCGGGGACGTGGATCCCGCCGCGCTGGCGCGCATTGACGAGAAGCTGGAAGGGGCCCGCCGGCAGCCCGAGAGCCTGGAGCGGGACCGGCAGGTGAGCATGCTCGAGCGACAGCGACAGGCGCTGGGTGATCTGGTGACGCGGCGGCGCGGCGTCGCGGAGCAGCTGGATTCGTGCGTGATCGCGATGCAGAACGTCCGCTTCGACCTGTTGCGGCTCAAGTCGGCGGGAGTCGCCGCCGTGCTCAGCGACTTGACCCACGCGACGCAACAAGCGCGCTCACTGTCGCGCGATGTCGACCACGCTATCGCGGCGGCCGGGGAGATCCGCGACCTTCTCGGAGACCGCCCCGCGCCCTAAGGGCTGAGGCCGCGGCGACACCGGGCGACGAGATCCGGCCCGTCCGGCCGCGCCATACCGAAATCCAGCAAGGTCAGAAACCGCTCGGCGGCCTCCGTGCAGCGGCCCAGGCGGAGCTCCACCAGTCCTTCGAGCTCGTAGAGCGACGCCCAGCCGGGACGAGTCTCCAACGCCATTGTGAGAAGACTGTCTGCCCGCGGTGCGGGGCCGTCCAGGGACAGCGCCGTCAGGGCCTCCCCGAGCCAGTCCCGTGGGTACGGGTGCCGGAAGGTGCTCCCTACAGCGGCGAGCGCGCGCCGCACTTCGACGCTGGCTTCCCCCCACCGTCGATCGCGGGCGGCCAGGGCCGCGAGCACCGCTCGCGCTTCCGCCTCGTACGCCCCGGCGGCGATCGCCCGCCCCAGCAGTCGGCGAGCGCGCTCCCGCTGGTCGCGCTTCGCTGCGACGATGCCGGCGAGGAGCAACGCCTCGGGGTCGCCGGCGCGGGCGAGGCGCGGGAGGGCCGAGTCGGCGAGTGAGGAGTCGCCGAGCGACATCCGCATCGCCGCGACGTGGAAGGTCCAGCGGTCGTCGCGCGGATGCGCGCGCCGCGCCACCTCCACATACTCCAGGCCGGCGGGGTCGCCGCGGCGCGAACTCAACGCCCACGCGAGCGCCTCGGGCGGCGCGGCGGCATCGGCGGCCGCACCGATCGCCACGAGGGAATCGAACACCTCGCCGGGGCTGTCCGAGTCCAGGAAGCTGCGGGCCGCGACGAACTCGAGCTGGGGCCGGTCGTCGCGGTGCAGGATGGCGCCGCGGCCGGCAAGGCGGGCGGTGCCGGCGTCCCCCATCACGAGGTGGCCGACGTACTGCTCCGGCCGGTTCACGTTCAGGTATTCCCGACCCAATGCGCCGATGCGCGGATCCGCGAACAGGCGCTCGAGCCATGCGCGATCGTAGCGGAGCGGGCGCCCTGAGGCAACGACCATCAAGTCCCACGGCGAGCTGTACCACAGCTCCGCGTGCGGGAACACGTCTCGCACGTTCGCGACGATCGTCGCGACGACCGGCAGCGGCAGCTGATAGAGCTGCACCCACTGACAAAACACTCCATCGTCGGCGAGCCGGCGTCTGACGATGCGGAAGAACTCCGGGGTATACAGCGTCGCCACTCCCGCGACCCAGGGGTTGCTGGGCTCCGAGACGACGACGTCGTACGCCGCCCCATCCAGCTGCAGCGCGCTGCGGGCGTCGTCGACCACGGCCGTCACCGTAGGGCGGCCGAGCACCGAGTCGTTGACCCCCGCGAAGAGCCCGGCGACCCGCAGCACGGCCGGCTCGATCTCGATCACGCGAACGCGTCGCATCCCCGGGACATCGGCGAGCGTGCGCGCGGAAACCCCGCTCCCGAAGCCGATCACGAGGGCGGACGAGGCGTTCGGCCGCGCTGCCGCGGGCGCGAGGCCGGTGAGGATCTCCGTATCCATGTCTCCGTGGTCGGACGCGTCGGCCTTGCCGTTCACCTTGAGCGTTCGGCCGGCCGCGCTCTCCCAGACCGACACCGTCGCGTTCCACCCCTCGCGGAACGCCAACTGCCGCCCGCCCGCATGATCCAGGAATCCGCGGCGCTCCGCCGGCGACATCTTCCCGCGGCCGTAAATCGTGGGCCCCAGATCGATGAACCGGCTGCTCCAGTGCGGCACCACGAGGGCCACCACCAAGCCGCACGCCCCGAGGACGCCGCCGCCCAGCACTCGCAGGCGCAGGCGGCGGTGCTCCGGGGAGCCCTCCGGCACGCCCCGCGCCGCCAGGGCCACCAGGGCGAGGGCCGCGACCCCGTTGATCGCCAGCCCCAGGCGCAGCGTGCGGTCGGTGCCGAGCGCCACCACGAGAACGAAGCCGGTGAGCGCCGCGCCGATGATGCTGCCGACGGTGTTGAGCGCGTACGCGGCGCCGACGTCCCGCGCGCGCGCCTCGCCCGGCTGCGCGACGAGATCGGTGAGCAGGGGGAACGTCATCCCCATCCCCAGCGCGGGCACGAGCACGACGGCACCGACGGCGAGTCCCATCAGCAGCAGCCGCGCCGTGGGACCGAGGCCGTCGATCTGGAACACGGCGAGGATGTACAGCGGCAGCCACGAGAAGAAGACGAACAGCCCCGCGGCGCCCGCCGCCGTCACCCCTTGGGCGAGCCCGGCCGACGCCGCCGTCACGGCGCGCTCAGTGCTGCGCCTGGCCACCAGGGCGCTCCCCAGCCCGATTCCCAACAGAAACACCACGAGGACCAGGGTGAATGCGTAGGTGGATCCGCCCACGACCATTACCAGCACGCGGGTCCAGGCGATCTCGTCGAGCAGGGAGGCGAAGGCGGTGCAGCCGAGCAGCACGAGCGCCACGGTGTGGAGCGCGTCCCGGTGGCGCGGTACCCCGGGCTCGCGCCCGGGGTCAATCGTGGCCGGGAGCGCCGGGATGGGCCGCGCCAGGGCGATCGCCGCGGCGCCCAGTCCGACGTTTACGGCGGCCGTG
>QHVC01000050.1 GCA_003222205.1 Gemmatimonadota bacterium | reverse complement strand
AGCTCAGTTGGATAGAGCGTCGGCCTCCGGAGCCGAAGGTCGTGGGTTCGAATCCCGCCTGGCGCATCGTAGTCGGACAGACGGACCGTCGGACCGTCGGACGGTTAAGCGCCTAACAGTCAGACTGTCCGACTGTCCTACTGCGGCACCACCCGCACCAGCCGTCCTCGCTGGTCCAGAACGCGCAGCGGCAGGCGCAGGACGTCGTCCCCGAGCTCGATTGGGGGAACGCCCTCCAGCGCCTGCAGCATCGCCGCCGCGAAGCTGAGGGAGAACGGGTCGGCCCCCGCGTAGTTCACCTGGTAGAACTCATCGCCCATCGACGCAACCGTCACCACGCTCAACGGGTTCGGCACGCCCGAACTCAGGATTCCGGTCATCAGCTCCGGTCCGAACACCGTCTTGCGCCAATGGGAGTCCTGGGTCCCCGGCCCCCCGGTGGCCTCGACGGGCACCTTGGCCCCCGCCGTGTAGCCGGTCCCGCCGATGCGGTCAAACGCCGCGATGGCCTGGGTCCCGACGAAGTGCGGATCGGTCCCCCCCGATCCCGCGGGGCCCACGAGCAGGTTGTCGTGGCTCGGGTCCCAGATCGTGCCATAGCCGAGTACGTGCCCCATCTCGTGCGTGACCACCTCGTCGAACTTGCCGGTGCCCTCCAGGCTCACCACGTCCGCCGTGTCGAAATACATCACGCCGATGACGGGCTGGTAATGGAAACTCGGCGCCCGGATATAGCACGGGCCGGACCGGGCGAGAATCTTCCCAAACCCGTCGATCGAGTCGAGGATCGCGAAGATCACGATGTCGTCGATCGTCTCGTTGAGAGTGGACGGGGTGTTTTTGGTGCCGGTGCAGTACTTGGCCAGCGTGTCGCCAGGGATCGAAACGGGGATATCCGGCACGTCCCCGTAGATAAGCTGGCCCCAGCGCGCCGCCGCCGCGGTGAACACAGCCCGGCGGGCCGGCGACATCGGGGGGCCGAGGAAGCGGACGTCGATGGTATAGGTGGCAGCCACTCCGGTCGCGGCAAAGCTGACGGACCCGCTACTGCCGGCAGCCGTCGCGCGCAGCGTGTTCGCTCCCAACTGCACCGTCCAGCTCCCCACGGTCGCGATACCGTCGCTGCCGGTCGTGGCCGAGCCGCCGGTGACGCTCCCGCCTCCGCTCGTGACCGCGAACGTCACCTGCGCGTTGGGAACGGGAAGCCCGGCAGTGTCCGTCACCTCGACGGCTGGTGGGGTGTTCACGGCGAAAGTCGCGAGCCCGGTCTGCCCGTCGCCGGCGACCTTCTGGAGGTTGAGACCGAACGCCTGAAAGAGCAGCTCGCCCCCCTTGCAGCCCGACACCGCCAGCCCCGCGGCGATCAGGAGGGCAACGAGCCTGCCCCGAGCGAAGCAAGGATCCGACCAGCCTGCCCCGAGCGGAGCGAGGGGACCTACCGTGGCATCACCCACTGCACGAACCGCCCCCGCGCGTCCACGACACCGATCGGCAGCCGCAGAATGTCGTCAACGAGTGGTACGGCCTGGCCGCCGCCGGCCTGCGCCCGCAGCGCGGCAAAGGTGAGCGAGAAGGCGTCGGCGCCGGCGTAATTCACCTGGTAGCCCTCGTCGCCCATCGAGGCGACCGTCAGCACGCTGAGGGGTTTCGGTACGCCGGTTGCCCCGAGGAACGACGTCATCAGCTCATCGCCGAACACCGCCTCGCGCCAGTGGGCGTCGTTCGAGCCGCCGCCGGGCGTGCAGCAGTTCTCCACCGGGACCTTGGCCCCGGCGGTGTACCCCGTGCCGCCGATGCGATCGAACGCGGCCAGCGCCTGCGGCCCGACGAAGTGCGGGTCGGTGCCGCCCTGGGTCGTAGGGCCGACGACGAGGTTCAGGAATCTTCCGCCCCAGATCGTCCCGAAGCCGATGACGTGTCCCATTTCGTGCGTAACGACCACGTCGAACGGGAAGCTCGCAACGTCTGCCGTGTCGAAGAACATCACGCCGATGACCGGCTGGAACCCGGAGCTGCGGATGTAGCACGGCCCGGCCCGGCCGAGGACCTTTCCGGGACCGTCGATGGAATCGAGGATCGCGTAGATCACGATGTCATCGATAGTCTCGTTGAGCGTCGGCGTCGTCCGGCCGGTGCAGTACTTCTTCAGCGTGTCTCCCGGGATGTTCACGGGGATGTCCGGCACGTCCCCATAAATGAGCCGCTCCCAGTGCGCGGCCGCGCTGTCGAACACCGCGCGCCGCGACGGCGACATAGTCGTGAGCGGCCGGATGCTGATGTCGTAGTCGGGCGCGGCCCCCGTGGCCGTGAAGGACAGCGGGTTGTTGGTGACGCCGGCGTCGGGAATCGACGCGCCCAGCGTGTTCGCGCCCAGCTGGACGGTCCAGCTCCCCACGGTGGCGATGCCGCTCGTGCCGGTCGTCATCGTGTCACCCGTGACGCTCCCCCCGCCCCCTGTCACGGCGAACGTCACGAGCTTGTTGGGCACCGGGAAGCCTTCGGAATCCACGACTTCCACCGCGGGCGGCACGTTCAAGGCGTACCCGATGAGCCCGGTCTGGCCGTTCCCCGCGGTGACGATGAGCTGCTTGGGCGCTCCGGGGACGACCCCCGTGGCGTGGAACTTCACCGGACCGGTCCCCGACACGGTCGCGATCAGCGTGTTGTTACCGGTGCCGACGGTCCAGCTGCCCACGGTCGCGATGCCGCTGCCGTTCGTCGTAGGGTTGGCCCCCGTCACGCTGCCGCCGCCCGAGTCGACGGCGAAGGCCACCGCCGCCCCCGCGACGAGATTGCTGTACTGGTCCCGCACCTGCACGGCGGGCCGCACCGGGACGGGCGTGCCTTGCGCCGCCCGCTGGCTGTCCCCGGCCTGGACGACGACGGAGGCCGGCGGCCCGGCGTTCGCGGTGGCGGTGAACGCCGCCGTCTCGCCCCCTCCGGTCACCGTCGCCTGCTGCGAGCCGGAGGTCGTGCCCAGTGTCCAGTTCGCGCTCACGAAGCCGTTGCCGTCGGTGATCGTGCCCCCCGGAGTGCTCAACGAGCCGGTGATCGTCATCCACGTCACCGCGACGCCCGCTATGGGGGAGCCGTAGCCGTCGATCAGCTTCGCGGTGAGCGCGGTGGGCAACGCCGTCCCGACGCTGCCGGTCTGCCCGTCCCCGTTCCACTTGAGGAGAGCTGATGACACCTGGGCCACGTCCACGTTGGCGTGCCCGGTCGCGAGGCCGGAGGTCGCGGTGATCTGCGCTGACCCGTTGCCAGTCGACGTCACGATCCCGGTGCCGCCGACGGTTGCCACCGAGGGGTTGTTGGTCGACCAGGTCACGGTCGCGTTCGGCATGGCGTTGTCCCGCTGATCGAGGACCGTGGCCGCGAGCGTTTGCGCAGCCCCGACGGCGGTGAAGCTGATCGTGCCTGGGGTGACGGTCACGGTGGTCGCCACCGGGACGAACGGCTCGGTGCCTTTGCAAGCGGCCGCCGCCACGAACGCGACGATAAACCAACGTATGGAGGGTCTCATGCGGCGTCCTTTCCGACTCTCAGAAGCCCAGCGACGCGCCCACACGCATCAGGGCCTGCTGCACCGGGGCTTTCACGCTGGTCTTGCGGTTGATGCTCTGGAACTCATAATCGCCGGTCACGCGCAGCCGCCCGTCGGCGCGGCCCAGAGAAAAGGCGAGCCCCAGGTCGATCGGGAAGGACGCGGTCCCGCCGCCCGAGAACTTCGCACCGGCGAGGTAGTGGGCGCGCACGGTGAGGTCGGCGCCGGGGCCGAGGTTGACGACGCCGCGGCCGCCGATGCGCACCGCGCCGAAGCCCTGCGCGGCGAACTCGGGATCCATCTTGCGGCTGGTGACGCCGATCTCGCCGCTCACCTGGCCGAGCACCCGCCACCGCACATTGGCGTCGAACACCTTGGCGGTGAAGTCCTGGCCGGAAGTCGCCGTGCTGTCCACCGGCGTGAGCTTGATGGACGCGAACGACACATCGGCACCGAACTTGTGGAGCGCGAACCCAAAACTCGCCCCCACGCCACCGCCCGTAAACTTCAGGGACGCCGACGTCTCGCGGTAATCCGCATAGACCCCCTGCACGCCGACGGTGAAGCGCTGCTGGGCGGCCGCCGATCCGGCCAGCGCGACGAGCAGGATGGCGGCGCTGCGGACGAGGCGGCTCATCGCGTCCCCCCGGTCTTGGGCAGCGGCACCACCGTGAGGCGCACCTGCTGGCGCCGCGTCTGGTTCTCCCGGGCGATGTCGGCGTTGCGCCGCGCCAGCTGGTCACGCAGCAGCCGGTTGTACAGGATATTGGCGCGGGCCGGCTGCGCCGACGGTTTCTTGAGGCTCATGAGAAAGCCACTGATCAGCGCGCCCGCGCTGACGGCGAGCGCCGGGCCCGTGCCGCCGCTGCCCAGGTCGTTGTTGCGCAGCACCACCGTGCCCCCGATCGCGGCGCCGCCGTACATCAGCGCCTGCGCGAGCGGCCGCCCGCTCTGCGGCGGGTATTCCGTCTCGGGCAGGTAGTCGTAGCCGGGCATCTTGTCGAGCCAGGGCAGCGTGTCCACCTGCCCCTGGGTGATGCGCACCGGCTGCGAGGCGGAGAAGGTGTTCTGTCCCGCCGCGGCGTCGACGATGATGAGGTAATTCCCGGACGGCATGGGATCGCCGTTGGCGAGCCGCGCGGGCCAGCGCAGGTTCACCTGTCCCGTCGCGATGCTGGAGTCAATGATCACCGAGGTCGCCCCGCTCACCGCGCGCGTGCGCACGCGCGCGGGGCTCGTCACCGTGAAGCGGATCGGTACGCCCCCCTGCCCCACGCCTGCGACAAATCCCGCGCTGTCCACCTGCAGCTGGCGCACCACCAGCACCTGCGCGAGCGCCAGGAGGAAGGAGCTGGTGATCTTGGGCGAGATCTTCGCCGGATCGAGCTGGCGGTCCGGGTCGATCAGGATCGCCTGCTTGAAGGCGTCGACCGCCTTGAGCAGCGAGTCGGACGAGCTGTAGGCGAACCCCAGCAGCTCCCAGGCGCGCGCCTGCTCGTCGCCGCCTAAGCGCTGGGACAGCGCCTGGCGCGCGAGCGAGATCGCCCGCGGGATGTCGAGGTTGTCGTACGCCGCGAGCGCCTGGCGCAGCGTGGCGTTCTGGACGTTCTGCGCGCCCAGGGCCGACGCGGCGACCGCGCCCAGCACCAGCAACCAGCGGATCCGTGACATTGGCTTCATCCTTATAGCGCTCATCCTTCGGGAATCAGTGTGTACCCCCGTCGGACCGGGTTGTTGGCGTCCACCTGCACAGTCTCCGTTTGCGTTTTATAGCCCGCCCGCTCCACCCGGATCGTATGCCGGCCGGCCTTCACGCGATACAAGATGATCGGGGTGGTCCCCACCTCGGCCCCGTCGATGAACACGGTCCCGAAGGGGTTGGCATTCACCGTGATGGTCCCGTACTCCTCGGCCGGCGCCACGGGCGGCGTCGCCACAGTGCGCCGCGGCGGTGGAGTCTGGCGGCGCGGCGGAGCCTTGGCCGAATCGGTGCCGCCCGTCTGCGGCGGCGGAGTGACCGGCGCCGCTGCCTGCTGCGGCTGAGACGGCGGGCTCTGGGGTGTCTTGCCGCGGCCCAGCACGAGGTAGCCGCCGACGCCCAGGACGGCGACGACCAGCGCCCCGACGATGAGTCCCGCGCGCGACTTCTTCGCGACCGCCCTCGGCATCGGGAGCGGCGTGGTGGGCGCGACGGTGGAGACGTGCTCGGTCGGCGTTTCCGACGTCACGACCGGCTTGGCGCGCGGTCGCGGCGGCGTCGCGGGCCGGCCGCCCTTGGCCGCGCTGACCGGTTGCTCCGGCCACACGGCGGTGGCCAGGTCCTCCATCGTCGGGAACCGCTGCTCCGGCTCCTTCGCCATGGCGCGCTTGACGGCTGCCGAGATCGCCTCAGGGATGTCGCCCCGCAGCGTCTTCGGAGCCTGCACCTCCTCGAAGATGTGCTTGTAGAGGATGGTGTGGACGGAATCGCCGCTGAACGGCAGCTGGCCGGTGATCATGCGGTAGGCCACGACGCCGAGCGAGTACTGGTCGGCGCGGCCGTCCACCGCCTGGCCCTTCGCCTGCTCGGGGGCCATGTAATGCGGCGTGCCGATGATCATTCCGGTGCCGGTGAAGCCGCTCGCCGCCTGGAGGGCCTTGGAGATGCCGAAGTCGGTCAGCATCACCTTGCCGTCGTGGTCGAACATGATGTTGGCGGGCTTCACGTCGCGGTGCACGATGCCGCGCGAGTGCGCGTGGCCCAGAGCGCAGGCGGCCTCCCACACGACTCGCTGGATGTAATCGGCGGTGAGGGGCGCTTTCTTCTGCTCGAGCACGTCCTCGAGGGACACGCCGGCGATGTACTTCATGACGAAGTAGTTGAGCCCGCCTTCGCTCTCGACCCGGTAGATGGGGATGATGTTGGTGTGGTCGAGCTTGGCGGCGGTCTTCGCCTCCTGCTGGAAGCGTTTGATGACGTGCGGGTCCTGCGAGATGTCGGGCGGCAGGACCTTGATCGCGACCTCGCGGTCCAGGGTCAAGTCTTGAGCGAGGAACACCGCGCCCATGCCGCCCTTGCCCACCAGGCGCTCGAGCTTGTACTTGCCCTCGACGATGCGCTGCAGGCGGGTCATGAGGCTCTCGACCTGCCCGCTGGTCGCGGCATCCGCACCCCCGCCCGTCTGATCCGCCCCGCACGCGAAGCAGAACTTGCTGTTGTCGGGCAGCGGCGTGTGGCACTTGACGCAGTCGATCGTCGTGCTCACGGGCGGCGGAGAATCGGCAAGCGGCCCATGAGGCGGGCGGGGGGCGTCGTGACAGCACGGCGGTCGGGAGGCGGCAGCCGCAGCACCGACGGCGCCATCGAGGCCATCAGCGCCGCGCCGGGCGGAGCGCACGAGATCCCCGGGCCGCCGTGCTGGATGCAGACTGAATAGCGCGTGGGCTCGGACGCCGCATCCACCACGCCGAGGTAGTACTCCGCATTGGGCTGGTAGCGGACGGTGAGGGACTCCGCGGACCCGACGTTCGTCGAGGACGCGAGCTGCGTGAAGGTCGCCGTCGTCATCAGGTACAGGTCGATGTCCGACGCGTCAGTCGCTGCGAACGGCCGCGACTTGGCATGGATGGTGAGCATCGTGTCGCCGGCAATCCCCGACCAGACCGCCCGGAACCGATACCAGTCGATGTCGTTAGGATTGTCGATCGTGAGGGTTGAGTCTCTGAACGGTGTGAGGAGGCCGACCTTGATCTGCTTGGCGTTCGGCCCCACCGAGTCCGCAAAGTTCGCGTCCGCGTAGCGGCACCAGTTGTCGTTCTCCTCGTACTTGTCGGGCGGGAACCGCCGGTCCACCGTGAGGTATCCGCGCACCACGATGAGGGAGTAGGGGCCGGCCTTACCGTAGTTCGACAGGATGTGCATCGCCGGGCCGGTCTGCGTCCTCAGCGCCACGATCGAGGAGGAGGTCCGCCTTTCCCGGAGGGGAAAGAAGTTCTGGCCGTAGCAGAAGTATGTCCCGTTGCCGGGTGAGTTGAGCCACCCGTCGGCGCTGTAATAGGTCCCCGCGAAGTGGACGCTGTCGGCGAAGTAGGCGAAGGCTGTATCGTCGAAGACCTCGGAGTTCAGGATGTAGGTGACTGCCTGCGTGGTGTCGGTCCGTGCAAAGCGGTACCAGTCCACGGCGAACGGTCCGTCGGTCGCCGGATTATAGGGCTCGTAGTACAGGGCGGGGTTGAAGAACAGCGTCAGGAAGCCGGCGAACGTCCGGGGGCCCCCGTTGCCGTTGATATCGATCAGCGCCGGAAGGGCGTAGTTCGGCTCGTAAAGGTCCGTGGAATCGACCGCGATAGAATCGTTGGCTACGCCGAAGAAGCCCGGCCCGATGTAGAACGGTTTCGCGGACGTGGACGGGAACGGCACCCAGTAATCGACCCGCCCCAGCCCCTCGAGATTCCCCGTGTAGGAGAAGATGTCCGGGATCAAGCTTCCAAAGCCCTGATCCACCCCGAACAGCTGTTGGATTCGTACGCCGTAGAACCGCAACTTGTCGCCATAGTGGATCTGCAGCGGCCGGATCGAGTCAATGATGAACCGGTCCGCCACCCGCACCGTCGCCGCGCCGTCCTTCGCCTTGTCGAACGGCACCGCCTGTGCAGAAATCTGCACGAAGCCCGGGTTCACCCCCGTGACCTCGGCGGAGCCCTCGGACCCACCCTCCACCGTCGCGACGTTCTTGTCGGAGCTGAACCACGCGAACGCGATGTTGGTCAGCTGCACCGAGTCGCCGTTGGTGAGCCGGTGGTAGGCCCGGGCGAACACCTGGTCGCGCCCCCCGCGGTCGAGAACCCCGTGAGCCGCCAGGGAGTCCGAGGGGACCACCACGACGAACACCTCGTCGCTCTTGTCGGTGGGGAAGGAGCACATGAGCGGCACGGCGGCAACACCCAGCACCGCCAGCCAGGACAGGCGAACCGAAACGCGCATCGATGGGCTCGTGGTCGAGCGAGCTATCAACCTACCGCGCAACAGGTTCCGACGCTAGGAGCGAGGTCACAAACGGCCGCGCCGTTTCAGCTCGAGGTACTGATCGACCACGGCGCGCGCCGCCCGCTGCGGCGGCACGTCGAGCACCAGCACGCCGGCTCTCCGCATGTGCCCCACCGCCTCCTCCCGAGCGCGCAGCAACTCCTCGGCGGCGGCCTTGCGAAACGCGTCGCGCGCGTCCGGCGGACGCAACGCCGCGACCGCGTCGAGCTCGGGGTTGCGCAGCGTGACGGCGAGCGGCAGGTGCCGTGGCCTGAGCGTGGCGATGTTCGCGACCAGCGCCTCGCTCGCAAGGCGGTCGATCACGTCCGTGAAGACGACCGTGAGCGCCCGTTTGCGATTGCGCGCCGCGAGATAGCGGAACGCGCCGGGATAATCGGGCTCAACGAGCTTCGCGGTCGCGACCGCCAGCACGTCGAGCACCTGGCGCAGCCCGCGTCGCCCGCGCTGCGGGGCGACGAAGTGCTCGACGCCATCGGCGAACACCATCACGCCCACGTTGTCATCGTGCTGCACGGCCGCGTGCGCCAACTCCAGCGCCGCCTGCACCACGTACTCGAGCCGCGCCACCCCGGCGACGTCGGCCGTCATCAGGCGGCCCGCGTCGAGCACCAGCAGCACGTGCTGGCGCCGCTCCGCCTCGTACTGGCGGGTGATCACCTTGCGCCGCCGCGCCGTCGCCTTCCAGTCGATGTGCCGCAGGTCGTCCCCGGGAACCCATTCGCGCAATGACTCGAACAGCCGCCCCTCCCCCAAGCGGCGGAACGGCTGGCGCCCCAACTCGCGGCGCTTGAGCGCCTGCGCCACCGAGGCGCGTAACCGCATCGAGACGAGGGGCGGATACACCGTCACGGCCCAGGGGAGTGCGAGCCACGCGCGGCGCCGGCCCAGCCCCAGCGGCCCAGTGCTGTCCACGACGAACGCGCCCGCCGTCTCGCGCCCGCGCCGCACCGGCGCGACGGGGAGCTGCTCGCGCCGCGCCCCACGGACGGCGAGGCGGAGGTCGCGGGGCGGTTGCGTTCCGCCGAGGAGGTCGGGGCGCACCTCGCGCACGCGCAGCCGGGCCGCGCGGGGCGAGGAGTTGCGCCAGCGATAGACGACTTCACCGGCATGCCCCACAGAGAACGCCGGCGGCACGTCCCGCTCGACGACCACCGCCGCGCCCACCCGCGGCGCCAGCGCCGCGTCGATCCACACCACCGCGAGCAGGGCGACGTCCGCGAGCAGCATGACGTCCAGCACTACCGGCCACCGGTAACCGGCAACAGCCAGAAGGGAGAGCAGCACGCCGAGCAGGAAGGCCCGCCGCGTTGGGAGAATCACGCCGTCGGCACCTCGGTGCGGTCGAGGATCGCTTTCAAGGCCGCGTCGGGGGTGACGCCCTCGAGCTCGAGCTCCGGCGCGACGCTCACCCGATGCCGCAGCACGGCGGGGGCGAGACCCTTCACGTCGTCGGGGATCACGAAGTCACGCTCCTCCAGCAGCGCCGTCGCGCGCGCCGCCTTGAGCAGCGACACGCCGGCGCGCGGGCTCGCCCCCAGGGTCAGCGACGCCGCGTCGCGCGTCGCCCGCACGATCGCCGTGATGTACGCCGTGATCTTCGGCTCGACCCGCACCGCCTCGACCGCGCGCCGCAGCTCCTCGAGCCCCGCCGCGTCGGTCACGGGGGAGACGCCGTACGTCGCCGGCCGGTCCGCCTCGAAGCCCTCGACATAGCGGGTGAGGATCCCCTGCTCCACCGCGGCGGGCGGATAGCCGAACAGGGCCTTGATCATGAAGCGATCGAGCTCCGCCTCGGGGAGCGGGTAGGTGCCCTCGAACTCGATCGGGTTCTGCGTCGCGAACACGGTGAACGTCGCCGAGAGCGGATGCGACACGCCGTCGGCGGTGACCGTGCGCTCCTGCATCGCCTCGAGCAGCGCCGCCTGGGTCTTGGCCGGGGCGCGGTTGATCTCGTCGGCGAGCACCAGATCGGCGAAGATCGGCCCCGGCCGGAACCGGAACTCCTGCGTGCCGGTCAGCATCGAAATGCCGGTGATATCCGCCGGCATCAGGTCGGGCGTGAACTGGATGCGTTGGAACTTGACGTTGAGCGCGAGCGCCAGCGTGCGGACGAGCAGCGTCTTGGCGGTGCCGGGCACGCCCTCGAGGAGCGCGTGCCCCCGCGCGAGCAGGCACACGACGACGTCGCGCGTCGGCGCCTCCTGTCCCAGCACGACCTGGCGGAGCGCCGCTACGAGGCGGCGCGCGTCGCCGGCGGGCGAAGATCCTCCCACACGTCCTCCACAGCTTGCGCGGCGGCGAGCACACGCTCGGCGCCGCCGGGTTGAGTGATGACTTCCTGAAGCCGCCGCACCGCGCGGCGGCCCCGGACCGTCGGCAGCGCCAGCTCCAGCGTCGCCAACCAGGGCCCGATCTCGCCGCGCGGCACGTATCCCGCGCGGCTGAGCCGGCGGCGCAGCCCGCCGACCGTCAGCGCGACGGCCGTATCCACCCCGCCACCGACCGCGCTCTCCAGCCCCGCGGCCAGCGCCTCGAGGTGCTCGAGCGGCGAGCGCCGGCGGCGCTCGATCACCCCCCGGGCGGGACCGAAGCGCACGGCGAGCGTCGCGAGCCCGACCAGCGCGAGCGCCGCGAGCTGCAGCAGCGCCCACCCCAGCGGCGTCCCCCGCAGCCAGCGGATCACGGCCGCGGTGAGCGAGACGTCTTCGCCGTTGCCGTGGTGGTACTCGTCCCAACTCACGCGCCCGCGCCGTCGCGGCGTGAGCAGCGGCACCAGCAGCTGCGGCACGTCGCTCTCCCGCCAGGCGCGGTTGCGGAAGTACCCCGCGTCGGCGACGAGCGTCAGCCCTCCCCCGCCGACGTAACGCAGCTGCAGGATCACCGGGCGTCCGTCGCGCGTGGTGAGCAGCGTATCGGTCGTGGCGGGGCTCAGGCCGCCGCAGCGCGTCTCCTTGCGCAAGGTCTGCAGCCGCTCGATCGGGGACCGGGAACGAGCCCGCGGCGCGGCGCTGTCGCCCGCGGCGCTGTCTCGCACAGGCCGCAGGTACGTCAACACGCGCGGTAACGCCAGTCCGGGCCGCGGCGGCAGCACCCGCAGACTCTCGGCTTCGAAACGGACGAAATTGCGGGTCGCCTCCCACCCGAAGCAGAGCGTGAGGCCACCGCCGCGGCTGGCGGCGACGACCTCGCCGCCGCCGCGCACGAAGTCTACCACCTGGTCCAACTCCGCCGGCTCCAATCCCAGCGGCGGCGCCACGACGACCAGCAGCGCCGGCCGGTGCCGCGCGTCGCGCATGAGGTCGAACAGCGGCCGCCGCAGGCGCTCCTCGGCCACCCCCAGCCGCGCCAACACCTCGTACGCCGCCTTGGTGCCGCCGGGGCCGGTGAGCAAGGTCGAGGGCGGCTGGTCCTCGGACACCGGCTTGGGCGCGCTGCGACCCGCGACGATCGCCACCGTGATGGCGACCGCCAAGAACAGCGCGAGCCCGATCTCAGTCTTGTACGACATGCTCCCGGAGGCCATCGGCCGCGGCGCCGAACTCGAGATAGCCGGGCTCGTCGCACGGCACGGCGCCGAACACGTGGCGGTACAGCCGGCCGACGAGTCCGGCCAACGTGGCGCGGCCCGTCTGATCGAGCCGCGCTTCGCCGACGTACTCGGCGGGCGTCTTGGACGGGTGGTAGCGAAGGGCGCGCGCCCGCTCGAGCTCGAGCACCACCGCGATGAAGCGGTGCGCCAGCGCTTCGGCGAAACGCCCCTCCAGCGCCAGCGCCTCCGCAAGGCGCCGGTGCGCCGCCGGGTCGAGGAGCACCGGCACGCCGGACGCCGTGCCCGCGGCGGCCACGCGCACCGTGGCGCGGTAGATCCGCCACGTCACGTACCCGGCGTGCACCACGATCGCGGTGAGGGCGACGATGGACGCCCATAACAGGATGTCGCCGAGCAGGGGATGGCGGTCGCCGAATCCGTTCACCCACGCCACGAAGCGGCGCCACCCGTCCTCCAGCCATTGCAGGGTATGGCGCGGGGGCTCCCACCGGAACTCGGGCCGCGCGAAGACGTCGGTGACGGCGCGGCGGACCGAGTCCACCGGCACAGCCTGCCACCCCGCGAACACCTGCGTCAGCCGATCCCCAGCTGCTGTCCGAGGAGCTGAAGGTCGAAGCCCTCTCGGCGCATACGCAGATCGTAGTACATCAGGGTGTACACGCACGGGAGTGCCGCGGCGAGGGCGATGCTGACGACGGTGTTCACGACCACCAGGGGCAGTTGCAGGGACGGCGCGCGCAGGCTCACGAGCACCCCGAGACCGAAGAAGAACAGGAACGGCACGAACCAGGTGAGGAGCCAGCCGACCAGCCACAGGAAGAACACCTTGAGCTTGTGCGAGCGCGTCAGGTCCCACGACCGGCCGAACGCGTCGAACGAGCTGCTCAACTCCTCGAGCACCACCGCGGGGGTCGTCAGCGCGTAGCCGCTGAGCACGAAGGCCAGAAACCACAACAGCGCGATGCCGCCCCCCACCGCCACGACGACCACGAAGACCGGCCCGCCCACGCCGCTCACGCCCACGAGCAGGGCCCAGATCACGACGCCCACGAGGTAGATGATGAACACCAGCAGCCACTTCCCCAGCCCCACCAGGATCAGCGGCACGATTTTCGAGGCCCCCAGCCGCAGCGCCTCCCCCAGCGTCGCCGGGCGGCCGAGATACGACGCGGAGATCACGTGAATCGCTCCTGCGGTGAGCATCACCTTGGCGCACATCGCGAGCACGGCCCACAGCAGTCCCAGCCCGATCAACTCCCCTAAGTGGGTCTGAAACACGGCCATCGACTGGTCGGGGGTCGTGCCGCTGAAGCGGAACTGCAGATAAAGGAAGAGCGCCGCCGGGACGGCGGAGATCGCCACGCTGAGCCTGAAGAACAGCCCGAAGTTGCGGCGGTACATCGTGAACGCACCGTCCAGGACCTCGCCGAACTCCATCGGCCGTAAATCGCTCATCCGCCACTCGCTCCCTCTCCGGGTCGGCGGTAAGATGAGGATGTGAGCGCTCCCGCGCGAGGGCCGCTGGCGCCGGTGGAATGGCTGCGGCAACGGCACGAGGTCGAGACTCCGGAACACGTCGAGCTGCGACTGGAGCTGGCGGGCGTCGGCTCCCGCACGGCCGCCGCCGCGCTCGACGGGCTGCTCATCACAGCGCTGCTGATCCTCATTCAGATCGTCGGCGGCTTCCTGTCCCAGCTCGACAGCGTCGCCGCGGGCTGGGCCACCGCCCTCCTCACCCTGTTTTACGGCTTCGCGCTAATCCTTTATTACGTCCTGCTGGAGGGCTTCTGGGGCGGTCGCACGATCGGCAAGCGCGCGCTCGGCATCCGCGTCGTCATGGACACCGGCCGCGCCGCGACGATGAGCGCGGTCGTCGTGCGCAACGTGCTGCGCATTGTCGATTTCATGCTGCCCTTCCTGTTTTTTGCCCCTGGGATCCTGCTGGTCCTGTTGACCAAGAGTCACAAGCGGCTGGGCGACATGGCCGCCGGCACGATCGTGGTGCGGGATCGGCCCATCGACAACGCTCTCGCCGCCCTCACCGCGGCCGCCCCGGCAGAAGAGCCCGTCGAGGCCGGGCCCCCCGAGCTGACCGAGGACGAGTTCCGCCTCCTCGACCGGTTCCTGGCGCGCCTGGGCGACCTCGCGCCCGAAGTGCAGCTGCGGCTGGCGCAGGAGATGGCCCACCGCTTCGAGGCAAAGGTGCCGCGGCGCGCGGGGGACGCCGAGCAGTACCTGCTCGAGCTCTTCGCCGACGAACAGCGCAAGCGCCGCGGGCGGTTCGCCGCGCGCGCGCGCACGGGAGGGGGCCCCGCGGGGCGGACCTCCCTGCCCGCCGAGCGGTTCGTGGCCCGCAAGCGGGAGACGTGGGAGGCGTTCCACACGGTGGCGACCCGCGTCGAGCGCACGGGGGTCGGCGCGCTGCCGCCCGGGGAGATCCCGTCCTTCGCGGCACGCTATCGCGAGGTCGCCGCCGACCTGGCCCGCGCCCGCACCTACGGCGTGGACCCGCGCGTCGTGGAGTACCTCGAGCGCCTGGTGAGCGCGGGGCACAATGCCCTGTACCGCAGCCGCGGCCGGCGGCGGCCGCCGCTGTGGCGCTACGTCGTCGCCGATTTCCCCGCCGCCGTCGTGACTTCGTGGCGGTACGTGCTCGTGGCCTTCCTGCTGTTCGCGGCGCCGGCAGTCGTCGGTTACGGCGTGGCTCGCACGCGGCCCGAGCTTGCCGAGGAGGTCATGCCCGGAATGGTGAGCCGCGCGCAGCAGGCGGCGGATCGGGAAGCGCGCGGGCAGACGTACGCCCAGGCTGACCCTGAGAGCCGCCCCCCGATCGCGGCGTGGATCATCTCGAACAACATCTGGGTGTGCTTCGCGGCGTTCGCCGGCGGCCTGCTGGCCGGGCTGTTGACGGTGTACTCCCTCGTCTTCAACGGGCTGATGCTGGGGTTGGCGTTCGGCGTGTTCGCGAACTACCACGCGGCGGAGTACCTCGCCACCTTCGTCGCCGGCCACGGCGTGCTGGAGTTGACCGCGATTTTCATCTCGGGCGGGGCGGGTCTGCGACTCGCCGGAGCGCTGATCGCCCCAGGCGATCGGCTGCGACGGGACGCCTTGGTGGTCGAGGGGGCCGTGGCGGTGCGCATGATCGGCGCGGTGGTCTGCCTCCTGGCCCTGGCCGGGACCATCGAAGGGTTGCTGTCAACCAGCGACGCGCCCGCCGTCTGGAAGCTCGGGGTCAGCGCAGCCTCGGCGGTGCTGCTGGTTCTTTATCTCACCAACGGCTGGCGGGTCGCTACCACCACCGGCGCCGCCAGCGGCTCGGCGGCCAGCGCCCCCACTCCCGGCGCCGCAACAGCAACCGCGCGGGGCTCCACCAGCGCGCCGTCGACGTGAACCGCGGACGGTGTGGCCGACTCACATGTCGGGGTGGATCATCTGGCGCATCTTGCGCGCCATGGCCTCGATCTGCTTCAAGCCCTGCACCGTCTCGGTGTCGTAGCGCTCCTCATTGAGCAGCAGCAGCTGCGTCTCCGCCAGGATCGCCGAGAGGGGGTTCGACAGGTCGTGCCGCAGCTTGGAGAGCGGATCGCCCGGCATTACAGCAGGGAACGGTAGAGATCGCGGAGATGATGATCGCGCAGGTCCCGCACCGCCTGCCACAGCTCCTGCTCCGAGGTAGCGCAGAAGATCTCGGCCGTGGCGCGCTCGTGCTCGGTGTCCTGCGCGCCAAAAAGCACCCGACCGCGCCAGATGGCGTCCTCCGAGCGTCGGACCGCGAGGCGTACAGCGATGAGTTGTCCGTCGAACCGAATCGGGGGGAGGTCGTGAATGACTGCTTCGCGTGGTTCCGAAACGCCAGATCGCGCCGGTTGTGCGGGCATGCCGACCCGTAGGCTGGTTTGGGTAAAGATATAAGGCAAGAAGAGTTGCGCAATGGTGAAACGGAGACGGACAGGGGCGGGCAGAGTCGGACGGTGACGGGCGAACCGCGCCCGACGCTGTCCGTCCCTGCCCGACCCCGCCCGTCTCCGTCTCAGAGCGGAAACGGCACCGGCGTGAACGTGACCAGGAACAGCAGCAGGGCTCCCCAGGCGAGGCGCCGGCGCGAGGGCGGCAGGGGACGGTTCGAATTGAGGACCGGCGGATGCCCCAGGCGACCGCGCGACAACGCCAGCACGAGCAACACCCACACCCACCATCCCCACCACCACGCCCCCATCACCGCCGTCAACAGCAGGAACGCCCGCGCCACCCGCTCGTGCCAGCCCGGGAACACCGCGTAGAGGAGGTGGCCGCCGTCGAGCTGCGCGAGCGGCAGGAGATTCAGCATCGTCACGAACATCCCGACCCAGGCCGCGAACGCGAGCGGATGGAGCGGCACACCCGGCAGCGGCCCCACGACCAGTCGGCGCAACACCCATGTCAGCGGCGAGTCGCCGAGCGCGATAGTGCCCTGGCCGATGCGCAGGAACATCCCGGGAACTGCCGGATCGGGCGCCAGCGGGCGTCCGAGCACGAGGCCGACGACGAGCAGCGGCAGCGCGACGACGAACCCGGCGATCGGTCCCGCGACACCGACATCGAAGAGCTGGCGCCGGTCGGAAACCACCGTCCGCAGGCGAATGAAGGCGCCCATCGTGCCGACGAACGACGGGAACAGCGGCACCGGGATGAAGTACGGCGGCGAGACGTCGAGCTGGTAGCGGCGCGCGGTCACGTAGTGCCCCAGCTCGTGGGCGAGCAGGATCGCGAGCAGCGGCAGCGAGAACGCCAGCCCCGACGCCCATGCGCCGAGCCCGGCGGCGGGGAGCCCGCGAAGCAGCCGGATCGGATTCGGGTCGTAGGGAATCGTCCCGGCGAGAATGGCGCCGGCGACGGTCGTCGTGAGGAGCGTCAGCGCGAAGAGGGCGCCGTGCAGTCCCCAGCGCTCGCGGCGCCGCCCGGGAGTGGGGCGGGTGAGGATCAGGTGGCGGCCGTCGGGCTCGTCCGACCAGTAGTAGCTCCCCGGCCACTCGGCCAGGGCGGCGGCCAGCTGCGGCGAGGGCGGGGCATGGGTCGGATGTACAAGCGCGTCAATGACTTCCCGGTCGCGCAGCGCGCTGTGCCGCCAGGCCACCAGGAACGGGGTCAGGTCCACACGCGACCTTGACGGAGGCGTGCGAGGGGTCTAGGATAACTCCTGCACCCGTCGCCGCTTTCCCAGACACCCACTAGCAACGCGTCATTCCCCCAGATCCGGGGTTTTCCCGCCTTAGCCCCAACGGAGCCGAAGCACACGTGGACATCGCAGAGCTGAAGAGGAAATCCGTCGCGGAGCTGCACGCGATGGCCGAGAGCCTCAACATTCAAAACTATTCGGGGCTCCGCAAGCAAGACCTGATCTTCCGCATCGAGCAGTCGCTCCTCGACACGGACACCGTGCTCCGCGGCGAGGGCGTGCTGGAGATCCTTCCCGAGGGGTACGGGTTCCTGCGCAGTCCCGACTGGAACTACCTCTACGGTCCCGACGACATCTACGTCTCGCCGAGTCAGATCAAGCGCTTCGATCTCCGCACCGGCGATACCATCCTCGGCCAGGTGCGGCCGCCCAAGGAGGGCGAGCGCTACCTCGCCCTGCTCAAGGTCGAGACGGTCAACGGCGAAGAGCCGGAGAAGGCCAAGCATCGCGTCGCGTTCGAGAACCTGCGCCCGCGCTACCCCGAAGAGAAGATCCGGCTCGAGCGCAAGGACGGCGACATTTCGATGCGGGTGCTGGACCTGCTCAGCCCCATCGGCAAGGGCCAGCGCGCACTGATCGTCTCGCCGCCCAAGGCCGGGAAGACGATCCTCCTCCAGAAGCTCGCCAATTCCATCATCGAGAACCACCCCGAGATCTACCTCATCGTGCTGCTCATCGACGAGCGGCCCGAGGAGGTGACGGACATGGAGGAGAACGTCAAGGGGCAGAACGTGGAAGTGATCTCATCCACGTTCGACGAGCCGGCGGACCGCCATGTGCAGGTGGCCGACATGGTGATCGAGAAAGCCAAGCGTCTGGTCGAGCACGGCAAGGACGTGGTGATCCTGCTCGACTCGATCACGCGCATGGGCCGGGCCCACAACGTCGTGGTGCCGCACTCGGGGAAGATCCTGTCGGGCGGCGTCGACGCCAACGCGCTCCAGAAGCCGAAGCGCTTTTTCGGCGCCGCGCGCAAGATCGAGGGCGGCGGCTCCCTCACGATCGTCGGGACGGCCCTCATCGACACGGGCTCCCGCATGGACGAGGTCATCTTTGAGGAGTTCAAGGGCACGGGCAACTCGGAGGTCGTGCTCGATCGGCGCATCGCCGAGCGGCGCACGTTCCCGGCCATCGACGTGCAGAAGACCAGCACCCGCAAAGAGGAGCTGCTGCTCTCCAAAGAGGAGCTGAACAAGATCTACCTGCTTCGCAATTTCCTCGCCGACATGCCCCCGGTGGAAGGGATCGAGTTCCTCCTCGAGCGGATGAAGCGGACGAAGAACAACAACGAGTTCTTCGCGACCATGCAGCAGGGATGAGACGTCGGACCGTCGGACTGACGGACTGACGGACGGTGATGACGTCCGAGCATCCGCCTTCCCGTCCGACCGTCCGACCGTCCGACCGTCCGACGGAGGGGAGGTTGATGGGGGTGGATTGGGGCGAGCGTCGCATCGGCCTGGCGCTCTCCGACGAGACTCAGACTCTCGCGCAGCCGCTCACCACGCTGACCCGCCGCGCCGGCAAACGCTTCCCCATGCGACAGCTCGTCGCGCTCCTGGACACCAACGCGGTCGTGGGAGTCGTGGTCGGCCTGCCCCTGGACGAGGCAGCCGCCGAGGGCCCGGCCGCCGCCGCGGCGCGCACGCTGGCCGACGATATCGCGCGGCGCACCGGGCGGCCGGTCGAGCTGTGGGACGAGCGGCTCTCCACCGCCCGGGTGCTGCGGGCGGTGCGCGACATGGGCGCCTCCACGCGTGGCCGCAAAGCGGACGTGGACGCGTGGGCGGCGACGCTGGTGCTGCAGCATTATCTCGATGCAAAGCGGGGAACGGCGGCATGAGAATGCGGAATGGGAAATGCGGAATGCGGAGTGTCACGTCGACGCTCGCATTGCGATTCCGCATTCCGCACTCCGCATTCCGCATTGGCCTGCTGGCGAGCCTGAGCGCGTGTAGCAGCCCGACCCCCACGCCCTGCGAGCCGGCGGCGCAGTGCCGGATCGTCACTATCCCCCGCGGCGCGACGTTCGACGCCGCCGTGGATTCGCTCGTCGCCCACGGCATCGTCACGCATCCCACGACGTTCCACTGGTACGCGCGCCTGCATGGCCTCCCGGGCAGCCTGAAGAGCGGCACCTACGGTTTTCACGCCGACGAGGGCTGGAGCGAGCTCGTGGACGCCCTGAAGCGCGGCCGCGGTGCGTTGCTGCGCTGGACCGTGCCGGAAGGCCTCACGCTCCGGGAAATCGCCGACCTCGCCCAAAGCCAACTCGGGGTGCCGCACGATTCCCTCCTCGCCGCCGCGTCGAATCCCACGCTGCTACGCCAGCTCGGCGTCGCGGGTCTCGCCGGCACGGCCGAAGGCTACCTCTACCCCACCACGTACACGGTGCGCGTGCGGGTCGGCCCCGGCGAGCTCGTGCGGCTCATGACCGATCAGTTCCAAGCGCATTGGCAAGAGGAGTGGCAGCCGCGTCTCGACTCGCTGCGGATGACGCGCCACCAGCTGGTCACGCTCGCGTCCATCATCCAGGCGGAGGTGCGCTACGCGCCCGACCGCGAATACGTGTCGGCGGTGTACCACAACCGCCTGCGCAAGGGGATGAAGCTCGAGGCGGATCCCACGGTGATCTACGCGTACGGTCGTCGCCTCACCCGAGTCTGGGAGAAGAATCTGCGGATCCGCTCGCCGTACAACACCTACCTCGTCCCGGGCCTCCCGCCGGGGCCGATCAGCCAGCCGGACAGCGCCAGCCTCGCGGCCGCCCTGTACCCGGCGCGCACGCCGTTCCTGTTCTTCGTGGCGCAGCCCGACGGCAAGCACATCTTCTCGGTCACCTACCGCGAGCACCTGGCGGCGATTCAAGCGGTCCATCGAATGCAGCGCGCAGCGCGCGCGCAGCGGCCGCCGGGTCGCTAGCGCCGAAGACCGCGGCTGTCACCGCGACTCCCGCCGCGTCGGCCGCCGCAAGGGCCGCGGCACGCTCCGCGGTGATGCCGCCGATGGCGATGACGGGGACCCCGGGTGGCGCGCGGCGTGCGAGCGCCGCGAACCCCGCCGTGCCGAGCGGCGCGCCGGCGTCGGGCTTCGTCGCCGTGGGGAAACACGGGCCCACGCTCCAGTAGTCGGCGGGCCACGCCGCCACCCGGTCGGCTTCCTCGCGGGAGCCGACCGAAAGGCCCAGAATGAACCCCGGGGGGAGGCGAGGGCGCAGGGCATCGAGCGGAGGGTCGTCCTGACCGAGGTGCGCGCCCGCGGCGCCGACGGCGAGGGCGACGTCCACGCGGTCGTTGACCAGCACCGGGACGGGAAGCGCGCTCACCAGAGCCCGGGCGAGCGCGGCGAGTTCCCGGGCGGGAGCGCTCTTGAGGCGGGCCTGGATCATGGTCGCGCCGCCGCTGACGGCGCGGCGGCACACGTCCACGGCGTCGCGGCCCTTGAGCAACGCCGCGTCGGTCAACACCATCAAGCGCAACGATTCGAGCAGAGCCATGGCCAAGATCCTGCGGGGACTGCGCGGCGCCACCACGGCGGCCGCGAACACGAGCGAGGCGATCCTGGCAGCGACCGCGGAGCTGTTGCGCGCGCTCCAGGACGCGAACGGCTTCCGGCCCGACGAGGTCGAGAGCGCCATCTTCACGTCATCGCCGGACCTGACCGCGGAGTATCCGGCGCGGGCCGCGCGGCTGCTCGGCTGGACCGGCGTTCCGCTGCTGGGCGCGAGCGAGGTCGCCGTCCCCGACGGCCTGCCCCGCTGCATCCGCGTGCTCCTGCATTTCTACACGACGCAGGCGCAGCGCGAGCTGAAACATATGTACCTGCGCGAGGCCGCCAAGCTGCGGCCGGACCGGTCCCCGGCGGACGGATGAGCGAGATGCTCGTCACGGTCAAGGCCAAAGGAGCCGAGCGCTGGAAGCTCGGCCATCCCTGGATCTATCGGAGCGACGTCGTCGAGGCGCCCCCCGACCCCGGCGTCGTCCGAGTCGCGGACCGGCGCGGCAAGTTCCTCGGCCAAGCGCTGTACTCCCCGCGATCCGAGATCCGGCTGCGGCTGCTGTCGCGCGACGACACGCCGATCGACGCCGCGTGGTGGGGCCGGCGCATCGGCGCCGCGCTGGCGCGCCGCGGCACCGTGGCCGCGAGCGCCTACCGCGTCGTGCACGCCGAGGGCGACGGCCTGCCGGCGCTGGTCGTGGACCGCTACGGACCGTTCGTCGTCGCCCAGCTGCTCTCGGCGGGACTCGAGCGGGTCCGCGACGCGGTCGTCGCCGGCATCGAGGCGGCCCTCGCGCCGGAGGGCATCCTGCTGCGCAACGACGCCACCATCCGCCGCCATGAGGGCCTGCCCCTCGAGGTGACCCCGGCCCGCGGAACCGTGCCCGAGACGGTCGAGGTGGAGGAGGACGGTATCCACTATCTCGCCGCGCCGCACCGCGGCCAGAAGACCGGAGCGTTCCTCGACCAGCGCGAGAACCGGGCGCTGGCGGGCGCGCACACCCGGCCCGGCGGCCGCGGCCTCGATCTCTTCACGTATCACGGCTCATTCGCCTTGCACCTGGCGCGCCGCGCCGCGGAGGTCACGGCCGTCGACTCGAGCGGCGACGCGCTGGCGCGCGGGCGCGAGAACGCGGCGCTGAACAGTCTCACCAACATCGTGTGGCGGGAAGCAAACGCCTTCGATTATCTCCGCGACCTGGAGCGGCGCGAGGAGCAGTTCGACACCATCGTGCTCGACCCACCGGCGTTCGCCAAGACAAAGGACAGCGTGCCGCGCGCGCTCGCCGGCTACAAGGAGATCAACCTGCGCGCGATGTCCATCCTCGCCCCGGGGGGCGTGCTGCTCACGTGCAGCTGCTCCTATCACGTGAACCGCGGCGTCTTCGCCGAAATGCTGGGAGCAGCCGCCCAGGACAGCGGCCGGCGCCTCCAAGTCCTCGCCTGGGTCGGCGCCGGCCGCGATCACCCCGAGCTCGTCACGGCCCCGGAGACGGGCTACCTCAAGGGCGCGCTGCTCCAGGCCATCGACTAGCGGCCGCGCAGCGCCAGGATCCAATCCGCGATCGCCGCCACCGCCTCGGGCACGATCGGGATCGATGGGTCGGTGTACGTCGGCATCTGCCCGGCCAAGGTCCGGTCCGTGGCGTGCTTCAGCACGTGGTTCGCCCCCGGTACCAAGACGAGCCGCGCGTCGGGCCGGGCGGCGTGCAGCCGCTCGGCGTCGGCGAGGGACGCCTGCAGATCGGTCTCCCCCTGCACGATGAGCACCGGCTGGCGCACGGCGCGGATCGCCGCCGGCGGATCGAACGCCGCCCAGGACCGCATGAAGGTCTGGTTCACCGGGAGAAAGAGCGTGGCGACCTGTGGAGGCACGTCCCCGGGCTGCTCGCCCCGCAGGTAGTGGTTCATCGCGGTGTCGTAGCGGACCAACGTCGCGCTGTCGAACTGCCGGCTGAGCTGGTCGCGCATCACCTCTGCGAGAGGGCGGCCCAGACCGGAAACACTGATCACGCCGGCGACCGGGGCGCCCTGGCGAGCGGCGATCAGCGCCAGCGACGCTCCCTCGCTGTGGCCCACCAGCACGACACGCGAGAACCGCGCGTCGCGCGCGAGTGACTCCGCCGCCGCGCGGGCGTCGGCCGCGAAATCCTCCACAGTCATCGTGGTGATATCGAACGTACCCTGCGTGGCCGGCATGCCGCGCTTGTCGTAGCGCAGCGTGGCAATCCCCCGCTCTGCGAGCCGCCACGCCAACTGCGCGTAGGAATTCGGCCGGATGCCCATGACGGAGTTGCCGTTGCGGTCGGTGGGGCCCGAGCCGGCGATGATGACGGCGATCGGCACCGTCCCTCTCGCCCCTCGTGGCACCGTGAGCGTCGCGCCGAGGCCCAGATGGCCGCTGTGAATCGTGTACGGCGATTCCATCGCGGCCGCAGGCGGGACGGTGTCGGCCCGCGTCATGTCCTGGCCGCGCGCCTGCGGTGCGAAGACAACGAGCGCCAACGCCACCAGCTCAGGGCTTCTCATGCTGCTCCCTCCGCCACAGGACGTAGGACTGTACGACCGGCACCGCGACGGCCAGGACCGCGGCCGCGGCGAGCAGGACCCACACCAGCGCGCCCGACACGAACGCCGCCGTGATCATTACCCCCCCGGCGATCACGAACGTGAACCCGCCGGTGCGATGCGTCTTCCGCCACACCGTGTCGCTCGACAGCGTCCACGGTGTGCGGATGCCGACGAACCACGTCGGTTGCACGCGCGCGAGCGAGTTGCCGAGCACGATGAACAACAGCCCGATGCCCACCGGCATGAGGCGCGCCATGGCGACGGGATAGCCGAGCCCGTTGGCGATCACCAGCGCGTGCACGCCGAGCAGGAACAGCACCAGCGCGTTGGCGATCAGCCAGTAGGTGTCCTGGAACTTCTCGTAGTTCACCCGCCGCGGGTCGAGAAGGGGCAGGATCCGGAACAGACCGTTCAGCGCGAGTACGATGCCCGGCATGAGGAGCACCGCGACCAACCGCGACGAATAGCCGTCCGGGACGCCGTGGATGTTCCAATGGGTGGGCACGCGGGCCGGCAACCGCGGCCAGGCCCACACGCCGAGCGCCAGCGCGACAGCGGCCACCACGAACCCGAGCCAGCGATTACGCATCGGACCCCCCCGCGAACTTGGACATCAGATAGCGGACCACGTCCTGAAAGACGGTCGAATTCAACCGGTAGCGGATGTGCTGGCCCTCACGCTCTGCGGCGACCAGCCCGGCGCCCTTCAGCACACCGAGATGGTGCGACACCGACGCGAACGCGATCGGGAAATGCTCGGCGATCTCACCCGCGGTACGGTCCCGCTCCGCCAGCAGCTCGAGGATTCGGCGGCGGGTCGGATCCGCCAGGGCTCGGAACAGGGCGTCACGCATAGCGCCGATAATTAGACGCATGTCTAAATATTGTCAAGTCCGTTGACTCCTTCGCTTCCTTTTACAAGCTTGCACCCCATGCCGCATCAGCAGCCCACAACTTCCGACCGGACCGGCCGCATCCGGCGCGTGTTGTTCGGCCTGCTGTTCGCCAACCTTGTCGTCGTCGCCGCGAAGGTCGGCGTCGGCCTCGTGGCCCACTCCCTCGCGGTCCTCGGCGACGCCTTGCACTCCGGCGTCGACGCCTTGAACAACGTGCTCGCGCTCGTCGTCATGCGCGTCGCCACGAAGGCCCCGGATGAGGACCACCCGTACGGGCATGGCAAGTTCGAGACCCTCGGCGCCCTCGCGATCGTCGGCTTCCTGTCGATCACCTGTTTCGAGCTGGTGCGCCAGGCGGTGTACCGCTTCTCCGGCGACCACCGCGCGCCGCTGCTCTCGGAGGCGCAGTTCGCCATCCTGCTCGCGACGCTGGCAATCAACGTGCTGGTGACGCGTTACGAGCAGCGCCGCGGCCGCCAGCTGGGGAGCCAGCTGCTGATCGCCGACGCCGCCCACACCCGCACCGACGTGCTGATCACGATCGGGGTGGTCATTGGGATGCTGTTCGGCCGGCGCGGCTGGTGGTGGGTCGACCCCGTCCTCACGTTCGTGATCGCCGTGCTCATCGTGCGCGTCGCCTACCAGATCCTCAGCAGCGCCGTCCCCGTGCTCGTCGACCAGCGCGCGATCTTCGCCGGGGACATCCAGCGGGCGGCGGAAGCCGTCGACGGGGTCAAGGGGGCGTATGGCATCCGCTCCCGGGACGGCGCCGCGGCGCGATACGCCGAGGTGACCATCGCCGTGGACAAGGATGCGAACGTCGCGGCCGCGCACGCCATCGCGGACGAGGTCGAGGAGCGACTCAAGCGCGATCTGCAGCTCGACGAAGTCACGGTGCACGTCGAGCCGTGCTGACCCCACTGCGGCGCCCGCTCCCCTCGCCCAAGCAGGAGTATCAGGAGTTTCTGCTCGAGCGCATCGAGGAGTACAAGAACACCGTATCCCGTGAGGAACTGCTGCGCATCGGCGACGAGGCCGTGCGCGAGCTGGAGGCGAACGCCCAGGACCAGTACTTGCTCACCGAAGTGCTGCTGCTCGAGCACGTGGACCGGCTCATCGCCCGCCGGCTGCGCCTGCCTTCGTTCCAGCGCTGGAAGCAGAAGCACCGCGCGCTGCGCGATGCGCAGCGCCAGCCCACGCACTGGGGGCTCGACGCCGAGCATCCGGTCGTGTCGTGGACGCCGCGGCTAGAGCCGGGAGACCTGGCGCTCGTGATCGGCGCCTCGGCGCTCCCGGCGGCCCTGCTCATCGCCGCCCACGACGTAGCGGTGCTGCTCCTCGATCAGGAGCTCGCGGCAGTGGAAGGCGCCGAGAGCCGCGCGGTCACCGAACAGCTGGCGACGCGCTTCGAGTCGCTCGTCGTCCACTTCGGCAGCTGGCTCCCCGACGTCCTTCCGGCACTCGTGGTCATCGACCCCGGCGCACTCGCGTCCGCGCGCGCCAAGGATCGCCGCAGCTTCCTCGCCGACCTCCAGGCCCGAACCCGGCCCGGCGGGGTGCACATCATCCTTTCCGGCCCCAGGGGCGAGGCCGTCATCCCGCTGGCGTTGAAGGGCCTCCAGGGCGAATACGACGGCTGGCAGCTGCAGCGCCACCGGCGCGGCAAAGGGGGAGGGTTCACAGCCCTGAAGCCGCGTCAGGCGGACACGCGGGCGAACGTGTCGGAGTAGCCACCCCGCTCCCACCCCGCCCAGTAACACGTTGCAGGACGGCAGGTTGCAAACAAATGCCCGTGGCAGGTGAATTGCTCCTGCAATTTGCCGTCCTGTAACGTGCAACGGTGTTCAATGACCAGCCTGCCTCTTGTACTCGACGACGAACCCCTCGGCATCATTCTCCGGGCTGGCCAACTGGCCCTGCGCCCGGCGAAGATCTGGGCCTATTGCTGGTTCGCTGATGAGGGCGAAAACGGCGATCACACTCACCGGCATCTGCCCGTGGATCCGACGCTCTAGAGAACAAGCGGTTGGTGAACGAGAGGGCCGGCGCTTTGCCGGCCCGTTTTATTACCCGGTCACCTCGACCGCGGCTTCCGTCTGGTAGTCGGGGACGCCGCACAACGAAGCGCGCACCGTGTAGCGACCCGGACCGGGGAGGGCCTCGCGGGGCAGCGGGATCATCGCCCAGAACACCGTGCCCACGCGCACCGAGAGCCGGGAGTCGGGACGAGGGTAGCGCCATTGGTACCGCCAGTGCGGCTCTGACTCCTCCTCGGCCCGGACCGACACGCACACGAATTCGTTGGACGCGAACTCGAAGTCCAGCTCCGTCTCACCGTGATTGCCGATCCGGAACAGCGCCACCGGCGTCGCCCCGCTGGGGCGGCCCTGCACCTGCCACGCGAAGTGTCGCGGCAGGACGGAAAGCGAGACCAGGGCCCGCTGGGAAAAGCTCAGCGACACCATCCTGCCCACCGCTCCCTCGGGCTCCACTTCGCGCACGCGCGCAGGCTGAAACTCGACGCCGCCCGGCGTCGCCGCGCCGGCGGCGCCCGTCACCTCGACGTAGTGGCTGTCGTAGCGCCGCCAACGCGCGGGGTCCCCGGAGAGCAGCAGGACGTTCACGGAATGCCCGACCAGGGTCACGGGCTCCGGGAGGACGAGGACCGCTCCCGCCGGGCGGCCCGCCGAGTCGCCCCGGAGCGTAAGGATGCCGCGGACGGTGATCGTCGTGTCCGGGGACGTCGCCGCCGCGAACAGGCCGATGGCCAGAGCGAGCATGCTATGCATGGCGCAACCTCCTTGATCGCAACGTGATGCGCCGGTTGCCGCCTGCCGACGAATCCTCTATATCTACCGGACGATGCCCACCCTCGCCATCAACGGCCGCACCCTCACCGCGAACGCCGACGCGACGATCCTCGACGCCGCCCGCGCGGCGGGCATCGAGATTCCCACGCTGTGCTGGTATCCCAAGCTGCCCATCGTGGGCAACTGTCGCATCTGTCTCGTGTCCGTGGACGGGCAGCCCAAGCTGCTGCCGGCGTGCGCGACAAAAGTGGCCGACGGCATGGTGGTAACGACCGAGTCGCACGCCGCGGTGGAGAACCGCCGCGGTGTGCTGCGGCTGCTGCTCGAGCGCTATCCCGCCGAGCATTTGCGCAACGGCGGCCGGGCGCGGCCGCGGAACGAGTTCGAGCAGTACGTGGCGCGGTACGGCGTCGACCCCACGCCGCTCGCCGGCCGCGACCTCCCGCTGCGCAGCGGCGACGAGCGGCCCGGCGACCCGATGATCCGCCACGACATGTCCACCTGCATCCTGTGTACGCGGTGCGTCCGGGCGTGCGCCGACATCCAGGTGGTCGGCGTTCTGGACGTGGCGTGGCGGGGCGAGCACGCCGAGATCGTCGTCGGCGCCGACGGCGATCCCGACAAGGCAGGCTGTACGTGGTGCGGCGAGTGCGTACGCGTATGCCCCACCGGAGCCATCTTCGAGACCCTGCCGCGGCAGCGTTTCACTCCCGCCCAGATCCGCAGCCCCGAGCGGGTCGTCCGCGCCGTCTGCCCTTACTGCGGCGTCGGTTGCCAAGTCGACCTGCACGTGGCCGGAGGCCGGATCGCGCGGGTCACCTCCCCGGACATCGAGCTCGACACGCCCAACCAGGGCTCGACCTGCGTGAAGGGGCGCTTCGGTTACGACTTCCCGCAACACCAGGACCGGCTCACCCGCCCCCTGATCCGCAAGGGCTGGGTGAAGGACGGTGGGCGCTGGGTGTGGAACGGCGGGCAGGGAGCGGAGCGCCGCGGCGGGCCATGGCAAACCATCGAAGCCGAGGGCCAGCGGTCGAAGCCGGGGACGCCGCCTCGGGCCACCGGCAAGTCGGTGCGCGAGCTGCCGCTGCTCGAGCGCCTCGATATGGACATCCGCGACCGCGTCGCGACACCGCCGGCATGGTACGAGCCGTTCCGCGAGGCCACCTGGGAGGAGGCGATGGAGCTCACCGCCCAGGAGCTGTTGCGCATCAAGCAGGCCCGCGGCGGCGACGCGCTGGCCTGCTTCTCCTCGGCGAAGTGCTCCAACGAGGAGAACTATCTCCTCATGCGCATGTTCCGCGGCGGCCTGGGGACGAACAACGTCGATCACTGCACGCGACTCTGCCACTCGACGTCGGTCGCCGCGATGCAACGGGCCCTGAGCACGTCGGCCGCCTCGGGGTCGATGCGCGAGATCGAGGCCGCGTGCGACGTCATTTTCATCGCCGGCGCGAACACCACCGAGACGCACCCGGTGTTCGGCGCCGCCATCAAGCGGGCGCATGGGCGCGGGGCGACGCTCATCGTCGCCGACCCCCGCCGCACCGAGCTCGCCGGCCGCGCCGACATCCACCTCCAGATGCAGCCGGGCACCGATGTCGCGCTGTACTCGGCGATGCTGCAGCACATCCTCGCCCAGAGTCTCGAGAACCGGGCATTCCTCGCCGAGCGCACCCACGACTTTGAGAAAGTCCGCGCCGCGGTCCAGCCCTACACGCCCGAGCGCGCCGCGAAAATCACCGGCGTGCCGGCCGACGTGATCCGCCGCGCGGCGGAGACCTACGCCCGCGGCCCCAACACCAGCACGCTGTGGGCCATGGGGCTGACGCAGCACGCCAACGGCACCGACATCGTGACGTCGCTGCTGAATCTCATGCTGGCGTGCGGCATGATCGGCCGCTGGGGCGCCGCCATGCTGCCGGTGCGCGGCCAGAACAACGTGCAGGGGGCCTCCGACGTCGGGGCGATCCCCTTCGTGTATACCGACTACCGCTCGGTGAAGGACCCCGCCATCCGTGCCGAGTACGCCCGCGCCTGGAGCGTGCCAGCGGAGACGCTGTCCCTCAAGGAAGGGCTGATGGTCACCGAGGTCGTCAAGCCGGAAAGCGGTGTGCGCGGGATGTACATCATGGGAGAGAACCCGATCATCTCGGATCCCGACATCGCCCACGCCGAGCACTGGTTTCAGGAGCTGGAGTTCCTGGCCGTTCAGGACCTCTTCCTCACCGAGACCGCCCGCTACGCCGATGTCGTGTTCCCTGGCGCGAGCTTCGCGGAGAAGACGGGCACGTTCGTCAACACGGAGCGGCGCATCCAACTGTCGCACCGCGCGGCGGACCCGCCGGGGCAGGCCCGTGGCGATCTCGAGATCCTCATCGAGCTGTCCAACCGGTTGGGACTCCCGACGCCGCATCAATCGGCCGACGAGGTCATGCAAGAGATCGCCCAGGTGACGCCGAGCTGGCGAGGGGTCACGCATTCGCGCCTGGAAGGCGCGGGCCTCCAATACCCCGTCCCCACCGCCGACCACCCCGGCACGGCGTTCCTGTTCGCCGAACGCTTCCCGACCGCCGACGGCCGGGCCCGGTTCGTGCCGGTGGAGTACACCGATCCGGTCGAGCTGCCCGACGAGACCTATCCGTTCGTGATGAACACCGGCCGCCAGCTCTACCACTGGCACACCGGCACGATGACGCGCCGGGCGACCGGACTCGATGCCCGCGAGCCCACCGCCATTGTGGAGATCCATCCGGCCGACGCAGCGGCGCTCGGCGTCACCGAGGGCGACCTGGTGCGGCTCACCTCGCGGCGCAACTCGATGGTGACCGCGTGCCGCATTTCCGACCGGGTGGCGCGGGGACAGGTGTTCGTGCCGTTCCACTTCCGCGAAGCAGCGGCGAATCTGCTGACCAATCCGGTGCTCGACCCCTACGCGAAAATGGCCGAGCTCAAGATTTGCGCCGTGAAGGTCGAGCCGGTGCACGCCTCCGCACCGGTTCCCGCCGACTGACCGCTCAGGACTTCTCGCAGGCCGCCTTCACGATCAGCGTCTCCCCCAACGCCACCGGCAGCGAATAGAGCTGGCGGCGCACTTCGGCGGAGCGCAGGCGCATCGCTTGATCCTTCTCCCACCGCCGAAACACCAAGCCTGTCACGAGCCACGCGAGAGGCCACAGCGGCGTGTACAGCCAACTCACGGCCTTCACGCGGTTCGCGGCGATGGCCGTGATCCGGAAGCCGTTGCTGTGCAGCAGGTAGCGGATCTCGGGGAACGACACCAAGCCGATATGGTGCCAGGGGTTGGGCGCCGTCTCATCGAGCGGCGTCTTGCCCTTGTTGTGGAACCCGGTCAGCAACCAGCGCCAGCGCGACCGCAGCGCGCTGATGTTGGGCGTCGAGAGGAGGAACACGCCGCCCGGCCGCAGGATGCGCCGGCACTCGCGCACGAAGTCGAAGGGCCGCTCCAAATGCTCGATCCCGTCGATGCACGCCACCGCGTCGAAGCCGTCGTCCGCGAACGGCAAAGGGGCGTTCATGTCCGCGCGCGTGAATGGGACGCCCGCCACCTTGAGCAGCGGCTGCACGTCGACGGCCTGAACCTCGTATCCGGTGGCGCGAAGGCGGCTCACGAACGCGCCTTCCCCGCACGGGATGTCGAGCACGCGGCGGCAGCTGGGCTCTGTCGAGAGGAGCGCGGCCACCGTGGCATGCGTATTCTTCGTCGTCGCCTCGTGAATCGTCGCTTGCTCGTTAGCCACGCGTCCCTCGAGAAGGCCGGCGGGGCGGGGCTGTAAAGATACGCGGCGTGCCGTGAAGCCGGGCGATCGCCCACGGGCTGCCCTGGCGGTCTCACCCAGCCGCCCTGCCCCGGGTAGATTCCTTGCCGCTCATCGCCCCGAGTTCGACGCCCCGATGCAGGCAATCGTCAAGCAACGCCCGGCCCCCGGTCTGACCGTCACGACGGTTCCCAAACCATCTCCCGGCCCCGGCGAGGTGCTGATCCGCGTGCGCCACGCGGGCGTCTGCGGCACCGACCTGCACATCGCCGACTGGAACGCCTGGGCGCAGGGACGCATGCGGCCGCCCGTCGTCGTCGGCCATGAGTTCGCCGGCGAGATCGTCACCCTGGGCGAGGGGGTCACCGAGCTCAAGGTCGGCCAGCTCGTGACCGCCGAGGGCCACATCGTGTGCGGCCACTGCCTCCAGTGCCGCACCGGGAACGGCCACATCTGCCGCAACACCCGCATCATCGGCGTGGACCGCGACGGCGCCTTCGCCGAGTTCATCGCGATGCCCGCCACCAACGTCCTCGCACTCGACGGCATCCCCACCGAGATCGGGGCGATCATGGACCCGATGGGGAACGCCTTCCACACGGTGCTGACCGCGGAAATCCCCGGCAGCACTGTGTTCGTCGCGGGGTGCGGCCCGATCGGCTGCTTCGCCGTCGGCATCGCGCGCGCCGCCGGGGCCTCGCGGGTGATTGCCTCGGATGTGAACCCCAAGCGCCTGGCGCTGGCCGCCAAGATGGGCGCCCACGTCACCGTGAACGCCGCCAAGGAGGACGTGGTCCGCGCAGTGCTGACCGCGACGGGCAACGAAGGGGCCGACGTGGTGTGTGAGATGTCCGGCGTCCCCGCCGCGGTCCATCAAGCGTTCGCCGCGGTGCGCCTGGGCGGCCGCGTGCAGCTGCTCGGCCTCCCCACGGGGCCGGTGCCCGTGGACTTCGCCAACGAAATCATCTTCAAGGGCCTGCTCGTCTACGGCGTGATCGGCCGCAAGATGTACGAGACCTGGCATCAGATGCGCCGCTTCCTGTCGGCGGGCCTCCTCGACCCCCGGCCCGTCATCACGCACCGCTTCCCGCTGAACCGGATCGACGACGCGCTGGCGACGATCCGCGCCGGCGACGCCGGCAAGGTCATCCTGGAGATCGCATGAGCTTCGCCGCCCGCCTCGAGACCGAGCTCGCCCAGTTCAAGACCGACGGCGTCTACAAGCGCCTCAACTACCTCGACGCCCCGCAAGGCCCGCGCACCGTGATGGAAGGGCGCGGTGAGGTCGTCATCCTCTCGTCCAACAACTACCTGGGGCTGTGCAACGCCCCGGACGTGGTCGCCGCCGGAAAGGCGGCGTTGGACCGCTTCGGCGCCGGGACGGGGTCGGTGCGGTTCATCTGCGGCACGTTCACCGTCCACCGCGAGCTCGAAGCGGCCCTCGCCCGGCTCGTAGGGTGCGAGAGCAGCCTCACCTACGTCAGCTGCTGGAACGCCAACGAGGGGCTGTGCCCCACGCTGCTCGGCGAGGACGACCTGGTCATCTCCGACCAGCTGAACCACGCGTCCATCATCGACGCCATCCGCCTCGCCAAGGCGATCACCAAGTGCCAGACCGCCGTCTACCAGCATTCGGACATGGCGGATCTCGAAACCAAGCTCAAGGCCGCGAAGGATCGTCGCCTCAAGCTGATCTTCACCGACGGCATCTTCTCGATGGAGGGCGACATCGCGCGGCTGCCGGACCTCTTGGAGCTGGGCCGCAAGTACGACGCGGTGGTCGCTGTCGACGATTCGCACGCGACCGGCGTGCTCGGCAAGACGGGGCGCGGCACCGCTGAGCACTACGGCGTCGTGGGCGAGGTGCCCATCATCACCTCGACGCTCGGCAAGGCGCTCGGCGGGGCCGCGGGCGGCTTCACCGCCGGACCCGCCGCGCTCACCGACTATCTCACGCAGCGCTCCCGGCCCCAGCTGTTCAGCAACGCCCTGCCCCCCACCGTCGCGGCGAGCGCCTTGGCGGCCGTGCGGCACCTCGAGACGCACCCCGCGCTCGTCACCCGGCTGCGCGACAGCGCGACCTATTTCCGCGAGCAGCTCGCGGCCCTCGGCTTCCGCCCGCTCCCGGGCGCCACGCCGATCATCCCCGTGATTCTCGGTGAGACCGCCAAGGCGATCCGCATGAGCGAGATGCTGCTGGATGAGGGCGTGTTCGTGACCGGTTTCGGCTATCCGGTCGTGCCGCAGGGCCACGCGCGCGTGCGCTGCCAGATCTCTGCCGCCCACTCGCGCGACGATCTCGATTTCGCGCTCGGCGCCTTCAAGAAAGTCGGCACCAAACTGGGGTTGATCTGATGAAACGACTACTCGCACTCGCGTTGGTGCTGACCGCCCGAGCGCCCGACGGCCTGACCGCCCAGCAGCTGCCTCTCCCTTCACCGTTTGCCGGCCTGGGCTTCGAGCCCGGCGCGGATTCAATGCTGGCGGACTGGGGCCAGATCACGACGTACCTGACCTCGGTGGCAGAGGCGAGCCCCCTCGTGCGTTTGGATACGCTCGGCCGGACGACGCTGGGCCGGCCGTTCCTGCTGCTCACCATTACCTCGCCCGCGAACCAGCGCCGACTGGAGGCGTTGAAGCGCGGCCAGCGCGTGCTCGCCGACCCCCGCGGGCTGAGATTCGCGACGCTCGATACCCTGCGGGCCACGCAGCCCGCCGTGGTGCTGATCGATAACAACATCCACTCCACGGAAATCGCCTCGAGCCTGATGGGCCTGACACTCGCCTACCAGCTGGCGACCGACCCGGCGCTCACCCGCCTCCTTGATTCGGTCGTGGTGCTGATAGTGCCGTCGATGAACCCCGACGGGCTCGATACGGTCGTGGCCTGGTACCGCAAGTACAAGGGCACGCCGTACGAGGGCGGGCCGCTGCCGTGGCTGTACCACCCATACGTCGGCCACGACGACAACCGCGACTGGTTCATGGTGACGCAGGTCGAAACGCGGCTCGTGACGCGGGTGCTCTACCATGACTGGTTCCCCGAGGTCGTGTACGACGTGCACCAGATGGGGAGCAACGGCCCGCGGCTGTTCCTGCCGCCGTTTGCCGATCCGGTGAACCCGAATCTCGACCCGATGCTGGTCGAGGCGACGAACCTCGTGGGAACCACGATGGCGAGCGCGCTATCCGACTCGGGCTACACCGGGGTGGCGCACCAGGTCACCTTCGACCTGTGGTGGCACGGCGGGTTCCGCTCGGTGCCGGCGCGGCACAACATGATCGGCATCCTGTCGGAAGCCGCGAGCGTCCGGCTGGCGTCACCCATCACCCTGACGGGAGACGCCCTGCGGCAGCCTGCGCGGGGCGTCAACTATCCCGCTCCCTGGCCGGGCGGCACGTGGCGTATCGGCGACATCGCGCGCTACGAGCTGGTCGCCGCCAGGGCGCTGGTGCGTCTGGCCGCGCAGGAGCGGCAGGCGTTCCTCGACCGCTTCGTCACCCTGGGCCAGCGCGCGGTCGAAGCGGGGCGGCAGGGCGATCCCTTCGCGTACCTCCTCCCGCCCGGCGCCCGCGATCCCGAGGCTCGCGCACGGCTCGCCACGGTGCTGCTCCAAACCGGCGTCGAAGTGCAGCGCGCCGAGTCGGCCTTCACCGCTGACGGCCAAGGGTATCCCGCCGGCACCCTCGTTGTCCCGATGGCCCAACCGTTCCGGGCGCACGCCAAGGACCTGCTCGAGCCCCAGCGCTACCCGATGATCGAGGGCAAGCCGCCGTACGACGTGGCCGGCTGGACGCTCCCGTTCACGATGAATGTGCCGGCGGTGGCGGTGCGCGCGCCGTTCGCAGCACGTCTGGCCCGGGTAGACACGGTCGTGGTGCCCCCCGGCCGGATCGTGGGAACCGGCGACGCATTCGAACTGGACAACCGGAGCAACGGCGAATCGAGCGCGATCGCGGCGCTCCTCGCCGCGGGTCAGCAGGTAACGGTAGCGGACGAGAACGTGTTGGTGCGCGGGCCGCGTGCTCGCGCGATCCTGAGCGGTCTTGCGACCCGTCGCGGATTTACCGCACGGGCGACGCGGGCGCCGCGCGGTGGTGGCGTTACGCGGCGCAGCCTGCCGCGCATCGCGATCTATCAACCGTGGACGGCGACCATCGACGAGGGGTGGACGCGGTGGCTGTTCGAGCAGTATGGGATTGCGTTCACCACCGTTCACGACAGCGATCTGAGAAACGGGAAGCTGCGCGACCGATTCGAGGTGATCGTGCTCCCGGATGAGTCGGCGGAGCGATTGCTGCATGGGTTGGACTCGACTCGCATTCCCGTGCAGTACGCCGGCGGGATGGGGGACACCGGAGCTGGAGGGCTTTCGGCATTTGTTCGGGATGGCGGCACGTTGGTGTGTCTGGACGGCGCCAGCGATCTCGCGATTGCCCAGCTCAGCCTTCCCGTGACCAACGTACTGGCCGGTGAAGCATCCGGGCCCCAGAGCTCGCGGTTCTACGCGCCGGGTTCGGTGTTCGCAGTGACACTCGAGGGTCGTCCAAGCCCCGTCACGCTTGGCCTGCCCGACTCACTCTACGTGTACTTCCAGAACGGTGGTGCGTTCGAGGTTCGCAGCCCAGGGCGCGTACTCGCCCGGTACACCGCCAATCCGCTGCGGTCGGGGTACGTGCAGCACGCCGAGCGCATCGAGGGAAAGGCGGCGCTGGTCGAGGTGCCGGTGGGCCGTGGGCGAGTGATCCTGTTCGGTTTCCGGTCCCAGTTCCGTGGGCAAACGCAAGGCACGTTCAAACTGCTCTTCAATGCGGTGCTCCTTGGTGGTCCGTAATCTTGGCAAACTGTCACCACTATAGCGACAGTTGAGGGTTGATAATCCTGCACTGGGATGACTTCAAGTAGTTTCGCGGTCTAGTGCCTTAAAATGCTTGTGCGCAACAGGCTAGCATCTTATCTTCGGAGCCTCTAAGCGGCAGCCCTTTCGAGCGGCTGCGGGAGGATGTCCGATGAAGCCGGTGTCGCGTTTCCTCACGAGCGTCCTGCTACTGGGTCTGCTGGGCAGCCCCGCCTTCGCGCAACGCGCCGAGCAGATCGAGGTCGGCGGGTTCGGGTCGTACACCCGATATGACCGCGCCTTCCTGCTCAAGAACCAAGTCGGGGGCGGCGTCCGCATCGGCTACTACACGAGCAACCGCGTGGGGATCGAGCTGGAAGGCGGTTACCAGAACCCCATCAACGTGTTCGGCACGCAAACGGCCACCGTCTCGCTGGCGAGCGCCAGCCTGGTGCTGAACTTCCCATATGGCAAGACGAATGAGTTCTACATCCTGGGAGGGTACACGCGCCTCGCGTTCGCCAACACACCGCCCTACAGCTTCACCGACAACGGGCTGCACGGCGGCGTCGGTGACCGGCTGTTCTTCGGCCAGCACTGGGCCCTTCGTTTAGAGGGGCGAGCCATCTGGTCCCCCAAGACGAATTATCCGGGCGGCACCTGGGGCGGGCAGGTTATCGGGTCGGCGGGTCTGTCCTACTTCCTGATCCCTCCCTCACAAGGCAGCCGCGCCGCCGCGAACAACTACCAATGGTACTGGGGGGCCCAGGGCGGGATCTTCCTCTCCAAGACCAACGTGCAGGGGACGACCTACGATCCGATGATCGGCGGACACTGGCTGATCACGGCGCGACGCACGGCGCTCTATGTGGGGTACGAGCAGGCGGTGTTCCTCGGCGACGATCCGGCGGTGATCACGGATCCCAACTCCAGCACCGGCCTGCGGGACGTGACCTTCCACGACATGCGGCGGTTGATGTTCGGCGTGCTGGCGTTCCCGACCCAGAAAGTGGTCGAGCCGTTCGCCGGAGGCGGCTTCGCACTGATGCAAGTGCTCAATCCGCTCGTCGACTGCAGCGGCTCGACCCCCAACTCCGACTGTCCCACGTTGTCGGATCAGATTGCGGCTCAGGACCGCGCCGAGGAGGCCGCCAGCAAGGCGTTTTTCTGGCTGTCGGGCGGCGTGCAGATCAGCTACGGCAAGCTCTCGGTCTTCGGCCAGTATGTGCTGACGTCGTCGGCCCGAGGGTTCCTGCTCGACGGCACGACCCACAGCCTGCAAGGCGGGGTTCGCTACTCGCTGGGCACGGCCAAGGAAGGGGTCACCGAGCAGCACTGAGCACGGGCCTAGCGGGACACCCACGGCGAGTCTTCGAGGAAAAAGCGCAGGGGCCAATCCGTCGCGCGGGAGACCCCGACCCGCGGGCCGACGCGCACGCGAGGTCGGGCGCGCCGCCCGTCATCCACGATCTTGAGAGGCCCCCGCCACAACGGTGCGCCGTTCAGGCTTCCGGTGATCCCCAACGCCGCGCACAAGCGGGCGGGTCCCGCACAAAGTCCGGCGTCTGGGATGCCGCGGCGGCGGCGGCGCATCGTCGGCAAGCCTTGCAGCGGCTCCAGAGCCCGGATCAGCACGGCCGCCGGATATCCATCCGCCTCCGTCACGGCGTTCAGGCACCAGTGCATGCCGTAGGTGAAGTACACGTACGCGGTGCCTGGCGGGCCGTATAGGGCGTCGGTACGCCGCGTGCGCCGCGCGCCGTAGGCGTGGCAAGCGGGATCGTGGGGACCGACGTAGGCCTCCGTTTCGACGATGCGGCCCGCGGTGCGGCGACCGCCCACCTGGCTTACGACGACCCGCCCCAAAAGCCGACGCGCGACCTCAGACGTGGGTCGCGCGTAGAACCGCGGTGAGAGCGGCCGGTCGATCATGCCCCGCCGGTGAGCCCCCGCTTCACGCGGGACCAGAACGACTCCGAGTCGTCTTGCGACTCCGGCTTCGGGGCCGGCGGCGGCGGAGGGGGCGGCGCGGGCTCGCGCGTGGCGGGCTCGGACATCCCGCCCGCCTCCCTACTGTCGAGTGAGCGGCCCCTGCCTCCACGACCCCGGCCGCCGCGCCGGCCGCGACCGCGCCCTTCCTCACCGTTGCGCTCACCGCGGTCACCGCGGTCACTGCGCTCCCGCCCTTCGGCCGCTCCCCGCTCTCCACTCCCGCTGCCGTGACCCCGGCCGCCGCGTCCGCGCCCGCCACGACGCCGACCGCCCCCCTCGCTGCGCTCGGGGTGACCGGCGCTGCGCTCGGGGTGACCGACCGGCGCATCAGCATGCGACGGTCCGGCGCTCAGCACCTCGACCTTCGGAGCAGGCGGGGGCTCGAACCGCGGCCGGTAGTTCGGGTCCACCTCGACGACGCCGACCTTCGGGATCTCAGGCGGCGCCGCGCGCGGCCCGCCGCGGGAGCCGCGCCGGAATCTTCCACGCGATACCGCCGGGCTTGCCCCTGTCGTGACCGGTGGGGACGGCTCCGGAGTGTGGGCCGGGGTGACCGGTTCATCTGCGGTGGTGGCGGACGGCTCGGCCCCGTTCCGCAGCCGCACCGAGTACCCGCCGTCTTCTTCCTTGGCCAGGTCCACCAGCTCGCGGTCGTGCGCCTGGCGCAGCAGCTTGTTCACCTGCGCGGGCGCCACCGGCTCGTCACTCTTGATCTCCGCCACAGCGTCCCGCACCTCATCGGCGCTGACGGCGTGGTCGGACCCGCCGAGGCTCTGCAGCGCCTGTTTGATCAGGCCGAACCCCCGCGAGAATCCGCCGCGGCGCGGCGCCGCCGGCTCTTCGACCGAGGGGGGCTCCGTACGCGGTTCGGCACGCGGCTCCGGGCGGTCCCCCCCCCGGCTCGGTCCCCGCCGGCCGCGCTCGCCCCGCTCACGCGCGGCGGGCCGCTCGACTACGCCGCCCTCGGGCTGCGCGCGCGCGCCGGGGACATCGGGACCGAGGGCGATCTCGTACTGCCCGTTGTCGCGTTTGGTGAGGGCGAGCAGGCCGCGGCTCGCGGCCGCGTCGACGAACTTGCTGAAGCGCGAGTAGCCGTGGTCCTTTTCATCAAAGGTGGGGTCGATCTCCTGCATCACCTGCTTGAGCCGGTCGGAGCGCATGACGTCGTTGTGGGCCGTCATCTGCTTGACGGCTTCCACGACCAGCTCCCACGGATCGCGCCGCGGGTGCACGATGTCGCTCTCCTTGGTGAGTCCCGCCAGCTCGCTGTAGGAGTAGTACTCGTCGCAGTTCTGGATCAGGAGGTCGCTGGAGGACTCGCGGATCCCGACGCCGATGACATACTTGCCGTACTCCTTGAGCTTCAGGACCATCGAAGAGAAGTCGCTGTCGCCTGAGAGCAGGATGAACGTGCCGATCTCCGGGCGGGTGAAGACGAGCTCCATGGCATCCACCGCCAAGCGGATATCGGTGGCGTTTTTCTTGTTGGAGCCGTACGCGGGAGCCCAGATGAGGTCGATCGAGGACTCGGAGAGGGGCACGACATACTGGGGGTAGCGACGCCAATCGGCGTAGGCGCGCTGGACGGCTACTTTGCCGCGGATGATGTCGGATTGCAGCAGGCGCTTCAGCTCGGTCTGGAGATCCGAGCGGATCCCCATGGTGACGTTGTCGAAGTCGA
>QHVC01000174.1 GCA_003222205.1 Gemmatimonadota bacterium | reverse complement strand
ATCGTGGTCCGCGTCCAGGTCTTCGACATCCAGAGCAAACGGCTGGTGCGCGAGGAAAGTCCATGAGCCGTCTGCTGCCGGCGGTCGCGCTCGCGGTGGCCGCCTGCCACCACGGACCGCCGCCCGACTTCGTCCCGGACCCCGCCTTGCTGGACCAGATTCGGGAAATCCGCATGACCGTCACACCGACGGCTTGCCCCGGCGAGACGTTCGGCGCGACGTACTCGGCGCTCCTCAACGACGGGAGCGCGGTCCCGTTCGAGTCCCGCTACAGCAAGAAGCACCCACCGCGTCTCCATGTCGTCTTCCTCGACCGGACGAGCAACGAGGCCACGCCCCTCCAAAACGGCTCCTGGACCGCCGAGCGCGATCCGCTCGTCTCGTTGCGTGGCGGGTTCCGCTTGAACGTGGCGCTGAAATACAAGCCGTCTATCACCACCACCGCCAGCGTCGAGCCGCAGTACAACTGCATGAACCACGCGTTCGACTTCGAGGGCTACACCGGTGGCGACGGACCCGACGTGACGGTCCGACTCGGCATCGTCCGGTCCCCGTATTTCGAGCGTCTGCTCGTCGCCAGTATCCAGGTGGGGGATGCGCCGCCGTTCTACACGGTCGCGGACGTCAACGCGATCCCGCCGCGCGATTGGCTCGTCATCGAGACACGCGGCGGCGAGGGGTACCGCGGCGATGCGGGCCGGCGGGGCGACACGGGCGCCGCGGGCACGCCATGCTCCGACGGCGGCCCAGGGAGCGATGGGGGCCCAGGCGGGGTGGGCGGAACCGGCGGCCGCGGCGGGCACATCACCATCATCGCGCCTAGCGAAGAGCCGTTCCTCGCCGGCCTCGTGGACGCGCGCACTCCGGGCGGTCGGGGCGGCGACGGCGGGCCCGGCGGCGATGGAGGCCGCGGCGGCAAAGGCGGCGCGGCCATCGCAAGCGACAGCACGCATCGGGGCTGCAACGCCGGCCGGAACGGCTCCAGCGGCCGGGATGGCACCAGCGGACGACGCGGCAGAACCGGTCAGCCTGGCCCGCACGCGCAATCGATCACCGTTGCGGGACGCGAGGTTTTCGGTGCCAGCATCCCCCCCGCGCTGGCCGAGCTGCTCGACCCCGCGCGCCGCCAACCATGACCGCACCCGATCCTGCTACCGCCCGGTCCCGGCGCCGGCCGTTCGGCCAGCGCACCAACCGCGTCCTGTTCCTCGGAATGCTCGTGGGACTGCTGCTGGTTCTCGGCGCGATCGCGACCAACTCCGATTTCCTTCTCCTTGGCCTGCCCCTCGTGCTGGCGGGCGCCGGCGCCCTGTTCGCGGGGCCGGCCGTCACCCTGGTGCTCCCGGCGTTCCGATCCCGCCCCGCTGCCGAGCGCGTGGCGCTGCGCATTCCCGCGGTGTTGAGCGGCATCGGCGTGGCCGGGATCGGGGTGCTGTTGGCGCAAGCCGCCACAGGAGCGGGCGGTTTCGCCGCCGGTCTCGCGCTGGCAGCCGCGGGTGGGTGGGCCGTCGCGCAGGCGATCGCCCTACCGCGTGCCGCAGCGCCGGGCGGGGTCGGGCGAGTCGTCGCGGACAGCGGCATGGTCGTGGCGGCCGCGCTCTTCGCGGCGCTCGCCCTCGGGGCCGTGCCCAAGATGGCAGGAACCAAGGAGAAGGCGTACATCGCCGAGATGAAATCGGACCTGCGGAATCTCGTCACCGCCGAGGAAGCGTACTTCGCCGACTCGACGCGCTACACCACAAACCTGGGCACGCTGTACTACGTCAGCTCCGGCGTCGTGGGCCCCACCATCGCCCTTACCGCCACCGGCTGGACGGCGAAAGTTGGACAGACCAGCACCATCTTCACCTGCGCGATCTTCGTCGGAAATACGCCCCTGGCGCCCGCCACCATCGAAGGCAACCCCGCCTGCGACAACATCCGTCCGCCGTTCGCGGGACACGCGCTCCTTGTGGTCGGGCTCGCCATCGCGGTCGGCGCCGGCGTCGCGCTTTCCCGGCTCACGCCTCCCACTGCATGAAGTCAGGCCCCGTGGGCCGCGGGGCGCTGTGGGGTTTCCTACTTGCCCTGCTCGCCTTCGCCTCCGCAATGGTGGAGGGGCCGGGGCCGGCCAGCCTCTGGGCCCTGCTCGCCGCGATCGCGGCGGTCTTCGAGGGCATCGCCGTCAACATTGCCGTAAGTCTTCCCGCCGCCCGCGGGTGGCCACCGCCGATCCAGCGCGTCCTCAGAGGGTGGGCGTTGTTTACCGGGCCGGCGTTTCTCGCCGGAGGAGCCGTGCTCGCGCTCCAAGCAGGGAGGCACAGCGATTGGCTCGCGGGTGGACTGGTCGCGGCATTACTGGGCGCCACGGCAACCCTCGGCGCGCTGCGCCTGCAGCGCGTTCCCGAGCCTCCCCCGCGCTGGCTCGGATGGTCGAAGGGCGTCTTTGCAGCAGCGATCGTGCAGCTGGTGGTGCTAGGGATTCTCCTGCCCAAGTTCCGCGGGGTTTCCCACAAACCCGAAGACTATGCGATGCGCGCGGCCGTCGACTCCTTGTTCAGCGTCGAGGAGCACGCCCACGATTCGGCGGGCCGCTACCTCACCCAGCGCGAGCTGGCGCGGCGGCGCTACCCGCTCTCGGCGCCGGCATTCACGCTCGCGGTGGAGTCCGCCGACAGTGAGGGGGCGTACCTCACCGCTACGAGTCGCACGAAGCCGCGCAAGTGCGGCTACGTGGTGGGCTTCGTCACCGACACGCTCGCCGAATGGGGCGGCCACCCACCGAATCTGTTTCCGCGCTGCTGGACGACGGGAGGGTAGCGGCGGTCAGCCGTTGACGGCGCCCATGGCGCGCTCGGGGTAGCGCGAGCCCGCGGCGGCCCCCTTCGGCGCGACGCCGTCGATGCGTTTCAGGTCGGCGGACGTCAGCGTGACGTTGAGTGCAGCGACGTTCTCCTCGAGGTACTTGCGTCGCTTCGTGCCCGGGATCGGCACGAGGTCCTTCCCTTGCGCCAGCACCCACGCCAGCGCCAGCTGGCCCGGCGTACAGCGCTTCTCCCGCGCGATCTCTTCCACCCGCTTCACGAGGTCCAGGTTCTTCTGGAAGTTCTCGCCTTGGAAACGGGGATTGTTGCGGCGGTAATCGTCGGCCGGCAGGTCTTCGAACTTCTGGAACCGGCCCGTCAGGAAGCCCCTCCCCAGGGGGCTGTACGGGACGAACCCGACGCCCAGCGAGCGGCACGTGGGGATGATCTCATCTTCGGGGTCCCGGCTCCATAACGAGTACTCGGTCTGGAGCGCGCTGATGGGATGCACGGCGTGCGCGCGCCGCACCGTGGCGGGCGCCGCTTCCGAAAGACCGAGGTAGCGGACCTTGCCCGCGCGCACCAGCTCGGCCATCGCGCCGACCGTCTCCTCGATCGGGACGCTCTTGTCGACGCGGTGCTGGTAATAGAGATCGATATGCGCCACGCCGAGCCGCTCGAGCGACGCGTCGCACGATTGCCGCACGTACTCCGGCCGCCCGTTGATCCCGAGCCAGGCCCCGTCCGCGCCGCGCACGTTGCCGAACTTCGTGGCGAGCACGACGCGGTCGCGCTTGCCTTTGAGGGCGCGCCCCACGAGCTGCTCGTTCGTGTACGGGCCGTACACGTCGGCGGTATCGAGGAAGGTGACGCCGAGCTCGAGGGCGCGGTGAATCGTGGCG
>QHVC01000178.1 GCA_003222205.1 Gemmatimonadota bacterium | reverse complement strand
CGACGACGAACACGACGAGCAAACGGGGGGCGCGCATGCGTGCGGGGGAAGATACTGGGCGGCGTCCAAGTGGGTCAACCCACGGTCAATGCTTGACTTCCACCCACCCCGACTCTACGTTGGCGCCACTATGGCGACCATCCGTGACGTGGTCGAGGCGCTGAGCCGGCGCAGCGGCGTCGAGGCGGTTGTGGTCGTGGGCCGCGACGGCCTCCCCATCGATTCACGTGCCGCCAATGGCCTGGACCCCGAAGGCGTCGCCGCGCTGCTCCCCTCCGTCATCAACGCTATGACCCAGCTTGGTGACGCCGCGGCTCGAGGCGAGTTCGGCACCGGCGTGCTCGAGTTCGGCCGCGGGCTCGCGGTGGTCACGGTTCTCAACGCCGACGCGTTGCTCATCGTGCTGGTGCAGCCCGCGACGAACGTCGGTGGGCTGCTGTTCGATCTTCGCCGGCACCGGTCGGCGATCGCCGGCCTGCTCTGAGCCGGAGGCCGCCGGTGGCCCGACGGCTTCTTTTAGTGGACGACGAACCATACGTCGGCCTGGTCCTCCAACCCCGGTTAGAGGCGGTCGGGTTCGACGTGATCCTCGCCCGCACGCTCGCCGACGCTCGTGCAGCGCTTTCGGACTCCCTCCCCGACGCCTTGCTGCTCGACCTCCACCTCCCCGACGGCTCGGGCGTAGACCTGCTGCGCGAGCTGCGTCGGCAGGCGGCCGGAGCCGCGCTGCCCGTCGTCGTGCTCACGGCCGAGGGCGAAGACCGCGTGCTCGCCGAGCTGCGGCGGCTCGGGGCCGCCGTCCTCACCAAGCCGTTCAGCCCGAGCAAGCTCACCGCCCAGCTCGCCGAGATGCTCGGCGACTCGGACGCGGCGGAGACGGCGCCGTGAGCGTGTGGGCAGCGATTCTTGCGGGCGGGTCGGGCACGCGGTTCTGGCCGCTGTCCACACCGGAGCGCCCCAAGCAGCTGCTGCCGCTGGCCGGCGACCGGCCGCTGCTCGCGCAAGCGGTGGCGCGTCTCCGGGGCTTGGTCCCTCCCGAGCGCATTCTCATCCTGACCGGCCCGTTCCTGGTGGATCAGGTCGCCGCCCTCGTGCCCGAGGTGCCCCGCGCCAACGTGTTCGCCGAACCGCGCGCGGCGTCCACCGCCCCCGCGCTGGTGTGGGCCGCCCATCGCATCGGCAAGGCGGATCCGGGCGCGCAGATGGTGTCGCTGCACGCGGACTGGGCGATCGAAGACGACCACGCCTTCCGGGCCGCGGCGACGCAGGCGTTGGGGGTCGCCCGCGAGCACGACGTGCTGGTGACCGTGGGCGTGAAGCCGACGCGCAACGAGACGGGGTACGGATACATCGTGCCCGGCAAACCGCTGGGGAGCGCTCGCGCCGTGCGGCGCTTCGTCGAGAAGCCGACGGCCGGCCGCGCGGCCCTGCTGCGGCGGCGCGGCGCGCTGTGGAACACGGGCCTGTTCGCCTGGGGGGTGCCGCGGTTCCTCGGCGAGGCCGGCGCGTACGCGCAGGAGCTCAAACGGGCGTGGCCCGCGCTCGCGGCCGGAGACGCGGCCGGGTTTTTCGCCGCGGCGAAGGCCGTCGCGGTAGATGTGGCCGTCCTGGAGCGCAGCCCGCGCCTGGCGGTCGTAGTCGGTGCGTTCGCCTGGGACGACATCGGGTCGTGGGACGCGCTACGGCGCGTGCGGCGGCCCGATCCCCGCGGCAACGTCGTGATCGGCAACGTGACGCTAGGCGACGACGTGGAGGACTGTGTCATCTGGGCGGAGGGCGAGCACTTTGCGGTGACGGGCGTCAAGGCCATGGTCGTGGTGCGCGCCAACGGCCATACCCTCGTCATGCCGACGGGCCAGGCCGAACGGCTCAAGCTGCTGGTGCAACGCCTGTGACCCTCACCCTCTACCTCCTCGATCCCGATCCCTCGCCGGGGTGGATCCCCTTCGCCGGGGTGCGGCCCCTCGCCGAGCTGCGCGCCGGCGCTCACCTCGTGCGCGAGCGCTGGGAAACGTTCGTCGGAGCGGAAACCGCCGAGATCTTCGCCCTCCCCCACCTCGCTGGCTTCGCCGAAGCGGGGGTGCCGCCCGTGATTGCGCGGCACGCCGTGCGGGGGCCGGCCGTCATCGGCTCGTCGACGTTCGCGCCCCGCGGCCTCGCGCCCGCGCTGCCGGCCGAGGCGTTCCGGCTCGTCTGCCGCGGGATCACCGTCGGCTGGGGCGTGCCGGCCGGCGGCTCCTGGGAGGGCCCCCGGCCCGAGGCCCGGCCGGTCGAGGTTGAAGGGCTCGTGCTGCACGGCGTCCATGACTGCGTCCGCGCACTCGAAACGCTGCTGCGCGACGATCTGCTCCCGCTCGTCGGCGACAGCGATCCCATCCCGCGCGGATCGACGGTGGTGGGCGACGCCGCCGCAGTGGTGTTACGGGAAGCGGCGGTCGAGCCCGGCGCGGTGTTCGACACCAGCGCGGGGCCCATCGTCCTCGAAAGCGGGGTCGAGGTCCGCGCCGGTACCCGGCTCGAGGGCCCGCTGTGGGCGGGGGCGAACACGCAGCTGCTCGGCGGGCCGATCCGCGCCTCGGCGATCGGGCCGCACTGCAAGGTCCGCGGCGAGGTGTCGCATTGCGTATTTCTCGGGTACGCCAACAAGGCTCACGACGGGTTCGTGGGGCACTCGGTGATCGGCCGGTGGGTGAATCTCGGGGCCGGCACCATCACGTCCGACCTGAAGAACACTTACGGCCCGGTGCGGCTGGACGCCGCCGGCACGACGATCGAGACCGGACTCCTGCACCTCGGCACGCTGCTCGGCGATCACGCGAAGACCGCCATCGGCACCCTGCTCGGCACGGGGACCATCGTCGGCGCCGGGGCGAATTTTTTCGACGCGGTGCGGACGCCGAAGTACGTCGCGCCCTTCGCCTGGGGCGGCACCGGGCGGGAGCGGATGACGCGGGACGGCTTCCTGCGCATCGCCGAGCGTGTGCTGCCGCGGCGCGACGTGCCGGTGGACGAGGCGACCCGGGCCAGCCTCGGCCGGGTGTACGACTGGTGCACGCGGTGAGCCCGTGAGCCCCGGCCAACAGTATCGCCGGCTCGGCAAGTTCGAGCTGCACGAGCCCCTCGGCGAGGGCGCGATGGGCATCGTGTGGAAGGCGTACGACTCGGTGCTGCGCCGCTACGTGGCCTTGAAGCTCCTCGGATCCAAGTTCGGCAAGACGAACGACATGCGCGAGCGGTTTCTGCGCGAGGCCCGGGCGGCCGCCGCCCTGCAGCACCCCAACATCATCACCGTGTACGACCTCGGTGAAGCCGAGGGACAGCTGTTCATCGCGATGGAGCTGATCGAGGGCAAGGACCTGAGCGAGCTGATCGGCGGCGTGATCGAGGTGCTCCAGGGACTCGCGTACGCGCACGACCGCGGCGTGATCCATCGGGACATCAAACCCGCCAACGTGCGCATCGCGAACGATGGGCGCGTGAAGATCATGGACTTCGGCATCGCGCGGTTGCAGTCGGCCGAGGTCACAGGCTCGGGCGCGATCGTCGGGACGCCGACGTACATGGCCCCCGAGCAGATCACCAACGGTCCGATTTCGGCCGTCACGGACGTGTTCGCGGTCGGGTGCCTGCTGTACGAGCTGCTCGCCTACCAGAAGCCGTTCGAGGGCGAGTCCATCCATGGGGTGCTCTACCAGGTGCTTACGAGCGACCCCAAGCCACTGCGCAGCGTCGCGCCGTCGATCCCGGCGTCGCTCGAGCGCGTCGTGTACAAGGCCATGAACAAAGTCCCGGAGGACCGCTACGGCAGCGCGCGCGAGATGCGCACGACGCTGGTGGCGATCCGGGCCGCGCTGTCCGGCGCCGGGGAGACCACGACCCAGCGCCTGGTGGGCCGGTGGACGCCCATCCCCGCGGCGATCCTCCGGCTCGCCCGACCCGCCTCGCTGCGCGCGCGCCTGCTGACGCTCGGTTCGCTCGCTGCGGTCGTCAGTGTCCTGGCGTATTTCTCCCTGACCTCCCACAGCAGCCCCCCACCCGAGTCGCCGGGCGGTCCCGTCACGGTGGGCGCACCGGGGCCCGTCGTCCTGAACCTCGCGCTCGCTTCGATGCGCGACTCGGTCTTCTCGGCCCGCACGCGGGCCGAGGCGGCCGGCGCGCTGAAGAACAACGTGTCATCCTGGCTGGTGGGAGAGACGATGCTGCAGGGGGCGGAGCAGGCGGTGAACGGCGGCGCGGTCTCGCGCGCGACTGCCGCGTACGCGGTCGCGCTCGACCAGTTCCGCCGCGCCCGCCGCGAAGTCGATTCGCTGCGGGCCGACGCGACGCACGTCTACGACCGGGCCAAGGCCGTGGTCATCGCGCTGCCGACGGGCCCACAGCGCACCCGCGCCACGGCGGCCCTGACCCGCGCCGACTCGCTCATCAAAGGCATGGATTACAACCTCGCGCGGCTCGCGGCGCAGGAGGCCGAGAACATCGTCGTCGCGGCGGGCCTCGCCCCCCCCAGCGTCCAACCGGCGGACCCGCAGCGGGCGGTAGCGACGCTGCTCGAGGACCTGGGGCGCGCCGTCGAGACCGAGCGCCTCACGAACCTGCGCGCCCTGTTCGCGGCGCCCTTGACCGACAAGGATGCGCGCGGCTGGCAGGATCTGTTCCGCACCGCCCAGGGGCTGACCGCCCGGTTCACCACCGCCCACCTCGTCGTGCGCGGCGGCTCCGCGACCGCCGCGGTCCAGGCGCTCTACAAGTTCGTGCCGGCGGCGGGGGGGTCGCAGCGGGAGCTGCGGCCCAAGATGGCGATGCGCTTTACGAAGACTTCCAACGGCTGGCGCATCGCCGACATGCGGGAACTGCCCTAGGTCCTCACTCCCACGCGCGTTCGGTAGGCGCCGGCGGCTTGGGAACGACGAGCGAATCGGGGCGGGGCGTCGCTGGACCCACTCGCTTCAGGGTAACGGGCTTCTCGAGATCCCCCCCCGAGAGCGTGAGCTGGTCGCTTTGCACCGTCATCCCGTAGACCTGCCACACGCCGTCCCCGAGCGTGATCCACAGGCTGTCCCCCACCACACGCCAGCGCGCGACCTGGTCGCCGAACTGCGCCGAGCTGTCGCTGCGCACCATGATGTGCCGCAGCTCGTCGCCCGCGCGGGCCAGCCAGTCCCCCTCGAGGCGGGAGTGGTGGGCGGTCTGGGCCGCCGCCGGGACGACGCCGGCGGCGGTGACGGCGAGGACGACGACGAGCGCGAAACGGGTCATGGGAGAGGAAGTATACCTCGATCTTGCTACCCCGACGCCGTCGGGCCTGATCCTGGCGCGGGCAGCGGGGCCCGCTCGTCGGTCAGCACGGCGACCTGGGAGTCCCATTTCCGCATCATCGCCGTGAACGCGCGGACCAGCTCGGGGTCGAACTCCCGCCCCGCCTCCTCGTCGAGATAGGCGAGGACCCGCTCCAGCGGCCAGGCGTCGCGGTAGGGCCGCTTGGTGCGCAGTGCGTCGTAGACGTCGGTGACGTGGACCAGCTTGCTGGCGCGGTGACAGTGCCGGGGGTAGTGGACGGTGGGATAGCCCCCGCCGTTCAGCAGGATGTGATGCTCGTAGGCGACGACGGCGGCCAGGTCGAGCTGCTCCTCGGAGGCCAGAATGATCCGGGCGCCTTCGGCAGGGTGCGTCTGCATCACCGTGCGCTCCTCCGGGGTGAGCTTCCCCGGTTTGGTCAGGATCTCCAGCGGCACGCGCACCTTGCCGAGATCATGGAGGAGGCCGGCCACCCCGAACGCCCGCACGTCCCCGCCGCTCATCCCGAGGTATTCCGCGAGCGCCATGCTGAGGACCGCGACGTTCATCGAGTGGGTCGTCGTGTATTGGTCGAATTCCTTGAGTTGCAGGAGCGGCATGAGCATCTGGCGGTCGCCGTGCATCGCGACCGCCAGGGACCTGACGACGGCCTCGGCTTCGACGAGCGGCAGCGTGCCGCGCGCCTGCACCTCTTCGTGCATCCAGCGCACGGTGTCCGCTTCCTCGCCGAGGGAGAAGGCGATCGTCGCGGTGGGCAGCGCCTCTTCTGTCGGCAATTCCTGCTCGCCGCGGATGCCCACGGCGCCGAAGCGGATGCTGGGGCGGCGCAGCTGCCGCGCCTCGCTGGTGTCGATCACCGAGAGCGTGAGCCGGGCCAGCACCTCCTCGAGGAACGCCTCGAACTCCTCGCGGCTCACCTGCTCCTCGAATTCGAGCCGCTGGATGCCGGCATTGGCGAGCCGCGGCGACCAATCCCAGCCCTTCATCTCGCGCAAGGGGAGACGGCCGTACACGACCTCGTCGCCGAGAAACGTGAACAGGGGACGCGGCGTGTCGCGCTGCAGGTCCGCCAGCTCCCGATACGCGGCGTCGATCCCCCGCTCGCGCGCCGGATGGCCGTCGGTGTAGAGCGACATCCCGGCGAGGGCCTGCGCGAAGACGCCGAGAAAGCGGGCGGGGTCGCTCATGGACGGCGCGGGCGGCGCGGGACGGCGGCGGCGCGGAGCTCCGGGTCCTCCGCGGCGGCCGCGCCACCCTGCTCGACGTGCGCGGCCAGCTTCGAGAGCATCCGCACGAGCGAGTGGGAGATGCTCTGGTTGGAGGTGTCCGCCGCGGCGCGCACGATCTCGAGCACGGCGTCCACGGCCATGCCGTGCGTAGCGTCCAGGGCGAACCGTTGACGCTGGGCGAAGTCTCCCCCCATCTCCAAGAGCCGCCGCAACGTCTCCGGCTTCATCGCCCGGATGAGGCGCGAGGTCCGGCGCCGCAGTTCCACGGCCTCCGCGCCGCCCGCCGCCTTGAGCTCCTCGGTGATCTGCAGCAAGTAGCCGACGATCACCTGGTCGTAGCCCTCGGCCTTGGGATGCGCGTCGATCGCCTGGGCGATCACCGCGGGCGTGGTGGGCGGCGCCTCGTCCGCGCCGAGCTGCCCCGCGAGCGCCGCCCGCGCGAGCCCCAGCCACAGTTGGGCCGACCGCACGCGAGCGCCTTGGGGTTCGGTGCCGTCCGGCGGCGCCTCCTTGGCCGGGTCGAGCAGCTCGAGGCGCTCGTACGTCAGGGAGTGGAGACGCACGTGCGGCCACGCCCGGAGGCGCTCAGGATTCCCGAGCCCCAACGGTTGTGCTGTGCGATCGGCCTCGACGGCGAGGGTCCTGAGGACCTCGCCCACTTCTTCGGCCGTGACCCCGCGGGA
>QHVC01000014.1 GCA_003222205.1 Gemmatimonadota bacterium | reverse complement strand
CTCGCGGGCCTCAGTGCCGACCTGTACCTGAACAAGGTCGCGGGGAACTGGCGCTGGGGGGTGGCCGGGCGCACCGCCTCCCCGGGGTTCGAAGTGAACGACCTCGGGTTCCAGAATCGCGTGGACCGGATCTCGGCCGCCGCGTCGCTGGGCTACAAGTGGACCCGGTCCGGCCGGACGGTACGACAAGCGACGGCCTATCTCCAGGTGGCACCGAGCTGGAACTACGACGGCGATCCCATCGACCGCAAGATCGCGGCGTTCGGCTACGCGCAGTTCCGCAACTTCTGGTCGGGCGAGTGGTCCGTCTCGTATACGCCCCGCGTGGTGGACGACCGGCTCACGCGCGGCGGCCCGCTCGCGATGAAGCCGGCCGGGTGGTTCGCGAGCGCGAACCTCCAGACCGACACGCGGCGGGCGCTGGGCGCCTATGGGTTCGTCTCGGTGCAGCGCGACGAAACGGGGGGCTGGACCGTGAACCTCATTCCCCAGCTGACGCTGCGGCCCAGCGCCGCGCTGTCGCTGAGCGCGACGGCGGGGTATGTCGCGGGCCGGGCGATGGCACAGTTCGTGACCAAGGCGAGGGACTCCACGGCCACCGCGACCCTGGGCACACGCTACGTGTTCGCGGCCCTGGCGCAACGCCAGGCGTACGTCACCGTGCGCGCTAACGCGACGTTCTCACCGACGCTGAGCTTCCAGCTCTACGCCCAGCCGTTCGCGTTCGCCGGCGACTACTCGGACTTCAAGGAATTGCGGGCGCGCAAGACGTTCGCGTTCAACCACTACGGCCGCGACAACGGCTCGACGATCAGCCGCGTGGGCAACACGTACGTCGTCGAGCCCGACGGCGCGGCGCCGGGCGACACCCTGCGGTTCAGGGATCCCGACTTCCGCACCCGCGCCGTCAAGGTCAACGCGGTGTTGCGCTGGGAATACCGCCCGGGCTCCACCCTGTTCGTCGTGTGGACGCAGAGCCGCTCGGGCTACATGCCGTATGATGCGGGGTTCGACCTGGAGCGGGATTTCCGCCGCGAACTGTTCCGCGACCGCCCCACCAACGTGCTGCTGGTCAAGGTGAACTACTGGATGAGCATGTAGCGGACCGGCGGCTCACCGCACGCTCGTCAGCACCAGCTCCTCGCGGTTTACGCGCTCGGCGCCCACGCCCGTGATCGCCAGCGAGTGGACCATACCCACGCCCGGCAGGTACTCGCGCTCGACCGTCGTCGCGCCCATCGGCAACTTTTGCTCGACGAGGATCACGTAGCCCGGCGCTGCACCGCTGGGCCCGGTGACGGGGACCGGCCCCCAGAGGCGGTAGCTCTGCCGCAGCGTTCGGTCGCGCGAGACGTACTGCCAGCGCCGCGCTGTGGCGACGGGCCAGGGAAACAGGACCTGTGGCGGGTCAAGCACCAGCGTCTCCCCGCCAGCCCCCCGCTTCACCGCGGCAAGACCGCCGGGCGTGAGCCGCCACCATTCGTCGGTGAACGGGACGCCCCCCCGGGCCCACGCGACGCGCACCCCCTGCGCGTCCGTCCCGGCAACAGTCGCGGTCACCGTCGCGCGCACCGTGCCGTCGGCGCCCAGGGTCGCGCCCGGCGGCGCCGCGCTGATCTTCGCGATTCCGCCGGCCGCCTGCACGAACGAATACGTCCACACCGTGCCGGTCGCGAGCGGCATCAGCCCGGCAAGGCTGGCGAGCCCCCCGCCGGAGGCTGGCACGACCTGAAACGCCACCGACCGCCACGGCCGGCCGTCGGCGCTGACTTCCAGACGGTATTGGCCAGGCGGGAACCCCCGACGGAGCTCGAGGCGCAACACGCCGGCAGCCGTATTGCGGGCGAGCGTCAAGGCGTTGGTGCCGGCGAGACTGTTGGCGGGGGCGCTGGCGCCCACGTCCACGGCGATCCACTTCGCCGTGAGCTTCGCGTGGTGCTCGCCGTCCGCGAACCGGAAGACCGCGTCGATCTCGGGGGATGTGGCGGTGAAGACCGTGGTGGCGTAGACCGGGGAATAGTCCGCGGCAGCCGCCAGGCAGGTTTGCAGCGAGGCTTCGCCGCTCTGCGCGCTCAGCGCGGCGACCAACAGGGCGTTCAGGACCACGACACGGTCCGCTTCGGAGTCGGGCGGCTCAGTCCCACTCCTTGCGTGGGGTCTTGCGCGGCCGGAAACCCTCCTCCTCTTCGTCGTCGAACTCGTCGTCCAGATCGTCGTAGTCGTCGAGGTCGTCCGACTCCTCGTCGTCCATCTCTTCGTCGTCCAGCTCGTCGTCGAAATCCTCGTCCAGCTCCTTGTCCTCCTCGAACTCCTCGAACTCCTCGTCGATGTTGTCGCTCCGACGCTTGAGCGACCAGGTCATCGACGTCGCCACGGCCAGCATTGTCACCCCCGGCTGAGGTTTACGACTCTTCCGCGGCCTTCCGGTCACGGGCCAATTTGCGCCGCTCCGTCGCCCCGAGCGCCCGCTTGCGCAGGCGCAGCGACGCCGGCGTCACTTCGATCAGCTCGTCGTCCTCGATGTACTCGAGGGCCAGCTCCAGGCTCAGCGGGCGCGGCGGCTCGAGGATGATCATTTCGTCCGCCGCCGTCGTCCGCATGTTCGTCAGCTTCTTCTCCTTCGTGGCGTTCACCTCCATGTCGTCGACCCGGGCGTTCTCCCCCACCAGCATGCCCTCATACACCGGATCGCCCGGTTTGAGAAACATGGTACCGCGCTCCTGCAAATTGAAGAGCGCGTAGGCCACCGCCACCCCCTCCCGGTCGGCCACCATCACCCCCCGGCTCCGCCCCGAGATCGGCCCCGCCCAGGCCCCATAGTCCAGGAAGCGGTGGTGCATGATTCCCTGCCCCCGGGTATCCGTCAAGAACTCCGACCGGTAGCCGAGCAGGCCCCGTGCCGGGATGCGGAAGCGCATGCGCACCATCCCCTGCCCGGGGTTCCGCATGTCGAGCATCGTGGCCCGGCGGGGCCCCAGCTTCTCCATCACGACGCCCAGCAGCGTTTCCGGGCAGTCGATGAGCAACTCCTCATACGGCTCCAGCCGCTCCCCGTGCGGCCCCTCCCGCGGAATGATGCGGGGCCGGCTCACCTGGAACTCATACCCCTCGCGGCGCATCGTCTCCATCAGGATGCCGAGGTGCAGCTCACCGCGGCCCGAGACGGTGAAGGTCTGGGGATCGTCGGTCTCCTCCACGCGCAGCGCCACGTTGCGCTCGAGCTCGCGGAACAGGCGCTCGCGCAGCTGGCGACCCGTGACGTACTTCCCTTCGCGTCCGGCGAACGGCGAATCGTTCACCTTGAAGTCCACCGAGATCGTGGGCTCCTCCACGGCGATGCCGGCGAGCCGCTCCAGGTAATCCGGTGCCGTCAGCGTCTTGCCGATCTCGACGCCGGCGACGCCCGCGAGCGCCACGATCTCCCCCGCGGCCGCTTCCGCGACCTCCACGCGCTCCAGCCCCTCGAACCCGAACAGTTTCACCACGCGGGCCTGCTCGAACGGCCCGTCCCCGACGGGACCCGGTTGGCCCAGGGGCAGCAGCGCCACGGCGTCGCCCACGCGCAGCCGGCCCCGCTCGATGCGACCGATGCCGATGCGGCCCAGGTACGGCGAGTGATCGAGCGTGGAGATCAGCATCTGGAACGGACCGTCCGCGTCGCCCGACGGGGGCGGGATCGTCTCCAGGATCGTATCGAACAGCGGCTTCAGTGTCGTCCCCGGCGTCGCCAGGTCGGGGGTCGCGATCCCCAAGCGGCTCGACGCGTACAGGAACGGGCAGTTGAACTGCTCGGGCGACGCCTCGAGATCGAGGAACAGCTCCAGCACCTCGTCGTGCACGCGCAGCGGCTCGCTGTCCTGGCGGTCGATCTTGTTGATCACCACGATCGGCTTGAGCCCCAGCGCCAGCGCCTTCGACGCGACGAACCGCGTCTGTGGCATCGGCCCCTCGGCCGCGTCCACGAGCAGCAGGAACCCGTCCACCATGCGCAGGATGCGCTCGACCTCGCCCCCGAAGTCGGCGTGCCCGGGCGTGTCCACGATATTGATCTTGGTCTCGCCCCAGTGCACCGCCGTGTTCTTCGACAGGATCGTGATGCCCCGCTCGCGCTCCAACGGGTTCGAGTCCAGCACGCGCTCGATCATCTGCTGGTTGGCGCGGAACACCCCTGCCTGGCGGAGCATCTGGTCCACCAGCGTGGTCTTGCCGTGATCGACGTGCGCGATGATCGCGATATTGCGGATCTGCAAGTTGTTACCGGTCTATGTCGGGCGGGGCAGTATAGAAGGAGGGGACGAGCAGGGTCAAGGGGAGAACAGAGGCGGGCAGAGACGGGCAGGGTCGGGCGGGGTCGGCGTCCCCTTCTCCGTCCGACTCCGCCCGACGCCGTCATTCACACGTCGGATCCCTCTCCAGCTGCACCGTGACGTGGGCGATGCCGAACCCCTCCATGCGCTGCTGAACGTCCTCCAGCACTCGCTGGTTCGCCGTCGGGTCCTTGACGACCAGGTGCCCGCTCATGGCGACGACGCCGCTGGTCACCGTCCACACGTGCAGGTCGTGGACCGATTCCACGCCGGGGACCGCGGCGATGCGGTCGTGGACGGCGGGGAGGGAGATGTGGGCGGGCGTCGCCTCGAGGAGGATATCGACGCACTCCTTCACGAGCCGCCACGCGCCGCCGAGGATCAGGAGGGCGATCCCGACCGAGATGAGCGGGTCAGCGAGCGTCCATCGCGTCGCCAGGATCACGACGCCGGCCGCGAGGGCGCCCAGCGATCCCAGGGCATCACTCACCAGATGGAGATAGGCGCCGCGCTGGTTCAGGGAATGGCCATGGCCGCGGTGCAGGATCGCGGCGCCGCCGAGATTCGCCACGAGCCCCACGCTCGCGATCCCCACGAGCAGGCCGGCGCGGATGGTCCCCGGCGAGTGGAAGCGGCGATACGCTTCAATTCCGATGCCGACCGCGACGGCGATGAGCACCGCGCCGTTGATGAGCGCCGCGAGGATCTCGAAGCGCACCAGGCCGAACGAGCGCTCGGGGGTGGCGGGCCGTTGCGCGATGCGCGCCGCGAGCAGGGCGAGGGCGAGGGCGCCGACGTCCACCAACATGTGCCCCGCATCCGCGAGCAAGGCGAGCGAGCCGGAGAGGTAGGCGCCGACGGCTTCGGCGATCATCACCAGCGCCGACAGCGCCAGTACCACGGTCATGCGCTGGGCGCTCTCCGCGCGCAGCGGCGCGCGGTGGGTGCATTGGGCCTCGAGGGGGAGCGTTGTCATAGGGCCACCAATGTCTACGGTATGCGGTTCTCAGTTTTCGGTCAACCGACAACCGAATACCGTGAACCGACAACCTCTTAGCGGTGCAGCTTGAACTCGGGTCCGCACCCGCTAGGTTCCTCGCCCCATGCCCGTTCAACTTCCCCTGCGTCTGCTGGCGGTCGTGCTGCTGGTCGCCGCGAACGCCTTCTTCGTCGCGGCGGAGTTCGCGCTGGTGGCGGCACGGCGCACGCGCATCGAGGCACTGGCGCGCCGCGGCGACGCGAAGGCGAAAACGGTGCAGAAAGCCCTGCGCGACCTGTATCGCCAGCTGTCGGCGGCGCAGCTCGGCATCACCCTCGCGTCGATCCTGCTGGGGTACGTCGCCGAGGACACCGTCGCCCACCTGTTCCGGGACTGGTTCGCGAGCCTGCCGCCCGCGCTCAATTTCCTGGCGCGCGGCGGCGTCGCGTCCACCGTGGCGCTGGCGGTGATCACGTTCCTGCACGTGGTGTTCGGCGAGCAGGCCCCGAAGGCGTGGGCCATCACCTACCCCGAAGGCACCAGCCGCTGGGTCGCGGCGCCGCTGATCCTGTTCTCGTGGATCACGCGCCCGGTGACGGACCTGCTCAACTGGAGCGCCAACCGCGTCGTCAAACTGCTGGGGATCAAGAGCGCCCCCTCCGACATCGACCGTGTCCATTCCCCCGAGGAGATCCGCATGCTGGTCCAGCAGAGCCGGCGGACGGGCTCGCTCGGGAAAGAAGACGCGCGCCTCATCGAGGGCGTGTTCGAGTTCAGCGAGAAGAGCGCCCGCGACGTCATGACCCCGCGCACGGCGATGATCGCGCTCCCCGCCGACCTGCCACTGGAGGAGGCGGCGGACCAGGTCGCGGCAGCCGGGCGGTCGCGCTATCCCGTCGCGCGCGAATCGCCCGACGACATCGTCGGCACGGTGCACGCCAAGGCGATCCTCGCGGGGCTGCGCGCCGGCCGTGGCGGCACGGTCGCGACGGTCATGCGACCGCCGCTGTTCGTACCGGGCACGCGGGAGGTGGAGGACGTGCTCGCCGACATGAAGCGCCACAAAGCGCACCTCGCCATCGTGCTCGACGAGTTCGGCGGCACTGCCGGGCTGGTCACCATGGAGGATCTGCTGGAGGAAATCGTCGGCCCGATTTACGACGAGTACGATCGCCCCCCCGCCGCGCCCGCGCCCGGGGAGACGGCGCCGGTCATCCCCGGCGCGACGGAGATCAAGGACGTGAACGAGTGGTACGGCCTGGCCCTGGACGACGCGGACTACTCCACGATCGGGGGCCTGCTGTTCGGGACCCTCGGTCGCCTGCCCAAGGTCGGCGACCGCATCACACTGCCGGGCGCCACGTTCGAGATCGTGGAGATGGAGGGCCGGCGCGTGGGAAGGGTGCGCGTCACCCGAAGCAGTTAGTCTCGAGCCGGCTTCCGGTTCGCCAACTGCGCGGCCAACTCCAGCGCGGCTCGCATGGAGGAAGGATCCGCAACCCCCTGCCCCGCGATGTCGAACGCCGTGCCGTGATCCGGCGACGTCCGCGGGAACGGCAGCCCCAGCGTCACGTTGACCCCGTGGCCGAAGCCCGCCACCTTCACCGCCGTCATTCCCACGTCGTGATAGGGGGTGAGGACCGCGTCGAACTCGCCGCGCAACGCGCGCACGAACACGGTGTCGGCGGACAGGGGCCCCGCGGCGCCGAGGGTCCGCGCCGCGGGGGCGAGGAGTCGCTCATCCTCGTCGCCGAAGAGCCCGGCCTCCCCGGCATGGGGGTTGAGCGCGCACACCGCCAGTCGCGGCGCGGCGATGGCAAACCAATCGCGCAGCGCGGTGAGCGTGATGCGGCCGACGCGGACGATCCGCTCGGTCGTGAGCTGGCCGGGGACCTCGCGCAGCGGCAGGTGCGTCGTGACGAGGACGACACGCAGGCCGGGCACCACCAGCATCATCACCGCCTCGGCGCCTCCGGCCAGGCTCCCGAGGAGCTCCGTCACTCCGGGGAATCGGTACCCGGCAACGTGTAACGCGGCCTTGTGGACCGGGCCGGTGACGATCGCCTCCACTTCCCCACCGCGCGCCAGCCACACGGCGCGCTCGATGGAGCGGGCCGTCAGCTGGCCGGCGAGACGATCGCCGCCGTCCCCACGCCCCCATTCCCCCACACCCACCCGGCTTCTGGCGGGAATCGCCGCGATCTGGTCCTCGGGCCCCACCAGCACGACGTCGGCTTCCAGCGGCGCCGCGGTGAGCGCTTTGGCCACGACCTCCGGCCCGATCCCCCGGGGGTCGCCCAGGGTGACCGCGAGACGGGGAGGAGGGCGTTGCGAACCGGACGAGGAGTTAGAACCGGATGTCGACGTAGGTCTGGCGGCGGACCAGGTCCAGATAGTGCTGGACCGCGAGGTCCTGGCTCAGGTTGGCGCGGATGCGGTCCTTGACGTCGTCGAAAGCCAGATCTCCCTCGGGGAGGCGTTTGGTGATCTCGACGACGGCGAACTTGGGGCGCGGCCCCGTTTCCAGCTGCAGCAGCGGCTTGAGTCCGGTCGCCGAGTCGGCGGCGAGGAGGTGCTGGTAGGGCGCCGGGAGCTGCGCGATCGGCACCGTTTCGGCGAGCTTGGGCTCGTTCTCGTCTGCATAGCGCCGCGCGAGAGCGTCGAAGGCGGCGCCGGCCGCGAGGGCGTGGTGCACCGAGTCGGCGCTGTGGCGTGCGCGCTCTACCTGGGCCACGGAGATGACCGGCGCGATCAGGATCTGGCGCGCCTGGATTTCGGCGGGCTGCACGCGCTCGACCTGGATGATGTGGAAGCCGAAGGCCGTTTCCACGACGGGGGACAGTTCGCCGGGCCGGAGGCTGAACGCGGCCTCCTCGAACCCTTTGACCATCTGGCCGCGCCGGAACCAGCCGAGCTCGCCCCCTTGCGCCGCCGACACACTGTCGGAGGAAAAACGGCGGGCGACCGACGCGAAGTCCGCGCTGCGGCGCAGCTCAGCGAGCAGCGAGTCCGCGAGCTGCAGGGCCCGCGCGCGGGCGGCGGAGTCGGGTTGTGACGTGATGACGATCTGGCGAAACGACACGACCGCCGGCCGTTTGGGTAGCTGCCCCTTGTTCGCCTCCCAGTATTCGCGCATCTGCGCGTCGCTGGGCGCGATCGGCTTGAGCTTGCCCTTCTGCTGGAGGCCCTCGAGCAACCGCTGTTGCAGGATCTGCCGGCGCTGGTTTTCGGCCAACAAGCGCCGCCAGGTCTCCACCGTGCCGAACCCCAGGCGCACTTGGTTCTGGAACTCCTGCTCCGAGGGATAATGGCTCCGCACCTCCTGCACGCTGCGCTCGACGGCGTCCTGCACCTCCTGGTCCGTCACCTTGATCGCGGTGTCCCGCTCCGCCTGCTGCACGAGCAGCTCCTCGTCGACCATTTGACGGAGCACCTCCCGCTTGACGGCCTCTCGGCCCGCCGAATCCGTCGGGAGCTGCAAGCCCTGCGACTGCTTGAAAACGAGCCGCTCCTCGAGCTGTGACGCGAGGATGGGCCGAATGCCGACGACGGCGACGATCCGGTCCACGGGGAGGCGGGCCGTCCGCTGCGCTCCCACCGGCGTCGCTGCCGCGAAGGCGGCCGCCCACGCCAGGAGACCGAGACCGCGCAGTCGGAGGGGGGCGATCACGTCAGCGCAGCGTGCGGCGCCGCGGGGTGATCGGCTGGGCGCCCGGCGGGATGGTCGGCACCGGCTGGTTGTTGGGCCGCGGCGTGGGGCGCAACGAATCGAGCTGCGCGCGGATGGCCTGCGCGCGCTCGATCGCGAGCTGCACCCCGGCGTCGTTCTTCTCCCACGAGCCGTGCGCGCGCAGGTATTCACTCAGGTACGGCGGCAGCGGCGCGAACTGCGCCTCCCCACCGACCACGCGGTCGACATAATCGTTCACTCGGGTCATCGCCAGTCGCGCGCGGCCCTCGGGCGTCGTGACCGAGTCGCGCAGGAGGGCGGGGGTCAGCTTGAGCAGTCCCTCGACGGTGGTCAGCGCCGAGTCCTGCTGCGCGCGGACCATGGCCCAGTCGCTATCGCTGAGCCCGACCCGCGCGGAGTCGGCCTGGTGCAGCAGGATGTCGCGCTGGGCGAGCCCCTTGAGCAGTCCCTCGACCTGCTGCTCGGTCGCCGTGGACAGCGCCGAGAGCACGCGCGGGTCGAGCGCCGGCAGCCAGTGCATGAAGTCGCGCACGCGGAACGCCCCGCCGCGGTAGTCGACGAGCACGCGGCCGCTCTTGCGCGCCGGGTCGGGGGCCTGCGCCGCCTGTCGCACCGCTCCGACGGCACCGCTCACGACCTTGACCGCGCTGCGGGTCTCGAGATCCGACAGGTACAGGGAGTCCTGCGTGCCGCCGAGCATGTCCTCGAGCCCGCGCGCGAAGGAGTCCCGCACCTCCGCGAGCGGCGGCCGGCGGATGATGTGGTAGCCAAACGAGCTGCGCACCAAACCGGTCATGCCGCCGGGCGCGAGCTGCCACGCCGCGTCCTCGAACGGCGGAACGAATTGCCCCCGCCCGCCGACCGCGAGGAGCCCGCCCCGCGTCTTCGACCCCGGGTCTTCGGAGTAGCGCTGCGCCAGCGACGCGAAGCTCCCGCCGGCGTGGAGCTGCCCGAGCAGGCCGTTCGCCTGGTTTTCCTTCTGCTGGGCGATGGTCGGCGCGGCGCTCGGGGGCACGGCGATGAGGATGTGCTGGAACAGCCGCACGCTCCCGGCGCGGTAGGCGGAGTCGACCTGCGCCACCGTCAGCGTCCCGCGCCCGGACACGAGCCGCTCGTGGAAGCGGTCCCAGCGCAGCTGCGAGACCGCCGGCCACATGGTTCGCGTGAGCGTCGCCGTGTCGTCGAAGCGCTGCCCGACGGCCAGCGCCTGGCCGAACAGCGCGTAGTCGATCCACACGTCGGCCAGCCGGGTGAGGTTGTCGCCCTGCAACGGCATGCCCTTGACGCGCGCGGCGAGCTCCGCCAGCCGCTCGACGGTGAGCAGCTGGTCGCCGGCGCGCGCCGCCTCCGCGGGGTGGGTCGAGAACGCGTCCTTGAGCGAGCCACACCCGGCCGCCGCGAACGCCAGTAGCAGTATGGCACAACGACGCATGCGATCTCCTAGTCCGGTTGGTTCTGCAGAACGGCGGTGAGCGCGCGCACGAGGCCGGGGCCGATCGCTTCGCCTCCCAGGCGTCGGAGCCGCAGGGAGAGCGGCTGCGCCCGTCGCACGTCCGCCTCGAACTGCACGGCCTCCAGGGCCGCGGTCAGGCCGGCCAGGCGCGGCTGGGCATCCCGCCGAAACACGAGCCGCGCCTCGTCGCCCCGGACGAGGACCGTGTCGAGGCCCACCCGGGCGCCGAGCGCGCGGAGCTCGGTCACGAGCAGGAGCCGCTCGGCTGCGGCCGGCAGTGGCCCGAACCGGTCGCGCAGCTCCGCTCGGACGGCTGCAATCTCGCATGGCTCCACCGTCCGCGCCAGCCGCCGATAGAGATCGAGCTTCGCCGCGTCGTCGGGCACGTACTCGTCGGGAAGATGCGCCGGCTGATCGAGCACGACGTCGGGCGCCACCGACTCCCGACTCCCCACTCCCGGCTCGCCCTTGAGCGAACGCACCGTCTCCTCCAGCCACCTGAGGTACATGTCGAACCCGACCGCCTGCGCGTGCCCCGACTGCTCGCCGCCCAGCAAGCTGCCGGCGCCGCGCAGCTCGAGGTCGCGCAGGGCGATGCGATAGCCCGACCCCAAATCGGTATGATGCTCGAGCACGCGCAACCGTTCCTCCGCCGCGGCGTCCACGAGGTCCGGGACCAGCAGGTAGCAATAGGCGCGCCGATGGCTGCGGCCCACGCGCCCGCGCAGCTGGTACAGCTGGGCGAGCCCGAACTGGTCGGCCCGGTTCACCACCATCGTGTTCGCGTTGGGCACGTCGAGCCCCGATTCGACGATCATCGTCGACACGAGCACGTCCACCTCGCCGCGCACGAACCGCGACATCACCTCGTCCAGGTCGTGCTCGCCCAGCTGGCCGTGGGCGACGGCGACCCGCGCCCGCGGGGCCAGCGCCCGCACGCGTTCGGCGATCGTGTCGATGGTCTCGATGCGGTTGTACACGAAGTACACCTGGCCGCCGCGATCCAGCTCGCGCGCCAGCGCCTCCTCGAGCAGCGCGTCATCCCACGGCTCGATGAACGTGAGCACCGGCGAGCGGTCCTTCGGCGCCGTCTCGAGCAACGTCAGGTCGCGCAGGCCGGACAGCGAGAGGTGCAGCGTGCGCGGGATCGGCGTGGCGGTGAGGGTCAGCACGTCCACGCTGAGCTTCAGCGCCTTGAGCCGCTCCTTGTGCCGCACCCCAAAGCGATGCTCCTCGTCCACGACGAGCAGTCCCAGGTCCTTGAACCCCACGTCCCGGGACAGCAGCCGGTGCGTCCCGATCACGACGTCCACCTGGCCCTCGGCGAGACGCTGCGACACGGCGGCGGCTTCCTTCGGCGCGCGGAACCGCGACAGCACCTCGATGCGCACGGGATAGTCGGCGAGGCGCTCGCGGAACGTGCGGCCGTGCTGTTCGGCGAGAATCGTCGTCGGCACCAGCACGGCGGTCTGCTTGCCCGCCTGGACCGCCTTGAACGCCGCCCGGATCGCGATCTCCGTCTTGCCGTACCCGACGTCGCCGACGAGGAGCCGGTCCATCGGCCGGGCGCGCTCCATGTCGCGCTTCACGTCCACGGTGGCGCGGCGCTGGTCGGGCGTGTCTTCATAAAGGAAAGAGGACTCGAGCTCCGCCTGCCACGGCGTGTCGGCGGGGAAGGCGTAGCCCGGGGCGATCTGGCGGCGCGCGTACAAGTCCAGGAGGTCGAGCGCCATTCTCCGGATCGCCGCCTGGGTCTTCTCCCGCTGGCGCTGCCAGGTCGTGGACCCGAGCCGGTGCAGCCGCGGTGGCGGCGCGTCGGCGCCGCTGTCGCCGCCCGCGCGGTACGGCTCCAGCTGGTCGAGGCGATACAGCGGCACATTGAGGCGATCGCCTCCCTCGTATTCGACGGCGGCGACGTCGAGCGTGCCCTCCCCCACGGTGATCGTCTGCAGGCCGCGGTAAATGCCGATGCCGTGCTCCAGGTGCACCACGTAGTCGCCCGGACGCAGCGCGCCGGCGGCCGCCGCTGGCGCCGCGGTGCGGTAGCGGCGCGGACGGCGCAGCCGCCGCGCGCGCCGGAAGATCTCGTGGTCGGTGAGCACGCGGAGGCTGGGCAGGACGAACCCGCCGTCCAGCGCCCCCACCACCAGGGTGGCGCGATTGGCGCCGAGCAGCTCCTCGAGGCGCTCGAGCTGGCCTTCGTTGTCGCAGAGGATGACGGTTGCCGGTTCACCGGCCACCAGTTGTCGCAGGCGGCGCAGATCGCGGTCCACGGCCTCCGGGGCGAGCACGGGAAAGCGCTGCGCGGCGTCGGCCGCGCCGGGGGCGAGACGCGCGCGAGCGGCGAGCCGCGCCCGCCACGCGGCGGGATCGAGCAGCAACTCCTCGCGCGGCGACGGCTCCTCGCCGAGCCGCCGCGCGACATCGAGGTGATGCGCCGCGTCGGCCCAGGCGCGCTCCACCTCGCGCTCGACGGCGGCCTCCTGATCCACGACCAGCATCGTGTCCGCGGGAAGCAAGTCCAACAGGGACGTCCGTACCCATCCCGCATCCCCAATCCCGGATGTTAGTTCGGTCCGAATCGGCAGCACGCTCACACGATCGATCGGCTCGGCCGAACGCTGGGTATCCAGGTCGAACCCGCGCAGCGACACGATCTCGTCGCCCCACCACTCGACACGCGCCGGCGCCGCCATCCCGAATCCGTAGACGTCCAAGATCCCGCCGCGCACGCTGAATTGACCGACCTCGGTCACGCCGGGAACCCGCTCATAGCCCATGTCGGCGAGCCGCTGCGCGGCGTCCGTGAGACCGGCAACCGGCGACCGGTCACCGGTTGCCAGCTCCAAACGGCTCGCCTCCAGCACCCGCGGCACCCCCGTGCGCTCGGCACTGGCGCGCGCCGTCGTGACGACCACGCGGGCCCGGCCCGACAGCAGCGCTGCAATCGTCTCGATGCGCTCGCCCGCGATCTCCACGTGGGGCTCGTCCGCGCCGAGCCCCTC
>QHVC01000177.1 GCA_003222205.1 Gemmatimonadota bacterium | reverse complement strand
CGGCGGGAAACCACGACAACTCGGCGCCGGTGTCCACCAGCACCGACCTGAGCGTTCGCTTCTCACCGGGACGGGCGGGGTTCTCGATTTCGACGTCCACGCGGAAGCTTCCCATGTCGTCGGGCATAATCGCTCCTACGGGCTTGCCGAGTAGTACCATATTGGTGCGGTGGGTGTCAATATACGGCGCGCGGAAGTTTGTCGCCGTCTTGCGAGCCAGCGCGCGGACGGCCATATGGATGACAGTCTCGGTCCATCTGGCCGGGGCAGCTACTTTCCACGGCCGGGCTCTAGACCGTATTGGAGGGAGGAGCGATGAAAACGCGCATGCAAAGGTGGCTTGCTCGTGTGGCGCTGTCGCTAATCGGCATCGCAGCCTGGGGAACCGGCGCGGCTGCTCAAAGCCTCTCGGGCGTGTACGGTGGCGAGAACTGTCCCTACCGGCTGACGTTCAGAGGTGCGGACGTGGTCTATGTCCAGTTCCTCGCAGGCGGGAAGGTGATGCAGGAGCTGCCGGGCCAATACAAGGTGGACGGCGACAGGGTCGCCATGACCGCGCCTAGCTGGGGGGCGGTCTTCACCCAGAGGGCCAACGCCCTCGAGACACCGGCCATGGGCAAGACGATGGTGTGCACGAAGCTGTCGGACGTCGCCCTCGCGCAAATCGCGTGCGACCAATTCGGCTCGACCTACAACACCGGCAACATGTGCTTCGACACCCGCCCCATCCCAGTCACCCCGACCCACGACGGGGACAGATTCGGGGACACCTCCGAAGCGAAGGGAGGCTCCGGATGGAGACCCGATCAAAGCCAGGGGGCAGTGGAGCTTCCATGGGGAACGCCCAACACCGCGCGGGGAACGCCCAACACCGCGCGCCGAGTTCGCCGGACGACCAAGGCTTCCGTCACACCGAGCCCCGTGCTCCTGCTGCTCAAGGTCTCCCGGAGCGGGCGGACCATTGAGGCGACGGTCATGTTCCCATCAGATGTGGATGAATTCACCGATGCGGCCGTGCACATGGCCAAGAGCCTCAAGTGGCGCTCGGCGCTGAAGCATGGAGAGGCGGTCGAAGCCTTTGTGGTATGGGAGTTCCGAGTGGCGACCGCCATCGGGTTCATCACCGTCAACGTCACCCAGGGCGGGACCGTCCCCTTCGCCAATGTCTACATCGACCAAGTGTACATCGGCGCGCCACCGGTGCTCAACTACATGGTCATGGCCGGATTGCATACGATCCTGGCAAATTGGGTCGGGGGTGGAAAGAGTGACACCGTGCAGGTCGACTCCGGTGCCACGGTGGTGAAGTCGTACGTTGCGCCGCAGCATTGATCGCGGCCCGGGGCGCGACAAAGAAAAAGCCCCAGACCCGAAGTCGATGTGAGGCTCGCTCTTCAACCAGTCGGGACGCGTCGGCCCCCTGAGCAAATCAGGGGGTCGGCTTTTTCTAGCCCCGGAGTTTCGGCTCGCCGTTTGAGTCGGGACGGCGGGACCTGAACGTGCGCGGCATCGTGCTCGTCGCCATGTTACAGGGGGTTGGGATCCTTCTGGTCGTGGCGTATCTGCTTCGAGCGCAATCCTCCTCGTCACAGGAGCAGGCCGATGGCCGCAGCATCCGGTCGAGAACGCGCGCGCACGGTCGCATTGGCGCTGTTGGGCCTGTTGTTCTTCGCAACCGCGATCGTGCCCGTCGTACAGAGCCTAGTGCGCCCGCCGCGTTGTACCGCCGGGCCGATGCTCAACGCCGTGCTCGCAACGTTGGGGGTTTTCGTGTTCCTGGCGGCGCGGAACCCGTCCGTGCATCGCAGTCTCATCCTGTTCGCCGCGTGGTCGAGCTTTGCGCATGCCGCGATCATGCTTGTGATGTCGTTCCAGGTGCCGGCCCAGCGCGGGGAGCTACTGGCCTCCGTGGCTCTGGTCGGCCTGGGTGGCATCCTGCTCATGGTTTTCGCCCCGCCTAGGAGCGATCAGTCGAGCGTCGCGGTCCCCTTGAAGAACGTATAGAAGAAAACGCCGTCCCGGTTCGCGCTGCGTGTTCTCGGGGCCCTCGCCTATTGACACACGGGCACGCCTTCGGGATCCGACGGGCGGGCCGGCTGGAGTGGGTTCGCGCCGCCGACATAGATCGCGCACTGCACCGCCGTGTTCGCGTTTATGACGCGTGCCGTCCAGCCGCCTTGATGGAGCCGGATCTTGTCCACGGCGTTCCCACTCGAGGGGCACCACGCGACGCTCCCCGGCGCCGGCGGGGTGTTGCAGTCCGTGATGTCGGTGTACGCCGTGGAATCGGCGAAGTAGCCCTCCTCCGCCGTCACCAGGTTGCGGAGGTCCGCCTTCATCGACGCGATATAGGCCTTCTCCTTGGTGTTGCTGAACTTCGGGATCGCGATCGCGGCGATTATCCCGATGATCACGACCACGATCATGAGCTCGATGAGCGTGAACCCGGTGCGGTTCATCTGGTCCCTCCGGCCGCTAACGCCGCATCAAGCGTGCCCGGGACCTCGCGACGGAGGACAACCCACGATCCTGCTTTGACCTAGCACCCTGACCCAAGAGTCTGGTCACACGTCCATTGCCGCGCAAAGTCCGGTGTTTTGCACGTTCGCCCTGCTCATCGCGCAACTCGCCTATGAAGGCTCTGGTTGGAGCGCCGGTGGGTTGGCCCCCTTGATCAGCAGCCACAGCATGATCGCGAGCTCCCCGAAGAGGGCAGGCTGGGAGATCAGGAACACCGTGTTCTGGTAGGCCGGGAACAGGATTCCCGTGAAGCTCTGAATCACGTAGGCGATGCCATTGATGACCAGCCAGACGCCGATGAACCGCGGCACGAATCGCGACTTGTAGGCCAGGGCCCCCATCGGGAAGAGCCACAGGCCCCACAGGATCTCCGCGGCGGTGATCTCATGGTGATAGAGCCGGAGGAACAGCATGACCAGAGCGTCGCGCTGCGGCTTGTCGAACACGGACAGGAAATCGGGGCCCTGCGCGACCGTGAGGGCGCCGGCGTCCGTCGCGACGTTCACGAGGGTGAGGACCGCAGGCATCACGCCGCCCGTGATCACGAGCAGCACCGCGAGCTGCTGGTCCACTCCCTTGAAGAGCCGGTAGAAGGCGAGCGCGAGGAAGATCAACACCACGGCGCCGAGCAGGCCGCTCACCATGCCGCCGCGGAACAGCCACGGGTGCGCGGCGATGTTGGCGGCCGTCGCCGCCGCATTGTCGACCACGAAGAGCTTGTTGGGGATGTAGATGAGGCGCAGCGGGCCGAGTAAGACGAGGAACAAGTACCACCATCCAACCACTCTCCCAGGATTGCGGGCCGCACTCATATGCCCTCCGTCGGTGGAACGGACGTTGTCACGGGTTCGCGAGAGATACGCGAAGGGCAGAGGAGAGTTTCGATGCGAACAGCAAAAGGGTGGCTGCTGAGCTGATCCGCGACGTGGGGTTCGATCCTGTGGACGCTGGGCCCTTACGGATCGCGCGTTACACCTAGGGCGACGTCAGGTGCCTTCGCCAGCTGCCGGATAGGCGACGTAGACGATCGTCGCCAGCAACGTTGTCGCGCCGATGACGACCAGGGGCCACCCAAGTCCGCCGCTCCCCCGCAGCACTAGCGATCCACCGACGACTGCGCCAA
>QHVC01000013.1 GCA_003222205.1 Gemmatimonadota bacterium | reverse complement strand
GCAGCTTGAGCAGCAGGCGATCCGCCGCCGCCAGGCCGGCCGTCGCCGCGTCGAGGGCGGTGTGTAGCTCCGTCGCCTGCAGCGTCGAAGCGGGGTCCGACCCGGGAGCGGCGAGCTGCTCCGGCTCGGTCTCACCCGCCACCAGGTTCACGAGCCGCCGGCGGGCGGCGCGCGCGGCGGCCGCGTCGGGCGCGGGGTCGTCGGATCGGCCGTAGCGGTGACGGTGGAAGTCCAGGCAGAGGCGGCGCGCCACCACGACGAGCCAGGTGGTGAACTTGGTGCGGCCATCGGGCGCGTAGCCGCGGAGGCGGCGGCAGTCGTGCTCCCGCAAGCGCTCGAGCACGTGCGCGTAACCATCCATCGCCGCGTCGTGGTCGGTGGTGAGCGAGCGGGCGACATGGAGGAGGAGACGGCTGTGCGCGGCGACGAAGTCGGCCCACGCGCTGTCTCTCGCGCGGGCGTCCGACGCCTCGAATAACCGGGAGAGTTCGATGCGCCTGCCTCCGTGCCCGCCATGGAGCTCCGGAGATCGGGGCCAGATGGCCAGTGCTTTCTAACTTACGCGCCAGGCCTTCTTCTGCAACGTCCACGCCGTCGCTTGACGCCTTTCCTCGACGCCGCTTCTCGACGAACTTTGTTGTTCATGCACACCGCCGCCCGCACCCACGGCTTCACCGAGTCTGTCATCCGCGGCATGACGCGCCTCGCCAATGAGCACGGTGCCATCAACCTCGCGCAGGGCTTTCCCAACTTCCCCTGCCCCGACGTTTTGAAAGAGGCCGCGATCCGCGCGATCCGCGACAACGTCAACCAGTACGCCATCACCTGGGGCGCGAAACATCTGCGCGACGCGCTGGCGAAGAAGTACCACGACTGGTACGGCATGACGGTGAACCCCGAGACCGACCTGACCGTGACGTGCGGCGCGACGGAGGCGATGGCGAGCGCGCTGCTCGCCGTCGTCGACCCCGGCGAGGAAGTGATCGTCCTTGAGCCGTTCTACGAGAACTACGGCCCCGACACGATCCTCTGCGGCGCCAAGCCCGTGTACGTGCCGATGGCGCCGGACGCCGAGCTCGACCTGGATCGGCTGGCGGCGGCGTTCTCGCGACGCACCCGGGCCATCATCCTCTGCACGCCCAACAACCCCACCGGCCGGGTGCTCACGCGCCGCGAGCTCCAGGCGATCGCCGAACTGTGCCGGCGCCACGACGCCTACGCGGTCACCGACGAGATCTACGAGCACATCTATTACGAGGGGGAGCACATCCCCATCGCGACGCTGGAGGGGATGGCGGAGCGCACGGTGACGATCAGCGGCGCGTCGAAAACCTTCAGCATCACGGGGTGGCGCATCGGCACCATCGTGGCGCCGGCGGGCGTCACCGACGCGATCCGCAAGGTCCACGACTTTCTCACCGTGGGCGCGCCCGCGCCGCTGCAGGAGGGCCTGGCCGTCGCGATGGAGACCCTCGGGACCGACTACTACCGACAACTGAAAACCGACTACCTGAAACGCCGGGACTTGCTGTGCACCGCGCTTCTCAATGCCGGCTTCCACTGCGTGCCGCCGCAGGGCGCCTACTACGTGATGACCGACTTCTCCGCGCTCTCGGACCTGCCCGACGACGAGTTCGCGGCCTGGCTCACGAAGGAGGTGGGCGTGGCGTCGGTCCCGGGTTCGAGCTTCTACAGCCGGCCCGAGCTCGGGCGTCGCCAGGTGCGGTTCGCGTTCTGCAAGACGACGGAGATGCTGCGGGAAGGCGTCGAGCGGCTCGGGAGCATGAGAGACTAGCGGAGCACTCCGGCGAGTACGGCGATCGCTCCCACCGCCCCAACCCAGAACACGAACGACCACTTGATCAGGTCGGCCGTACGCTGCTCCAGCTTGGTCTCGAACCGGGCGAGACCAGCCTGCAGCTCTTGGCGCAATTCGGCCACCTGGGCCTGCGTCGCGACCAGGCGGGCGTCCACCCGCGAGAAGTTGAGCTCGTTCAGCTCCCGCAGCTCGGCGCGCTGCACATCCATCTGCTGCATCCAGTTCACCAGGTCCTCGGCTGCATCACGCGGGGAGAACCATCATCAATCTTACGCACCCAGTTCCTCTTCCAACTCCTTCCCCGCCGCCAGCAACCGATCCACTTCCTCCGCCACCTCCCGGGCGAGGCCGAGATCGGTGGTCACGCGCTGCACGCTGCCCGTGCCGGCGTGGAGGCGCAGGAGGTTCAGGCGGATCGTCTCCAGCGCCGCGACGGCATCCGCGAGGCGCTTCTGCACGAGGTCGCGCTCGCCGCGCAGCTCCTCGACCAGCCGGTCGCGGCGCTCGGCGAGTACGCGGTCGCCGGGCTCCCGGCCGCGCGCCCCCGGCTCTCCCAGCGCATCCTGCAACAACTCGAGCCGGCGCCGCATCTTCTGCGCGTCCCCCTCCAGACGCCGCACCACATCCGGCAGCTCGCGCAGTTGGCGTCGCGTCTCCCGGGGCAGCTCCTCGAACAGCCGATCGGCCGCCATGCCCAGCGCCAGCTCGGTGGGCCGGTGCGTCGGAGCGGGCCCCAACGCCCGCTTCGGGAGGTACCGGGCGGCCTCGCGGAAGAGCCAGCGCCCCACGCGCGATTTCCAGAACCAGTGCCAGAACGCGCCCGTGATGTCCCGGCGTCGCTGCAGCCGCGCGAGGGCAAGGACGCCGGTGCCGATGCCGATGGTCGCGGACCAACCGAGCAGTCCCGAGAGCGCGTACGGAGGAAACGTTCCGGTCGCCTCGAGGATCGCGCACAGGGCCGCCGTGCCAAGCCCGCCCGCGGAAATCAGACGGACGGCCCACTCGTACCGGGAAGGCCGAGTCCCGTACTCGAACGCCCGTTCTTCGCGGCCCCGCTCCAGCTCCTCGTGGAACCCCAGGGCGACGTCGTCCGGGCCGAACCCGCCCTTGGCGATGCGACGCGCCTCGTAGAACAACATCCCGACCGGCGCGACCGTCGAGCCCAGCACGAAGGCCGTCCACCCGTAGAACGCGTTGGTCGCGGTACCGATGAGGCCGGATGCCAGGCCCAGCACCCAGAGGTAAAGGATCGCGAACCCGCCGCCGAGCTGCTGGTGGCGGCGGACGAACACACGCAGCGCGACGGGCACCTCCGCGCGCCGCTCGAGCGCGAGGCCGAACTGCTCGGCGAGATCCTCACCTTTCTGCGGGCGGTCGGCCGGATCCTTGGCGAGGCAGCGCTCGATCGCATGCACGAGCTTGCGCGGGGCCCCGTCCGCGGCCGCGGCGAGAGAGGCCGGGCGGTCCGTCACCTGCCGGGCGAGGACCTCGGTCGCCTTTTCCGCCTGGAACGGCAGGCGCCCCGCGAGCGCGAAATACCCCACGATGCCGAGGGCGTACAGATCGCTGCGCCCGTCCACGCGCTCGCCCAGCGCCTGCTCGGGGCTCATGAACTCCGGCGTGCCGATGATCTCGCCGCCGTCCAGCCCCGCCGCGCCGGTGACCAGTCCCGCGATCCCGAAGTCGGCGACGAGGGTGCGGCCCGTCGCCGCCTCGAGCATGATGTTGTCGGGCTTCACGTCGCGGTGGATCACCCCCTGCGCGTGTGCGTAGGCGAGCGCCCACGCCACTTCACGCAGCACCCGCGCCGTCTCGGCCGGCGGGAGGGGTCCGCGGGCGCGCACGCGATCGGTCAGCGTTTCGCCTTCAACGTACGCCATCGCGAAGAACACGAACTCCCCCACCTCGTCCACGGCAAAGATCGGCACGATGTGGGGATGCGACAGCTTCGCCGCCGTGCGCGCCTCCCGCAGGAACCGCTCCCGCAGCGCCGCGTCCCGCGCCTGGGCGGGCGGGAGCAGCTTGACCGCGACCGGCCGATCGAGCCGCACCTCCCGCGCCAGGTACACGACCCCCATGCCGCCACGCCCCAGCTCGCGCTCGAGCGAGTAGCGCCCGGCCACGGCGGCCTGGAAAGAGAGGAAGAGGGGATCGGGGGGGGGAGCGGAGGCGGCCATTGAGGAATTATGCTAGCAGAGACGGGCAGAGACGGGCAGGGTCGGGCGCGGTTATGCGACCCGGCCCGACCCTGTCCGACTTCGCCCGACTCCGCCCGACTCTAGTTGTCGTCGTCGAACGCGAAGAACCCACCCCCGCCGGTGCCGCTCACGCGCTCGACTCGCAGCACGCGGCTCAGCGTCTTGCCATCCACGGTGATGCTGACGAGATAGTCGCCGCTCGCCACCGCCGGGGTGCCGCCGCCGCCGAAACCGCCGCCGCCACCACCTGGGCCGGCGCGTCCGAACGCCTGGGCGATGAAGCCGAAGGCACCGAAGCCGCCGCCGCCCCCGCCACCACCGCCGGTGCCGCGCATGCTGGGCGGCCGCAGCAACAGGCCCAGTTGGCCCAGGGTGCCGGCGTCCGGCGCGGCCTCGCCCCCCTCGCCACCCTCGGCCGGCAGCGTCGGCAACGCGAACCCGCCCGCGGGCTGGGCGCGTGGCGTGGTCTCACCGGGCCGCTCGGCGAAGCGACCGGCCGCGGCGCCGAAGCCGCCGCCACCGCCACCCCCGCCCCCGCCCCCGCCGCCGCCGCCGCCCCCACCACCGAACCCAAAGCGCTGGGCGAGGCCCTGCACGTCCCCGGAGAGCAGCGCCGTCTTGATCGGATCGAGCTGCTGGGCGGTCATCCCCGCCTTGGCGAGCGAGTCGAACACGAAGGTGATGCGCGCCACGATGATCGCGCTGTCACGCTTCTGCGACGGCGACAGGACCGCGGGCGGCGGCTGCTTCCCCTGGAAGCCCCACGTGACGCGATGCAGCCCAGCGCTCGCGGGCCCGTTCAGGGTGCGCACCGTGTCGCCGCGCACGTCGGTGATGACGATCTTCGTCTGCGCGCGGCGGTCGGTGCTGCCGGTGGTCAGGCGGTATACGATCTCCGCCCCGTACGCCGGGCTCGGCGCGCGGAACCACTGCTGGCCGGCGGAGAAGCTGCCCCGTGTCGGCTCCCCGTACTCGTAGGCCGTCTTGGGATCGAACAGGTACGCGCCGGCAGCGAGCACCGTGCTCGTGAGCTGCTCGAGCGGCGAGATCTCCACGATCCAGAGGCCGCGGCCGTGCGTCGCGGCGATGAGCTCGTGCTCGCGCGGATGGATCTTGAGGTCGTGCACGGGGACTGTGGGAAGGTTCGTCATGAACCGCTGCCACGAGACGCCGCGGTCGCGCGAGACGTAGGCGCCGACGTCCGTCCCCACGAACAGCAAGTCGCGGTTGAACGGATCCTCGCGGATCACGTGGGCGTAATCGGGACCGCCCTTCGGCAGGTTGTTCACGATCGACCGGAACGTTTTCCCGAAGTCGGTCGTCGCGTACACGTACGGCGTGAAGTCGTTGTTGCGGTGATTGTCGAACGTGATGTAGAACGTGGCCGTGTCGAAGTGCGAGGGCTCGATACGGCTCACGTACGTGCCGGCAGGGACGCCCGCGAACCGGCCGGTCAAGTTCTCCCACGTGCCGCCGTCGTTGCGCGTGAGCCAGACGTTGCCGTCGTCGGTGCCGGCGTACAGCAGCCCGGGCCGCAGCGGCGACTCGGCGAGCGACACGATGGTGCAGAACGTCTCCGCGCCGGTCACGTCGGGGGTGATCCCGCCCGTCGTCTGCGTGCTGACGCGGATCTTCATCGTGTCCCGCGTGGTCAGGTCCGGCGAAATCGGAAAGAGATTCTCCCCGCGGCTGGTGGACTTCATCACCTTGTTGCTGCCCGCGTAGAACGTCGTCGGGCTGTGCGCCGAGATGAAGAAGGGCGTGTTCCAGTTCCAGCGCAGGTCCTGGTCGGCGGAGTCGGCGAGCTGGCGGCGCCGCAGCTCGGCGAGCCGCGTCTTCTGCGCCGCGGTGGGCGGCTTGGTCGTGTCGGGACGCTCGATGACGATCGAGTCTTCGAACACCTGGTAGCGCGGCCGCCAGCCCGGCTTCTGCAGCGCGGTGCGCTCGCCGGTCGCCAGATTCAGGCGCCCCATGTTGCCGCCCTGCGATTCTGAATACACGATGTTCGGGTCGGTCGGATCCTGCGCGGTGTAGAAGCCGTCGCCGCCGCCGACCGTGATCCAGTCGCTATTGTCGATCGTGCCGTTGCGGTGCCGGCTCGGCCCGCACCACGAGCCGTTGTCCTGCAGCCCCGCGCACACGTGATACGGGAACGCCATGTCGTAGCTGACGATGTACGGCTGCGCCAGGGTGATCACGTTCAGGAACACAAAGTTTCCGCCGCGGTCCCACGTCTGCGACACGCCGCCGTCGTCGCCGACGATGAAGTGACTCGGGTCGTTGGGATCGATCCACATGGCGTGGTGATCCACGTGGATGCCCTGCGTCGCGTTGCCGACGGTCTTGCCGCCGTCGTTGGAGAAATTGACGGGCGTCGAGGACCAGTACACGCGGTTGGGGTCCTTGGGATCGGCGCGCACCTGGGAGTAGTAGAAGGGGCGGACGTCGTTGCCGTTCATCTTGGTCCACGTCGCGCCGCCGTCGCCCGAGCGGTACAGGCCGGAGGGACGCGTCTGCGCCGCCTTGGTTTTGTCGACGCGCGGATTGGGCGCGGTGTCCGCTTCGACCAGCGCGTAGATCACTTTGGGGTCGCTGCCCGCGATGGCGAGCCCGATGCGCCCCTTCAGCGTCTCGGGGAAGCCGCCGCCCTTCACCTCGATCCACGTCTTCCCGCCGTCGGTCGTCTTCCACAGGGCGCTGCCCGGCCCGCCGCTCTTCAGGAAGTAGGGGCCGCGCACCCGCTCCCAGCTCGAGGCGAACAGCACCTCGGGGTTGGTCGGGTCCATGGCAATGTCGATGAAGCCCGCCTTGTCGCTGATGAACTTGACGAGCTGCCAGGTCTGGCCGCCGTCGGTCGTCTTGTAGAGGCCGCGCTCGGGGTTCGCGCCCCACGCCCATCCCAGGGCGGCGACGTACACGATGTTCGGATTGGTCGGGTGCACGATGATGCGGCCGATCGCCCCCGACTTCTCGAGCCCCATCGGCTTCCAGGTGAGCCCGCCGTCGGTCGATTTGAAAATGCCGCAGCCCGGCGAGATGGTGTTGCGGGAGTCCTCTTCGCCCGTCCCCGCCCACACTTGCGTCGTGTCGCTGGGGGCGATGGCCAGCTCGCCCATCGCGACGCAGCGCTGATTGTCGAAGACCGGACGGAACGTGATGCCGGCGTTGGTCGTCTTCCAGATCCCGCCCGCCGCGCCCGCGATGAAAAACGTTTTCGACGGGCTGGGGATGCCGACCACGCTGGAGGTGCGGCCGCCCATGTTGGCGGGGCCGATGTTGCGCCAGCGGAAACCGGCGAGCAGGGTCGAGTCGAGGGGCTGAGCGGCTTGAGCGGCGAGGGGGCCGGCCAGGGTCACCAGGACGGCCAGGCACGGCCAAGGGCGCAGGGTCATAACGACGGCCTCGTGACTGAAGGACTGGGGGGGTAAACGTTGTGCTCTCGAGTGAGATTACGCGAGAGCGGGGGTGAACGTTGGAGTCCCTACCCGGTTGCCCCCGGTGTCACGTGGCGATCGTCCGCCGCGGAGCCGCGCGGTTCGATGCCCGCGAGCCCGAACAGCCACCGGCCCGGCGCCCCGCGCCAGAACCGGAGCCGTCGCTCGGCCTTGGGATCCGTGCGACGCTCCGTGCGCGCGCGCGCCGCGACGGCGGCGAGCAGCGCCACCCCGGCGGCCGCAGCGCCGCTCAGCTCCAGCGATCGGGCCAGCTGAGGCGGACCCGCCACACTCCCCACGGCCGCCCCCACCGATGTCACGACGCCCAGGTAGGCGACGCCCCGGAACAGGCGCTCGACCCGACCACCCCGCTCCCCATAAACGAAGGCCAGCTCTTCCCGGCGCCGCTCGAGGCTGGCGGCCAGCGCCGCCACCAGCTCCTCGCGATGGTGTCCCGCGGCGACCAGCCGGCGCACCCGCCGCAGCGCGAAACCGAGCGCCCCCACAAGCAGCGTTGCCAAGCCGCCCACGGCGATCCCCCGCAGGATCGGATCGTCGGACCAGAGAAACGCCGCCGCCGCCGCGGGGAGTGCGACCACGCCGAGCAACGCACCGTAGGCCAGCGCCAGCGCCGAGAGGTGGCTGCTCTCCGTCAGGAACGCGCGGATCGCGAGGGGTGCCACGGTGCCGCGGCGCTCCTCGGCGCCCAGCGCCCGCACGAATGCCTCCGCGTCGGCGAAGCGGGCGGCGGGCGTCTTCTCCAGGCAGCGGGCGATGGCGTCGGCGAGCCACGCCGGCACCCACGGCGCTACCGCGTCGAGGCGCGGGGCGGGTTCGGCGACGTGCCGCGCGAGCATTTCCTGATCGTCCCTCGTGGTGAACGGGAGACGGCCGGCGAGCGCGTAGAAGCCCACCACGCCGAGCGCGTACAGGTCGGCGCGGCCGTCGACCGGCAGTCCCGTCACCTGCTCGGGGCTGATGAACGCGGCCGTCCCGCGCACGCGGCCGCCGGGATCGGTGTTCGCATCCGAGGTCGCGCGCGCGATCCCGAAATCCGTCACGAGCACCCGGTCCGAGCCCCGCTCCAGGAGGATGTTCTCGGGCTTGACGTCGCGATGCACGATGCCGCGGGCGTGCGCGTAGGCGAGTGCCGACGCGGTCTGCGAGAGCACCCGCACCACCTCCGCCGGCGGGAGCCGCCCGTGGCGCCGCAGACGATCGGCGAGCGTCTCCCCTTCCACGTACGCCATGGCGTAGAACATGAAGCGATCCGCTTCGTCCACGGCGAACACCGGCACGATGTGCGGATGCGAGAGCCGGGCGGCGATGCTCGCTTCGCGTAGAAAGCGGTCGCGGGCTTCCGCGTCGAACGCGCGCGCGGGGCTCAGCACCTTGAGCGCAACGGGGCGATCGAGCCGCAGCTCCCGGGCCAGGAACACCAGCCCGTGCCCGCCCCGGCCGATGAGGCCTGCGATGTCGTAGCGGGCGGTGAGCGCGGTGCGCAGCGCCTCGAGCGTCGCGTCGGGGTTCGTGGAGATATCGCCGTCCGTGTTGGAGAGGGCCGCCCGAGCGGTGGCCGCTGCTGGTACCCCGCGGCGCGGGGGCTGGGTTCCATGCCGGGGCAGTGCGTTTCGTACCGGCTGTTGAGCGCCTGGTGATCGGGCTTCCACACTTCTAACCCCGGGCCGCCGGCCCGGGGTTAGCCGACCCTGGCGGGACGCGGCCACGAGACGGAGTAACGGTGCATAGGGCAAGCGGGCTTTACGCTCACGTCACCTGGCACACCTACCGGCGCATGCGGACGATTCGGAAATACGACGTCGCTGCGATAGTCGAAGCTGTCCTTTACGATCTCGTCCTTTGTGCGACACGCCAAGTCCGAGTCCTCGCGGCGCGTGAACGTGGCGCGGAAGGACGCGCAGCGACTGCAATGGTCGCGTGGGTATTACATCGGCTCGCTGTCCCGCGACCATGTGCACGCGACGAGGTCTTACATCGCACGGCAGGTTCAGCGTCACCCGGAATTGGTACCGGCCTGACTAGGGTGGGCTGACCCCGGGGCGGTGCCCCGGGGCCCATGGCGAGCGAACTTGGTACCTCGCTCTACTGACCCCGGACTGGCGGTCGCGGGTGAACCCATCTCTACCCTCAGAAGGTCCGGGTAGACTGACCCCGGGGCCATGCCCCGGGGTTCAGCCCTTTCCACCCTCCTCGTGCTGGCGGCCCGCGCCGGCCCGCGCCACATTCTCCGCCCTATGCCCACGGCCGCGCATCAACCCTACGTCCCTGCCTCCCAGTCACCCGCGGAGCTGACGCCCCGCTCCCTCGTCCTCGGCGTCTTCCTGGGGCTGATCTTCGGCGCCTCCAACGTGTACCTGGCGCTCAAGATCGGGCTGACCGTCAGTGCCTCGATCCCCATCGCGGTGCTGTCGATCACGATCTTCCGCGCGCTGGGCCGCGCCACGATCCTCGAGAACAACATCGTGCAGACCACGGGGTCGGCCGCCGATTCGGTCTCGGCCGGCGTCGTGTTCACGATCCCCGCGATCCTGCTGATGGGCTACGACCTGGACATCGGGCGCGTGGCGGTGCTCGCGATCGCCGGCGGGTTGATGGGCGTGCTCATGATGATCCCGCTGCGCCGGGCGCTCATCGTGAAGGAGCACGGCAACCTCCCCTACCCCGAGGGCACCGCCTGCGCCGAAGTGCTGATCGCGGGGGAGAAGGGCGGCGTCCACGCGAAGACGGTATTCCAGGCCTTCGGCCTCGCCTTCGCCTACAAGTTCTTGATGAGCGCGCTGCAGACGTGGCAGGAGTACCCGGGGAAAGTGTTCCGCTGGTTCCAGGGAGCGGAGCTGCGCGCCGAAGTGAGCCCCGAGCTGATGGGGGTGGGGTACATCATCGGGCCGCGCATCGCGGGATACCTGTTCGCCGGCGGCTGCTTCGCCTATCTGGTCCTCATGCCGGCCATCAAGCTGTTCGGCAGCGGCATCTCGGAGCCGATGCTGGGGGCGACGAAGCTGATCCGCGATATGAGCGCCAGCGAAATCCGCTCCGCGTTCGTGTTCTACATCGGGGCCGGCGCCGTGGCGACGGCGGGGATCATCGCGCTGGCCCGCTCGCTGCCGACCATCGTGAGCGCGTTCCGCGCCGGCTTCGCCGATCTCAAGGCGAGCCGCGTAGGCCAGGCCGTCGCCGCCAAGCTCCGCACCGACGACGACCTGCCGATCACCGTGACGATCTTCGGCTCGCTGCTCCTGGCGCTGGGCCTCGCCTTCCTGCCGTCGATCGGCGTCAACCTGCTCGGCGGTCTGCTCATCATCGTCTTCGGCTTCTTCTTCACCACCGTGTCGTCGCGCATCTGCGGCCAGATCGGCAGCTCGGCGAACCCGATCTCGGGGATGACGATCGCGTCGCTGATCGCGATCTCGGTCATCTTTCTGCTGCTCGGGTGGACGCAGATCGACGACCGGGTGCGCGCGATCTCGATCGCGTGCGTGATCGCCGTGGCGGTCGCCAACGGCGGCAACACGTCGCAAGACCTGAAGACCGGATTCCTCGTGGGCGCGACCCCGCGGCGCCAGCAGATCGCCATCCTCGTCGGCGCCATCGGCTCCGCCCTCGCCGTCGGCTGGACGCTCACCCTGCTCAACCGCTCCTATCAGTACGAGGTGCCGGAGGCGCGGGCGGGCTTTACGGCCCCCGCGGCCGGACGGTCTCCGGACGGCAGCGTCCTCGTCCTCGACCAGACGATGTCGGGATTCCGCGTCGCGGGCGGAGAGACCTTCGACACCACGCGCTATCAGGTCGTTCGCGTCTACACGGCGACGAACGGCGTGCCGCCGGGGAAGTACCTCGTGGACCCCGCCACCCGGGAGATCCGCTACGTCGTCGACCCCGGCATCGGCGGCCGGGTGCGCGAATACGAAGGACGCCGGCTGACCCGGCTCGACTCGCCCAAGGCCACGCTCATGGCGTTCATCGCCGACGGCATCCTCACCCACCGGCTGCCGTGGGCGCTGGTGCTGATCGGCGTGTTCCTGGCGATCGCCATCGAGCTGACGGGCGTGCAGTCGCTCCCCGTAGCGGTGGGCGTCTATCTCCCCATCACCACCTCGGCGGGAATGTTCGCGGGCGGGATCGTGCGCTGGCTGGTCGAGCGGCGCGCGCGCTCCGACAACCGCTCCCTCGCCGACATCGAGTCCGGGCCGGGCGTCTTGTTCTCCAGCGGCTTGATCGCCGGCGGAGCGATCGGCGGCATCGTGATCGCGGCGATCGCCGGCGCCAAGGGCAGCGCCGACTGGCTGGCCGATCACGTGGGGCTGCACCACGCCCTGGGCGGCCTCGCGCAATCGTCCGTCGTCGCTCTCGTGATCTTCGCCCTGCTCGGCTTCCTGCTGTACCGCATCGGCGCGCGCCGCGCGCCCTAGGGCGTCTCGGCGTCTCGGCGCCTCGGCGTCCAGCTTTCTATGCGCGTCGTGTCGCTGCTGCCGGCGGCCACGGAGATCGTCGCGGCGCTGGGAGCGGCGGGCTGGCTGGTCGGGGTCTCCCACGAGTGCGACTACCCGCCTCTCGTCCGCGCGCTCCCGCGCGTGACCGGGACGGCCCTCGACCCGGCGCTCCCCTCCGGCGCGATCGACCGCGCGATGGCGGCGGCGCAGCGCAGCGGCGTCGCTCCGATCCAGATCGACGTGGGGCTGCTGCGCCGCCTTGCCCCCGATCTCATCATCGGCCAATCGCTCTGCGACGTATGCGCGATCGGCGCGACGGAATTGGAGCGCGCCGTGGCGGCCCTGGACCGGCGGCCGTCGGTCGTGACCCTGCACGCGCACGACCTCGCGCGTGTCTTGACGGATATCCAGCGGGTGGGGGAGGCGCTCGGTCTGACCGACGAAGCCGACGAACTGGTGGCCGGCCTGCGCTACCGCCTGCGCAAGCTGAGCCACTATGCCTCTATGCCTCGGCGCCCCCGTGTTCTGGTCTTGGAGTGGCTCGACCCCCCCTACGTCGCCGGGCACTGGGTGCCCGAGCTGGTTGCCGCGGCGGGAGGGGTGGACGTCGGCAACCGGCCCGGGGCCCGCTCGGCGGCGCGGTCGTGGCGGGAGCTGGTGGCGCTGGCGCCCGACGCGGTCGTGATCGCGTGCTGTGGCTTCGACGTCGCCCGGGCGCAAGGGGAGTACGAAAGCGTGACCGACCGCGACGCGCGGGCCCTGTTCGCCGGGCGCGTGGAATTCCTCGACGGCAACGCCTATACTTCGCGCCCCGGCCCCCGGCTTGTCGACGCGGCTGAATGGCTGGCGGCCTTGATACACCGTTGACGACCCTTCTCAGGTTGGTGCCATGCTTGCTGAAGCGCTGCTCGTCCTCAGCATGCTGCAGGCGCCGCCGGCCGACCGGCCGCCGCGGGACACGCTGCGTTTCTACGCCGTCGGCGATCTGAACCTCGGGCGGGCGCTGACCTACCGGTACCTGCTCCAGGGCGACACGCTCTATCCGTTCGCCGCGCTCGCCGACACGCTGCGCGCCGCGGACGTCCTGTTCGGCAACCTCGAGAGTCCGATCGCGCCGGTCGGCCACCCGTTCGAGCACACCGGCAGCTTCGTGTTCAGCACGCCGCCGATCGCCGCCGACGCCCTGGTGCGCGCTGGCTTCGACGTCGTGAGCAACGCCAACAACCACGCGTGGGACGTGGGGCTGACCGGCATCGTCGAGACGCTGACGCAGCTGGACCGCGTGGGACTCGCTCACGCCGGCACGGGGCGCACCATCGCGGACGCGCATCGCCCCGCGCTGCTCGAGCGCCGGGGCTGGCGCATCGCCGTGTTCGCCGTGACGCGCGCCTTCAACCCGGCCCCGCGGCGCTTCTTCTCGCACGAGGGCGCGCACTACATCGCCTGGGCGGACTCGGGCTGGCTCTACCCGGCCATCCGCCGGCTCAAGGGCTCGGGCGCCGCCGACTTCGTCGTGGTGAGCGCCCACGCCGGCCAGGAGCTGGCGGACACGGCCGATACGGCGCTGCGGCGGTTTTTCCGCGGCGCCATCGACGCCGGAGCCGATCTCTGCCTCGGCCACCACCCCCACGTGCTGCAGCCGGTCGAGTGGTATCACGGCAAACCGATCGCCTACTCCCTCGGCAACTTCATCTTCGAGCAGATGTCGCCGTGGACCCGGCTGTCGGCGATCTTCAAGTTCACGGTGACTCCCGACGGCGCCATCGCCGCCGATCTCATTCCGACGCGCGTGGGGTTTCGCGCGTCGGTCGCCGGCGGCGCCGCCGCCGACAGCGTGTGGCGTCGCATGGGGCTCGAGCCCCGCGTCCCGCCGCCTGCTTTCCACTTCGCCTTCATCCCGCACCCATGACCGCGACGTCGCTGCCGTTCCTGAAGCGCCTGCTGGACACGCCGGGCCCCTCCGGCTTCGAGACCGCTGCGGCGCGCGTCTGGCGCGAGGAGACCAAGGGGTTCGCCGACGAGGTGCGCGGCGACACGCACGGCAATTCCGTCGCGGTGATCAACCCCAAGGGCGCGCCGCGGCTGATGTTCGCCGGGCACATCGACGAGATCGGCCTCCAGGTCACGCACATCGACGACGAGGGGTACGTCTACTTCGCGGCCATCGGCGGCTGGGACCCGCAGGTGCTGGTGGGCCAGCGCGTGCTGCTGCTGGGCCCGGCGGGCCCGGTGCGCGGCGTGATCGGCAAGAAAGCCGTGCATATGATGAAGAAGGAGGAGCTCGACAAGGTCTCGAAGTTCGACGACCTGTGGATCGACGTCGGGGCGGCCGACAAGGCCGAGGCGCTGGGCCGCGTCCACGTCGGCGATCCCGGCGTGCTCGACGGCGCGGCGCTGGACTTCCCGAACGGCCGCCTGGTGTCCCGCTCCATCGACAACCGCATCGGCGCGTACGTCGTCGCTGAAGCCTTGCGCCTGCTCGCCAAGGACCGCCCCAAGCACGCAGCGGTGTTCGCCGTGGCGACGGTGCAGGAAGAGATCGCCTGGACCGGGGGCGGCGCGCGCACCAGCGCGGTGGGGCTGGACCCACAGGTGGCGCTGGTGGTGGACGTGACGCACGCCACCGACTGGCCCGGCGCGGACAAAAAGCAGGCGGGCGAGCACAAGCTGGGCGGCGGCCCGGTGCTCTCGCGCGGCTCGGCGGTGCACCCCGTCGTGTTCCGGATGTTGGTCGAGTGCGCGGAGGCGGAAAAAATCCCCTACACCGTCGAAGCGGCCCCACGCGGCACTTCGACGGACGCCGACGCCATCCACAACGC
>QHVC01000172.1 GCA_003222205.1 Gemmatimonadota bacterium | reverse complement strand
GAAGGGTGTCGCCTGGGTCGCGGTCATAGTTGGCGTCCCACCAGCGCCTCGAGCTGCGCCCGGGCGATGACGAAGTTGAACCGGGACTGGACGAGGTTCACCTGGGCCTGGGTGAGGCTCGCCTGCGAGGTGAGCAGGTCGAGGATTGTCGCCGCCCCCACGCGGTAACGCTCCTGTTGCACGCGCAGGTCCTCGGTGGCCGCCGCGACCTGCGCCGTCGAGATGTCGATCTGGGTGGCGGAGGTGTACAGCGCGGCGAGCAGCTGCGTGAGCTGCGCGTTGGCCTGGAGGCGCGCGTCGGCCGCGCGGGCGTCGGCGACGTCGCGCGACACGGCGGCCGACGTTTGCTGCTGCTCGCGCACGAAGCCGTTGAACAGCGTCCACGTCAACCCAAAGCGCCAGTTGTACGTCTCGGGGTAGCCGCCGTCCAGGAGCCGGCTGGTCGAGGGTGAGGCCGTTCCCTGGCGGTTGTCGCCGTAGGCGACGTTCAGCGTCGGCAGGTACTGGGATCGCGCCGACCAAGCGGCGGCACCGGCGGCGCGCGCCTGCGCCTCCGCCTGCCGCACCGCCGGGGCGCGCCCCAGTACTTCCCCCCGCAGCCCGGTCGTGTCCGGGAGCCCCGGCAGGGTGGTGTCCGGGACGGCGTGGACGTCCGCCGCGGCGCCGATCTGCCGACCGAGGTTCGCCTGGGCCGTGGCGAAGTTCGCCTGCGCCTGCAGCAGCGCGAGCCGCGCGTTGCCGAGATCCACCGCCGACCGCAGGGAGTCGGAGCGAGTGGCGGAACCGGCGCGCAACTTGTCCACTGAAATCTGAAGCTCCTGCCGGGCCCGCGCGACTTGGGCCTCGGCTACGCGCACCAGTTCTTCGGTCGCGATGGCGTTGTAAAACGCCTGCGTCGTCGCGAAGATCACCTGATAACGCTGGTTCACGAGCCCCGCGTCCGCGGCGTCCTCGGACGCCCCGCTGGACCGCCAGTTGAACAGGCGGCGGAACCCGGTGAACAGGTCTAGGCTGGCGGACAGTCCGGATGTGTACGAGTAGCCCACGGGCACCGAGCGACCGGTCGTGCGGTCGATCAGCTGCGCGTTGCTCGTGGCGGCTGAGGCGGTCGCCGAAATCGTGGGCAGGAACGCACCCAGCGACGCCCGGTACGCGGCGCCCGCGTTGCGCAGGTCGCCCTGCGCCTGCACGATGGCCGGCTGCACCAGCAGCGCGCGCCGCACGGCCTCCTGAAGGGTCACCTGCTGCAGGCCTCCCCCGCTGACGGCCTGCTGCGCTGCGAGCGGCGCCGCGAGCAGTCCCCCCCCCATTGCCACCATGATGATCCGCCGCATGCTACCGCTTGCCTCCGTCCCGGTTCGCGTTGGCACTGTCCTGCCTCTGACGTTGATGCTCTTGCTCGGCGAGGAGTCGCACGTACTCGTCGCGTTGCCCCGCCGTCAACTGCCCGCTGATCTCGCTGCGGATCACCGTCCGGATCGAGTCGAAGCGCGGATGCACCTCCCGCCACAACGCTTCCATTTCGGGCCGGTGCCGCGCGAGGACCGCCCGCACCGAATCCTTCTGGGCGGCCGAGAGGCGCAGATGGTCGTCCAGGTAGTTGACCATGGCGTCGGGCCCGCCACGGTGTCCGCGGGGGTCGCGCCACGCGGCGATGCCCCACCCGGCGGCGCCGCCCGCCACGAACACCGCGGCAAGCAGCACCGCGGCCCACGCCTTCGATTGATTGAACATCATGACGGCCTTTCTGGTCGAGTCTTCAGCGACTGCCGTTCACGAGCGTGGTAAACACCACGCTCGCGTCGGGCGGCCGCGCTGCGGTGACGAACGCGATGCTGGCCGCGCCCGCGCTGGTGGGCGCGAGGGTATCCTCGGGGATCGTCGCGGGTTCGCCGCCACGACCGACCAGGAACCCGGCGATGGCGGCGGCGGCCATCGCGGCCGCGAGCCCGCGCCGCGCCCACGTCGCCAGTACGTCCAGGGTTCGCGCCGGCCGCGCGGCGGCGGCGACCACGCGCGCCACGAAGGCGGCCTGGTCCCCGGGCTCGAGCGCGGCCCGCAGGGCCTCGCCCAGCCGCGGATCCGGCCGGTGGTCGAACGGCGTCATCGGTCCCGTCGTCATATCCTTCATCTCCAGTCCGCCAGGAGCTCGCGCAGCCGGCGGCGCGCGTGAAACACTTCGGAGCGCACCGTGCCCTCGGGGATTCCGAGGATCTGCGCGATCTCGGCGTGGGAATAGCCTTCCACGTCGAACAGCACCACGGCGATGCGCCGCCGGTTGGGCAGCTCCGCGAGCGCGGCGCGCAGGCGGTCCCCCAGCGCGCTCTGCTCGGCCTCGCGATCGGGCCGGGGCCCGCCGCCCGTCAGCTCCGGCGCCAGCGGTTCCACCTGCCGCACCGTGCGGCGGCGGCGCCGGTCGGTCGCCGCGTTCGCGACGATCCGCATCAACCACGGCCCGAACGGCCGCCGCGGATCGTACTGATCGAGCTTCACCAGCGCCGCGAGAAACGCGTCCTGCGCCGCGTCGTCCGCGTCATGGGGATCCTGCAGGACCGCCCGCGCCACGCGCCGCGCCTGGGGCGCGAACCGCTCGACCAGCCGCCCGAAGGCGGCGCGGTCGCCGGCCCGGGCCCGCGTCGCGAGCTCGGCCTCGTCCTCTATACGCGCGGGACCCTCCGGAGGTTGGACGGACGGCGGCTCAGGCTGCATCGTCCGCCCGTCGCGCCCGGCGGCGCTGCATCGCGAACAGTCCGAAGCTCAAGGCGAGCCAGAACGCAACGACGGCGAGCGTGATGCTCATCACACGCGGGAACGCCAGCAGCAGCGCGCCGACGCCGGCGCAGATGAGCGCCGCGGTCCACGCGATCGCCCGGCGCAGCCCGCCGGCCACGCGGCGCAAGGCGACCACCGCCACCGCGCCCATCTCGTATCCGGAACGCTTGTGGGCCACGGCGCGTTCCTGCCCCTGCGGGACCGCCGGCGCGGGAACGAGCCGCGGGGGGAGCTTGAGGCGGCGCGGCTCGAGCACGATCTCCCGGCTGTAGGCGAGGTCGCGCCGGAACTGCGCCGCCAGCGCTTCGCTCAGCTCCTCGCACTCGGCGATGAGGTCCAGCTCGTAGTTCGTGAGCAGGCTCGACACGTTCAGGTTGCTCGACCCGACGCGCGCCCAGCGCCGGTCCACCAGCAGCGTTTTCGCGTGCAGCATCGGTCCTTGCCATTCGTAGACGCGCACGCCGGCGCGCAGCAGATCACGGTAGCCGACGCGCGTGAAGTTGCGCAGCACCGGCAGGTCGCTCGCGCCCGGCACGAGCAGCCGCACGTCGACCCCCGCCTTCGCGGCGTCGAGCAGCGCGGCGTACAGCGGCGGCGGCGCGAGCAGGTAGGCGTCCGTGATCCATAGCCGTTCGGCCGCGCTGGCGGCGAGCAGCTGCACCGACCGGTAGATATGCGCGCGCGCCGGGGCGCCGGCGACGACGCGCACGGGAGACGTCCCGCACTCGGCCGGGTCGGCGTCCAGTTCGTCGTCGGGCAGGGGGTCGCCGGCCCGGAGCCACAGGCGGCCGAACGCCGCGTCCAGGGCCGTCACCGCGGGCCCGCACACCCGCACCATCGTGTCGCGCCACGGCTGGCGGCCGCGCGCCGGGTCGCCCGCCCACTCGTCCCCGATGCACAGGCCGCCGGTCATCGCCGTGCGGCCGTCGGTCACGAGCAGTTTGCGGTGGTCGCGCTTCAGGACCTCGAGCGGGTGCAGGGACAGCAGCGGATGGAATGCCCGCACCGCGACGCCCGCCTGCCGCAGGCGGCGCCAGAAGCGGTGCGAGGTCCCGATCGAGCCGAGGGCGTCGTAGAGCACGCGCACGCGCACCTTCGCGGCGGCGCGCTCGGCGAGGACGTCGGCGAAGCGCCGGCCGGTATGGTCGTCGCGGATGATGTAGTTCTCGAGGTGGATCCAGCGCCGCGCCGCGGCGATGTCGGCGAGCATCGTGGCGAGGGCGACGGCGCTGTCGGGATGGTGGTCGAGCGTGTTGCCGGCGATGGGGCGCGCGCCCGCCGCGCGATCGATCGCGAGGCCGAGCGGGTCGCTCACCCGGCGGGCGCTCCGGCGCCGCCCAGGCCGAGGACGGCTTCGACGGGGCGCAGCGCCTGAATCACGAACGTCACGTGCTCCTCGAGCGGCACGCCGAGCTCCTCGGCGCCCTGGCGGACTTCGTCGCGGTTGACGCCGCGCGCGAACGCCTTGTCCTTCAGTTTCTTCTTGACCGACGATACCTCGAGGTCGCTGAAGCTCCGGGAGGGCCGCACCAGCGCGCAGGCGACGAGGAAGCCGCACAGCTCGTCCACGGCGAACAGGCTCTTCGCCATGGGCGTGTCGCGCGGCACGCCGGTGTAGCTCGCGTGGCCGAGGATCGCCCGGCACTGCGGCTCGGGGAGCCCGCGCTCCCGCAGCAGGCGCACCCCCCAGCTGGGGTGGTCCTCGGTGGGGGAATGCGCCGCATTGGGATAGCGCTCGTAATCGAAGTCGTGCAGCAGACCGACGACGCCCCAGCCCTCCGGGTCTTCTCCGAACTTCGCGGCGTAGGCGCGCATCGCCGCCTCGACGGCCAGCATGTGCTGGCGCAGCGACGGGGACTGGGTGTGCTCGTGCATCAGGGCCAGGGCTTCCGCGCGATTCACCACTCCACCCCCCACCGTTCGGCCCATAGCTCGGCCATGAGCACGGGCCACAGCTTGCGGGCATGGTTGGCGCGGCCGGCGCGGTGCTCGGCGAACAGCGGCCGCACGCGCTCGGGCGCGAGGTGCGGCGCCGTGAGATAGCGGTCCGCCAGCGACGCCAGGCTGCTGTTGAGCCAACGGGCGACGGGGACCGACAGTCCGCGCTTGCGCCGGTGAATGACGTTGTCCGGGACGAGGCCGCGCGCCGCTTCCTTCAATATCGCCTTGGTGGTGAAGCCGCGCACCTTGAGCGCCGCCGGCGCGGGAAGCACAAGCTCCAGCACCCGGCGGTCGAGGAACGGCGCCCGCGCCTCGATCGACGCCAGCATCGTGCCGCGGTCCACCTTGACGAGAAGATTGTCCGGCAGGTACGAGCAGAAGTCGAGCCAGAGAACGCGATTCAGCGAGGGGTCCGCGGGGAACCCGCGCAACAGGCCCTCGGCCCACGCGGTCGCCTCCGGCGAGGGCCCAAGCGCGCCGAACCAGGCGAGGTGACGCTCGAGCACCGGCAGGTCGGCGGCGGCGACGAGCTGCTTGAGCAGGAACTCGGTCGTCACCTTGCCGGTGGACGTCGGGAGGCGGTTGATGAGCGCGCGCAGCAGCCCCCGGCCCGGCAGGCGCCGCAGCAACCCGGCCGCCTTGTGCCCCAGGTAGGTGGGATAGCCGCCGAAGAGCTCGTCCGCGCCCTCACCGGAGAGGACGACCTTTACGTCCGCCTGCGCGGCTTCGGCGAGCAGGTAGGTCGGCAACAGGGCGGGGTCGCCGACCGGCTCGGCGAGGCGGTCGGTCACGACGTGGAGGGCGCGCTGCAGCGCTGCGTCGTCGGCGGTGACGACGTGATGGACGGAGCGGATGTGGTGCGTCACCTGCTCGGCGAACGGGCTCTCGTCATAGCCGGGTTCGAGGAAGCGCACGGCGTAGGTGTGCAGCCGCTCGCCGGGCATGGCGCGCGCCGCGGCGGCGACGAGAAACGACGAGTCGAGGCCGCCGCTCGTGAAGATGCCCAGCGGAACGTCGCTCATCAGCTCACGGGCGACGGCGCCGACCAGCACGTCGCGGAGCTGCCGCGCTGACTCGAGGGTGTTCGGCGCGGAGGCGGCCGCCGCCGCTTCCCAGTATGGCCGCACGGACACGCTCCCTGCCTCGGCGACCAACACATGTCCCGGCGGCAGCTTGTGGATGCCGTCGAGCATCGTGTGCGGCGCGGGGACGTAGCCGAGCGCGGCGAAGAGCGCCGCCGCGGGCGGGGAGACGCGGCGGGGCTGGTCGGGGAAGGCGAGCAGGGCCTGGACCTCGGAGGCGAAGCGCAGCTCGTCGCTGGATCGGGTCCAGAACAGCGGCTTCTCCCCGGCGCGGTCGCGCGCCAGTACGAGGCGCTGACGGGCGTCGTCCCAGATCGCCAGCCCGAACATCCCCTCGAGCTGGGCGACGCCGTCGGCGCCGTGCCGGGCGTACAGGGGGACGATGGTCTCGATGTCGCCCTTCGACCGGAACGGATAGCCGGCGCGCTCGCCGCCCTGGCGCAGCTCCGCGGCGTTGTAGATCTCGCCGTTGCAGACCATCCAGACGGCGCCGTCGGGACTCTGGAACGGCTGATCCCCGGTCGTCAGGTCCATGATGGCGAGCCGGCGAGCGCCGAGGCGCGCGCGCTCGTGTCCCACGATGCGCTCGCCGTCGGGTCCGCGGTGCGCGAGCGCGGCGGCCATCGCGGCGACCGCTCCGGGGTGACGGAGAGGCAACCCCGAGAGCGACACGACGCCGAAGATGCCGCACATGTCTCAGTTCCTCGTCACGACACGGCACGGCCCATACGCCGCGTAGCGCCCGTCCTCGTACACGAGCGGGAGGCCGGTCATCGTGGCGCGCCGGTCGCGGTCGTTGGCGCGGAACACGAACACGGTGGG
>QHVC01000171.1 GCA_003222205.1 Gemmatimonadota bacterium | reverse complement strand
CTCGACGTGGGGAATTCGGTCGTGATGGCCGGTGTGGTGGACACCCACGTCCACGTGAACGAGCCGGGACGCACCGAGTGGGAAGGGTTCCAGACCGCGACGCGGGCCGCGGCGGCCGGGGGGGTGACGACGATCGTCGACATGCCCCTGAACAGCGTCCCCGTAACGACAACGGTCAGGGGGCTGCGGGCCAAGGCGGACGCCGCGGGAGGGACTGCGCTCGTGGACTTCGGGTTCTGGGGCGGCGCCATCCCGGGCAACCTCCGGGACCTCCAGCCCCTCGCGGACGCGGGGGTGCTCGGCTTCAAGGCGTTCCTCGTGCCCTCGGGGATCGACGAGTTTCCGGCCGTCTCCGTCGCCGACCTCGAGCAGGTGATGGATCGCCTCGCCGCGCTCGATACGGTGCTGCTGGCGCACGCGGAGCTGCCGGGGCCGATCGCGCGCGCGGCGCGGAACGGCGGCGATCCCCGCCGCTACGCGACCTGGCTGGCGGCGCGGCCTCCCGAAGCCGAGCTCGAAGCGATCCACCTGCTGCTGCGGCTCGCGGGCAAGACCGGATGCGCCGTGCATGTGGTGCACCTGTCGGCGGCGCGCGGGGTCGAGCCGCTCGCCGCGGCCCGCGCGGCGGGGACGGCGGTGACCGTCGAGACGTGTCCGCACTATCTCTCCTTCGCGGCCGAGGAGATTCCCGATGGCGCGACGGCCTTCAAGTGCGCCCCGCCGATCCGGGAGCGCGACAATCGCGAGCAGCTGTGGTCCGGGCTCCGCTCCGGCGATCTCGACTTCGTCGCCAGCGACCACTCCCCCGCCCCTCCCGTCCTCAAGTGTCTCGACAGCGGGGATTTCGTCGCCGCGTGGGGCGGGGTCGCGTCGCTGGAGCTGGCGCTCGCCGCCGTGTGGACCGGGGCGCGCGCGCGCGGCGCGACGCTCGTCGAGGTAGCGCGGTGGCTCGCCGCGGCGCCGGCCCGGCGCGCGGGCCTCGGGGGCCGCAAAGGCCGCCTCGCGCCGGGGCTCGACGCCGATCTCGCGATCTGGGACCCTGAGGCGACCTTCACGGTCGACCCCACTCGCCTGCATCAGCGGCACCCCGTGACGCCGTACGCCGGGATGACGCTCTGGGGCGTGGTGCGGGAAACGTTCGTGCGCGGCGTGCGCGTGTACGAGAACGGACGCTTCCCCTCTCCGCCGGTGGGACGATGGCTCAGACGCTGATCGATCTCGCCTCCGCGCGCCTGGGCGGCCGCGCCGTCAAGGCGAGCGACGAGTTCTTCGCGCCCAAGGCGAACCTGATCCAGCCCGGTCGCGGCGTGTTCATTGAAGAGAAGTACACGACGCGGGGCAAGTGGATGGACGGGTGGGAAACCCGGCGGCGGCGCGGACCCCCCGACCACGACTGGTGCATCATCCGCCTCGGCGCCCCCGGCGTGATCCGCAAAGTCACCGTGGACACCAACCACTTCCGCGGCAATCATCCGGAGGCGGCCTCGCTCGAGGCCGCGTCGGGATCCGCCGACGCGTGGGTCGAGGTCCTGCCGAGGGCGCCGCTCGCGGGCCATGCGGAAAACGTGTTCCCGATCACGACGGAGCTGCGCGCGACGCGCGTGCGCCTCAACATCTACCCCGACGGCGGCGTGGCGCGGCTGCGCGTGTGGGGAGAACCGCGGCCCGATTGGACGCGGTTGCGCGCCGGGAAGGGACCCATCGACCTCGTCGCCGCGACGCTCGGGGGCGTGCCCCTCATGGCGAGCGACCAGTTTTTCAGCGAGCCGCTCAACCTGCTGCTCCCAGGCCGTCCGGCGAACATGGGCGACGGCTGGGAGACGCGGCGGCGGCGCGGGCCGGGATTCGACTGGGTGGTGCTCAAACTCGGGCACCGGGGCGTGATCGAGACCGCGGAGGTGGACACGACGCATTTCAAGGGCAACTATCCGGAGAGCTGCCGCCTTGAGGGCGCCGAGAGTCTCGCGGTGCCGGACGACGCGACGTGGCGCGAGCTCGTGGCGCGGACACGGCTGGGGCCGAACCGGCGCCACCGCTTTCCCGTCCCGACCGCTGCGCGCCGTCCGGTGACGCACGTGCGGCTCAGCATTTTCCCGGATGGCGGCGTGGCCCGGCTGCGGCTGTGGGGCCGGCCGGTGCCCGTCGAGTGAGGCCGGCCGGATGAAGAGTGGCGTGGCCGTCCATCTCAACGACCTGCCCGAGGCCCAGGCCCGGGCGGTGCTGGGGAGGTGCTGCGGCGCGCCCCGCTGGGTGGACCGCATGCTCGCCGCCCGGCCGTTCAGGGACGATGCGGCGGTCCACACCGTGGCCGAGTGGACGTGGTGGGAGCTGTCGCGGGACGAGTGGTTGCAGGCGTTCGCCGCGCATCCGCGGATCGGCGAGCGGCCGCCGGAGGAGTGGTCCGATCGAGAGCAGGCGGGCATGCGGACCGCCGCTCAGGCGACGCGGCGGGCGCTGGAGGTGGGCAATCGCGCGTATGAGGAGCGGTTCGGCTACCTGTTCCTGATCTGTGCCTCGGGCCGCAGCGCCGCCGAGATGCTGGGCGAGCTGCGCCGCCGTCTGCAGAACGAGCCCGCCGAGGAGCTGCGCCTCGCGGCGGCCGAGCAGGCGAAGATCACCCGACTTCGACTCGATCGATTGGTGGAGCCATGAGCGGTCTCTCGACACACGTGCTGGACACCGCCCTGGGCCGCCCCGCCGCGGGCGTGGCGGTGACGCTGGCGATCCAGAAGGCCAATAGCTGGCAGGAGGTGGCCAGAGCGAAGACTGACGCCGACGGCCGGGTCGCCGCGCTCCTCGAGGACGGCGCCCTGGAGCGCGGCGCGACCTACCGGCTGCACTTCGAGGTCGGGACGACGTTCTTTCCGTACGTGGACGTCGTGTTCACCGTGCGCGACGACCGCCACCACCACGTGCCGCTGATCCTCAGTCCGTTCGGCTACTCGACGTATCGTGGCAGCTGATCACGCGCTCGCCTGGCTGAACCTCGCGTTGCGCTGGGGGCACGTGATCACCGGGATCGCGTGGATCGGGACGTCGTTCTACTTCAACTGGCTGAACAGCCGGGTCGCCCCGCCGCCGGCCGGGCGCGCGGAGCCGGGCGTCGCGGGGGAGCTGTGGTCGGTGCACGGCGGCGGGTTCTATCGCATGGTGAAGTACGCCGGTGCACCGGCACAGCTGCCGGGTACCCTCCACTGGTTCAAGTGGGAGGCCTACGCGACGTGGCTGACCGGCGTCTCGCTTCTGGCCCTCATCTATTATCTGCAAGCCGACGCCTTTCTGGTCGCGCCGGGCCGGGGCCTCGCGCCCGGCGTCGTGATCGCCATCGGCGTGGGCGCGCTGGTCGCACCCTGGGTCGTGTACGAGGTCCTGTGCCGCTCGCCGCTCGGCGGCCGGCCGGCTCTGCTCGCGGTGCTCGGGTTTGTCCTCGTGACCGCCCTCGCCTGGGGGCTGACGCAGGTGATGAGCGCGCGGGCCGCCTACCTCCACGTCGGCGCCGCGCTCGGCACCATCATGGCGGCGAACGTGCTGATGGTGATCATCCCGTCCCAGCGGCACATGGTGGCGGCGATGGCGCAGGGCCGGTCCCCGGACGCGGCGCGCGGCCGGCAGGCGGCGCTGCGCTCGCTGCACAACAACTATCTGACGCTGCCGGTGCTGTTCGTCATGGTGAGCAACCACTACCCCGCGACGTACGGCAGCCGGCTCAACTGGGAGATCCTCCTCGGACTCTCGGTGCTCGGCGCCCTGACCCGGCACTGGTTCAACCTGCGCAACCAGGGCCGGCGCGCCGTGTGGATCCTCCCCGCCGCGACGCTCGGCATGGTGCTGCTCGCCT
>QHVC01000099.1 GCA_003222205.1 Gemmatimonadota bacterium | reverse complement strand
TTCGGCCGCGCGCTGGCCAGACTCGCGGCGTCGGTATCTGCCGGAGACAGTCTACCGGCTGCCGCAGCGCCGCCGCTCGATTTGGTCGTCGGTCACCAACGCCAGGTCGTCCCCCGCAAGTCGGCCGGCCATGTGCCGCGGCCGCGGATCGAGCGGGTCTGGTGCGCGGGGGACACGCTGTATGCCTGGCTGCAGCTCGGCGGGGCCGCGGAGTGGGCCGTGACTACCGGTGACGTCGCCCTGCGGCCCCGCGTCGAGGTCGTCGTCGACGATGCGACGCGCACCGTGGTGAGCTGGGACGACGATCCGGCGCTGGAGATGCGGTTGCGGTCGCGGCGCGGCGGCCTGGCGTGGTGGGAGCTGAGCTGGTCGGGCGTGAGCGGCCGCACATATCGCGTCCGCATTCCCGAGGTCGCCGAGAGTGATGCGGTGGGGTGTGCGATGCCGTAGTCTTACTAGTGGCCAGGGGCAGAATCAAACTGCCGACACGCGGATTGTTAGACACCTAGAGATGCTTGTGGAGCTATCCGTCAGCACGTAGTTCCATATGATGGACATCGTCGTCCTCGACGAGCCGGCTGTGCAACAACGGCTCCGTTACCAGGACCTCATTCCCGCCATCGCGGACGCGCTCGCGGCATTGTCCGCGGGTCGCGTGGTACAACCGGTGCGCGCAGTGCTTCCCGTGGCGCCTCATCACGGCTTCTTCGCCGTCATGCCGGCGTACGCCGGCGCCCTCGGCGCCAAACTCGTCACGTTCTACCCGCAGAACGTGGGCATCCACACGCACCACGCCGTCATCGTGCTGTTCAAGGCCGAGACGGGGGAGCCGCTCGCGATGATGGACGGCCGGCTCATCACCGAGATGCGGACGGCCGCGGCGTCGGCGGTGGCGACCCAACGGCTCGCCCGGGCTGACGCGTCGGTGCTCGCGATCCTCGGATCCGGCGTGCAGGCGAGGAGTCACCTGGCGGCGCTGCGCCTGGTCCGTTCCTTCACCGACGTGCGCGTCTGGAGCCCCCGGAATGCGCCGGCGTTCGCCCAGCGGCATGGCGTGAAGGCCGTGGCGAGCGCGGCGGATGCCGTGCGCGGTGCGGACGTGGTGGTGGTCGCCACGAGCGCCACGACACCATTGCTGCAGGGCCGATGGCTGTCACAAGGCGCGCACGTCAATGCCGTCGGCGCGACCCGTCCCGATTGGCGCGAGCTGGACGACGATCTCGTCACGACGGCCCGCGTGTTTGTCGATTCCCGCGAAGCCGCGCTGCGCGAATCAGGGGACGTCATTGCGGCGCGGAGCGAGGTCACGGAGATCGGCGCGGTCGTGGCCGGGGTGCATCCCGGCCGGCGCACACCTGAGGAGGTCACGTTGTTCAAGTCCGTCGGTGTCGCGGTCGAAGACGTGGTGGCGGCGGCGCTGGTTCTCCAGCGGAGGACGGAATGACGACGGCGCTCGAACCGGTCCGTCCGATCACTCTCAGCGAGATCAAGGACGCCCGGGCGCGCATCGCGGGAACGATCGTTCGCACACCGCTGGTCCGGCTGGAGCTGGGGTCGGGATTCCCGGACGTGCGGCTGAAGCTCGAAAACCTACAACCGATCAACGCCTACAAACTGCGGGGCGCCGCCAACGCTGTCGCGCTGTTGTCCGATGCCGAGCGCCGGCGCGGCGTCTGGACAATCAGCGCGGGCAATGCCGGCCAGGGGGTCGCGTACGCGGCGCGGGCCGCCGGCGTGCCGTGCACCGTCGTCGCGATCGAGACGGCGCCCGCCGCGAAGCTCGAGCGCATGCGCGCACTGGGCGCGAAGCTCGTGCTCGTGCCGTATGCGGTCGCGTGGCAGGCACTCGATGACCGTTCGTATCCCGGCGTCGAGGGAACCTTCATCCATCCCTTCGACGATCAGAACTTCATCGCCGGTCATGCGACGATGGGGCTCGAGATTCTCGAGGACGCACCGGAGACTGCCGCCATCATCGCCGCGATCGGCGGCGGCGGTTTGATCACGGGCATCGCCAGTGCCGTGAAAGCGTTGCGCTCGGAAATCAAAGTGTGGGGCGCCGAGCCGGAGACTGCGGCGCCCGCCGCCCTGTCGTTCGCCAGAGGCTCCGCTCAAGTCTTTCCGGACTGGAAAGCCACGTTCGTCGACGGCGCAGGCGGCAAGAGTGTGTTTCCACGCATGTGGCAGCGCATGCAGCCGGTGGTGGACGGCTTCATCGTCGTGACCCTGGACGAGGTAAAGCGCGCCATGCGGCTCATGGCGGAGAAGGCCCGCGTGATCGCGGAAGGGGCGGGCGCGCTTGGCCTTGCGGCTGCGCTCACTGGCAAGGCGGGGGCGGGGCCCATCGTCGCCATTGTTTCCGGTGGCAATATCGACCTCGAGAAGTTCTCCGAGTTGATTGCCGCGGCAGTGTGACCGAACCCGCCCTGCGGCGCGTGATCGGCGTGCGCGGGCTCGCCGCCGCCATCTTCAATATCACCGTCGGCGCGGCGATCTTCGTGCTCCCCGCGCACGTGGCCGCGAGCCTCGGTGCCGCGGCTCCCCTGGCCTACCTCGTGTGCGCCGTGGCAACGGGGCTCGTGGCCCTCTGTATCGCCGAGGCAGGGAGCCGCGTCCCACAGAGCGGTGGCCCCTACGCGTACGTCGAGCGGGCGTTCGGCCCCTACACGGGCTATCTATGCGGCGTGCTGCTCTGGCTCGGCATCACGCTCGCGATGTCTGCGGTCGCCACCGTGCTTGCCGACGCGCTCGGCGCTTTGGTGCCGGCCCTCGGCGGCCAACTGCCGCGCGCCGCGCTCCTCATCGCGGTCTTTGCCAGTCTTGCCGTCGTCAACATCCGCGGCGCCGCACTGGGATCGCAGGTGAGTGGCGTCGCGACCGTGGCGAAAATCCTCCCGCTCATCGCGTTCGTGGTACTCGGCCTGTCGCACGTCCGGGCGGAGAATCTCGCGTTGGGTTCATTCCCCTCGCTCGCGCGCCTGGGAGAATCCGGGCTGCTCCTGATGTTTGCCTTCTTTGGGATGGAATCCGCGCTGCAAGTGAGCGGTGAAGTGCGCGATGGGGCCCGCGCCGTGCCGCGGGCGATCGCGCTCGCAGTGACCGGGGTGGGGGTGCTGTACATCGCGGTCCAGCTCGTTGCCCAAGGCATCCTCGGCAGCGCCCTTGCTGCTCCCGAGACGGCGAAGGCGCCACTCGCCGCGGCGGCCGTGCAATTCGCCGGGCCGACCGGCTCCACCCTGATCCTCATCGCGATGATCGTCTCGACGTTCGGCTTCATGACGGCCACGATGCTTTCTACCCCACGGACGCTCTTCGCTCTCGCCGTGGACGGGTATCTGCCGCGGCCGCTTGCGGTCGTGCATCGCGCACACCACACGCCGCACGTCGCGATCGCGATCCAAGGCGTGATCGTGTGCGCCATCGCCATCACCGGCACGTACGTCAAACTCGCGATCATGGCGAACGTGGCGATCCTGCTCGTGTACCTGGCGTGCTGCCTGGCCATCGTGCGGCTCAGGCAGCTGGACGCGGGCGCGGCCGATAAGCCGTTCGTCATGCCGGGCGGAGGCGTTGTGCCATGGGTCGCGGCAAGCTTGATCGTGGCCTTGCTGGCGCGGGCCACGATGGAGGCGGTGCTGCTGACGGGAGGAGTGATGGCCGCGGCCTCACTCGCGTTCCTGGCGCGGCCGGGAAGAGATTAGCGCTGTAGAGAAAGGGAATGGCCAGGGGCAGAATCGAACTGCCGACACGCGGATTTTCAGTCCGCTGCTCTACCAACTGAGCTACCTGGCCGGGTGAGGCTGGGGAGCAGGATAATAGATAACGGACGCAGAGCCGCCAAGCGGGTCCGAGCCGCGAGGGCGGCGGTCCAACGAACACAAAGGGGCGCTCGCGCGCCCCCACGGTCCGACCGTCCGACAGTCCGACTGTCCGTCAGTTGTTCGGACACGCCCCCACGCAGTCGCCCACCTGCGCCGGGCCGCCCGTGAGCGTCCCGGTCGCCGACTGCTCGTCGGCCGACGTGATCTTCAGCGTCCCCACCCGGGTCGTGATCCGCCGCAGCACCCGGCCCGTCGCCGGATCGCGCACCTCGCGGCCCGGACGCATCACGTCGTACTCGGCGCCGACCTTCACGCCGCCCGACGTGCCGACGTTGATGATGATCTCGCCGCCGGCAACGTCCGCCACCAGCGCCTTGATCGCCACCTTCGTCTCCGGCATGCTCGCCGCCACCGCGACGAGCTGCCCCACCATGCTGTCCACCGCCGCCCGGGTCGCTTCACCGATGATCGTCCCGCCGAAGTTCGAGCTCCCCATCGTGAACCCGCCGCCCACCGCCCCCCCGCCGGTCGCCACCCCGCCGATCAGCGTCGTGCCCGAGCGCTTGGACTCCCCGTGGCCGGTCGCGACGCCGAGGATCTCGGCGGTCGTCGTGCTCACGATGCGGGCGTCGATGTTGACCACCGCCTTGGCCGTCTTGCGGCCGAGGCCGCCGAGGCCGATCCCCCCCACGTGCACGCCGCCGCCGGCGGCGCCGAGGCCGAGCTTCTTGTCGTCGCGGCCGAACTGCGTGATGCTCCCGATGATGATCGCGTCGACGCCGAGGAGGCGCGCCAGCTGCACCGCGCTCGTCGGATCGGCCCGCCCGCTCTGCTGGAAGTTCTGCTCCTGCAGCACGCGGTCGAGCTGCTTGCGCTCGATCACCGAGTAGGTACCGTTGCGGACCAGGTCGGTCACCAGCATGTCCGCGATGCCCTTCCCGATGTCCTCGTCGTGCCCGAACAGGTCCAGCACGTACTCGTGGACCGTCGCGTAATCGAAATCGAGCACCGCGACGCGGCGCTTGGGGGTCTGGGCCACCAGCGCCGGCACGACCGCGGCGGCGAGCGCCAGGAGGGAAATCGCGCGCTTCATGAACGGACTCCGGCGGGAGACAGGGAGAGCAAAACTACCCGCGGGGCGCCCTCGTGCAACGTGGCGTCGTGCCATCGTGCGGCGTAGGTTCACCCCATGTCCCGCCCCGACTTCCCCAACCTCACGCTGCTGACGCACCCGCTGATCCAGCACAAGCTCACGCTGCTGCGCGACAAGCGCACGCCCACCAAGGACTTCAAGCAGCTCGCCGGCGAGATCGCGATGCTCATGGCCTACGAGGTGACCAACGACCTCCCCCTCGAGGCCGTCGAGATCGACACCCCGCTCGAGCACACCCGCGGCGTGCAGGTGGCGGGCAAGAAGCTCACGCTCGTGCCGATCCTGCGGGCCGGGCTGGGGATGGTCGAGGGCATCGCCCAGCTGATCCCCTCGGCGCGCGTCGGGCACATCGGCCTGTACCGCGATCACGACACCCTGCAGCCCGTGGACTACTACTTCAAGATCCCCTCGGGCGAGCAGGACCGGGCGTTCTTCGTGCTGGACCCGATGCTCGCGACCGGCGGATCGGCGGTCGCCGCGGTGAAAGCGCTCAAGAAGGCGGGGGCCGCGCGGGTGCGCTTCCTGTGCCTCGTCGCCGCCCCCGAGGGCGTGAAGGCCATGCTCGCCGCGCACCCGGATGTCCCCGTGTACGCCGCCGCCCTCGACCGCCAGCTCAACGAGCACGGCTACATCCTGCCGGGGCTGGGCGACGCGGGGGACCGGCTGTTCGGCACGCGGTGAGCTGACGGATAACGTCAAATTGACTGATATTGACATATTACGTCAGTATTTGATAATTTGACGTAAAATGACAACTCACTACACCGCCCTCATCGCCGACGTGGCGGCCTCCCGGGCGCTCGCGCCGCCGGCCCGCGCCCGCCTCCAGGCCCGCATCCGCGACGCCGCGCGCGAGCTCAACGCGCGCTACCGCCCGCACCTCGCAGCGCGGTTCGCCGTCACCCTCGGCGACGAGCTCCAAGGGCTCTTCAAGACCGCGACCCCGGTGTGGGAGGTCAGCCACCGCCTGCGCCTCGCGTTCCCCGACGTGGACTGGGTTGTGGCCTGCGGGCGCGGGACGCTCTCCACGCCGCTGCGCCGGGGCGCCACCGCCCCCGAGCTCGACGGCCCCTGCTTCCACGCGGCCCGGGCCGCGCTCGACCGCGCCAAACGCCACCGTCTGGTCCTCGCCTTCGAGGGCTTCGACCCGTCGCTCGCCGCCTGTGCCGACTACTACTCGGCGCTGTACTGGGGCTGGACGCGTCGCCAACGGGCCGTGGCGACCGCGCAGCGCGTCTGGCGCGAGGCTCACCTTGACGACCTTGCCAAGCGGTTGAAGGTTGGGCCCAGCGCCATTTCTCACTTGCGCCGTCGCATGGCCTGGCCCCTCGTGGCCGCGGGTGACAAGGTCTTTCAGGAGCTGCTCGCGCGATGAACCCGATTCCCGCCGTGGTGCTGCTCGCCTTCGCCGTGGGCGTCGCATTTACGCCATGGCGCCGGGCCGGGTGGACCACGCCGGGCCGTGCCCTGCTGCTCGAGGCTGGCGCCCTCGTCGTTGCCGTGGTGATCGCGTGGCTCACCCGCGACGTCGCCCATCCCACACGCGCCGGCATGTTCTGGGGACGCCTGGCGCTGTTCGCCGCGGGGTACTGGTACGCCTGCGCCGGGGGCGCGGTGCTGATCCGCCGCGTCCTGGACTTGGTCCCCGTAGGCGAGTCGCCCGGCAAGGGCGGCATCACCGTGCCCGCGTCCGAGCTGTCCCGCGGCATGGTGATCGGCGTCCTGGAGCGTGCCATCACGCTGACCCTGGTCTTTATCGGCCAATTCGGGGCCTTGGGGCTCGTCCTCGCCGCCAAGGCGCTGACCCGGTTCCGGGCCCTGGACGACCGCGACTTCGCCGAATACGTGCTCATCGGGACCCTGGCCTCCATCCTGTTTGCTCTCCTCGTCGGGATCGCCCTGCGGTTTGTGATGTTTTGGGGATAAGCGGCCCCCCCCCGCAACCCTTCCGGATTACCGCGTGTCGGAAGTATGACCGTCGCCCCGGCGAGCTCCGTGGACGAACGTGAACTCATCGCCCGCGTCCGCGCCGGGGATGCCCTGGCCGAGCGGGCGCTGTACGACGCCCACGTAGACCGTGTCTTCCGGCTGGCGTATCGGCTGGCGGGGGACGACGACCTCGCCCGGGACTTCACGCAGGAGACGTTCATCCGCGCCTTCGAGCGGCTGGACAGTTTCCGCGGCGAGGCGGCGCTGTCGACGTGGCTGTACACGATCGCGACGACCGTCACGCTGAACGGGCTGCGCAAGCTGAAGCGGCGCGGGCGTGAGATCGAGCTGGATCACGCGGCCGAGGTGGCGGGCGGCGCCCGCCGGGCCGAGCCGGACTTGAAGACCCGGCTGTACGCGGCGATCGACGCGCTGTCGGAGAAGTATCGCACGGTGTTCGTGATGCACGATGTCGAGGGGTACACGCACGAGGAGATCGCGACGGCGCTGAACGTCGAAGTCGGGACGTCGAAGGCGCAGCTGTCGCGGGCGCGGGCCAAGCTGCGCGAGGCGCTCGCGGACTTCGCGGGAGAATGGGTGCCATGACGGATGATCGCATCGATCAACGGCTGCGGGAGCTGGCCCGGGACTATCACCGCCCGCCGGCCGTGCCGCGCGAGGAGCTGTGGGCGCGCATCGTCGCCGAGCGGGCGCGGCGCCGGGCCGCGCCGCGCGTGCTCGCGTTGCGGCCGTGGTTGCGCTGGGGCCTCGCCGCAGCGGCCGTGTTGGTTCTGGGCATCGCGCTGGGCCGTCTCACGGCGCCCGTCGGGCAGCTCGCCACGCCGCCGGACAGCGCCGGCGTCGTGGCCTACCGGGTCGCGGCGACGCAGTACCTGACGCGCACCGAGGCGCTGCTCGCCTCGTTCCGCGCGGAGGCGCGGACCGGCCGGCTGGACGCGCAGTTCGCGGGCCAGGCGCGCGACCTCCTCACGACGACTCGTCTCATGATGGACTCGCCCGCCGCCCGCGACCCGCGCCTCAAGTCGCTGCTCGAGGACCTCGAGGTCGTGCTGGCGCAGATCGCCCAAGTGCCCGCGGGGCGCGCGGGCGAAGATGTGGACTTGATCACGCAGGGCATCGAACAACGGAGCGTGTTGCTGCGGTTGCAGACGGCGGTCCCCGCCGGCCCCGGCGCGCGCGTGCAAGGAGCACTGTGATGAACGCGCTGTCTCTCCTGCTCACCGCCGCCGTCATCACCCAGCAGCCGGCGACGCCACGCCCGCCGGACGTCACCCGCCTCGCCGAGCTGGCCGTCGGTCTCGGCGCGTGGGGCGACGACCAGCAAGACCCCGCCGACTCGTTGTGGCGCGCGGCGCGGCGGGCGTTCAACCGCGGCGAGTACGGGAGCGCGGCGAATCTCTTCGGAGAGATCACGAGGCGCTACGCCGCGTCCAGCTACGCCGGTGACGCGCACTATTGGGGCGCGTTTGCTCTCTACCGCACCGGCGACGACCAGGGCCTGCGGACCGCGCTCACACTGCTCGATTCCCAGCAGCGCCGCTACCCGCAGGCGCGGACGACGCGGGACGCGGCCACCTTGCGGGTGCGGATTCTCACCGCACTGGCGCGCGGGGGGGATCAGGCGGCAGCGGCGGAGCTGTCCCAGCGGGCGCAGCCCCCGCAACCGGCGCAGCCGGCGCGGCCGGTCCAGCCCCCAGGGGCCGGCGGCGACACCGGCCGCACCTCGCCGACCAGCTGTCCCAACGAAGATGATGACGACGACCTGCGCCTCCAGGCGTTGAACGGCCTGCTGCAAATGGACGCGGCCAACGCCGTTCCGATCCTGCGACGCGTGCTCTCGAAGCGCGACGCGTGCTCGGCGGCGCTGCGCCGCAAGGCGGTGTTCATCCTCTCGCAGAAGCGGACAGAGGATGTCGAGGACATCCTGCTCGACGTGGCGCGCAACGACCCCGACCACGAGGTCCGCGAGCAGGCGGTGTTCTGGCTGTCCCAGGTGCCGAGCGAACGCGCCGTGGAGATGCTGGACTCCATCCTGCGTACGTCTCCCGACGAGGAGATTCAGAAGAAGGCCGTGTTCGCGCTGTCCCAGCAGCACAACCCCCGCGCCGGAGAAATCCTGCGGGCGTACGCCGAACGGCCCGGAGTGTCCGATGAAGTCCGGGCCCAGATCATCTTCTGGCTGGGCCAGCGCCCCGGCGCCGAGAACGCCGCGTTCCTGCGCGGTCTCTACGCCAAGCTCACCGATGACGACCTCAAGGAGAAGGTGATCTTCTCCCTCGCCCAGCAGGGTGGGAACGAGAACGGCCGCTGGCTCATGGATCTGGCGCTGAACGAACGCGAGCCGATCGAGATGCGCAAGAAGGCGCTGTTCTGGGTCGGCCAGAGCGGCAACAGCTCCGTCGCCACGATCACCGAGCTCGTGGGCCTGTACGCCCGCATCCAGAACCACGAGATGAAGGCGCAGCTCATCTTCGTCTACTCGCAGCGCCATGAGCCCGAAGCGCTCGACAAGCTCATCGACATCGTGCGCCACGAGCAGGACAAGGAGCTCCGCAAGAAGGCCCTGTTCTGGGTCGGGCAGTCCCACGACCCGCGGGCGGCGCGGCTGCTCGAGGAGATCATCAACCAATGATCCGCCCTCTCGTGCTCATCGGCCTGCTGGGCGGGATCGCCGCCGCCGTCACCACCGCCGCGGCGCAGGACCTGGGGCGCCAGATCGCCCGCGCCCCCGACGGCGACGTGCGCATGGCGTTCGCCGCGCGGCCCGGCGTCTACGGCGACGGCCGCGGCGCCATCTCCTGGGACTGCGGCTCCGGGCGCTGCCGCCAGAGCTACTCCGACGACTCGGACAACGACTGGCGCAGCTCGTGCGACTCCGGTCCCGTCCGCGTCGTGCTGACGGTGCGCGGGGGGAGGGTGACCCGCGCCAAGGTGCACGTCGGCGGTCGCTGGCCGGCCGCGGCAGCGGGCGTGACCGACCTCGGCACCGTCTCGACCCAGGCGGCGACGACCTACCTCCTGGGCCTCGCCGGCACCGCCACCGGCGAGGTGGGCAGCGCGGCCGTGTTCGCGGCGACGCTCGCCGACAGCGTCACGGTATGGCCGGACCTGCTGCGCCTCGCGCGCTCGCCACAGGTCGTCGAGCACACGCGACGCTCCGCCGTGTTCTGGCTCGGCCAGGCCGCTGGCGAAGCGGCGACGCGCGGCCTCGCCGACCTGGTCGACGACGCCACCGGAAGCCGCGAGGTCCGGAATGCAGCCGTGTTCGCGCTGTCGCAGCGGCCGCCTGACGAAGGCGTCCCGGCCCTGATCCGCGTCGTGCGCACCAACCGCGATCCCGACGTTCGCCGCAAGGCCCTCTTCTGGCTCGGCCAGTCCGGGGACCCTCGGGCGCTGGCGCTGTTCGAGGAGCTTCTTACCAAGTAGCGCTTCTATATTTGCTGCATGGCGATCTGGACCCTGCGCCGCAAGTTCGCGGCCCTGGGCGTTCTCCTCGTGCTGCTGGTGCTCGGCTGGGGGGTCGTCGTCGTGGCGGTAGCGGTCAGCGGCGCCCGGGAGCAGGCCGCGACCGCCGACGCGATCGCGGTGCTCGGCGCGGCGCAGTACAACGGCCGGCCCTCCCCGGTCTTCAAGGCGCGCCTGGACCACGCGGCGACCCTGTACCTGCGCGGCTTCGCCCCCGTCGTGCTCGTCACCGGCGGGGTCGGCGCGCGCGACTCGCTGAGCGAGGCCGAAGTCGGACGCCGCTACCTGCGCAACCTCGGCGTTCCGCCGGAGGCGGCCATCGCCCTCCCCATCGCCGCTACGAGTTACGAATCGATCGACCGCGTGGCCGACTGGTTCGCGGGCAAGAGCAGCCGCCGCGTCATCCTCGTGAGCGACGGGTTTCACATGTTGCGGCTGCGGATCGTCGCCACACGCAAAGGCCTGATCCCCTACACGTCGCCCGCACCGGGCTCGCCGATCCGCGCCAGCCCGCGGCGCAACGCCGGCTTCATTCTCGCCGAGGGCATCAAGGTCCCCATCGCCTGGCTGTTCCAACACTGACGGAGGCTCGATGCGCGTGTACAGCGGCCGCGTGATCACGCTCGACGTGGACACGGTGCGCTTCCCCGACGGCTCGACCGGAGAGCTGGAGATCGTCCGTCACCCGGGCGCGGCCGCCGTCGTGCCGGTGCTGTCCGATCCCGCTGGAGCGGACCCGACCATCCTGATGTTGCGCCAGTTCCGCTATGCGACGGGCGGCACCCTGTGGGAGGTGCCGGCGGGGACGCTCGCCCCCGGGGAGGAGCCGGAGGCCTGCGCGCGGCGCGAGTTGGAGGAAGAGGCCGGCGTCCGGGCGGGGCGGCTCGAGCGGCTCACGTCCATCTGGACCACCCCCGGCTTCACGACCGAGACCATCCATCTCTTTTGGGCGGCGCAGCTGACCGCCACCCAGTCGGCCCACGAGCGCGACGAGTTCATCGAGGTGGTGCCACGCCCCCTCTCCGCGGTGCTCGACGACATCCGCCGCGGGGAAATCCGCGACGCCAAATCGATCGCGGCGCTCCTGTATCTGGCGGGGTTCGTGCTTGGTGAGCGGAACAGCGCCGGGCGTGTGTGACGTTTCTCATCTGAGCGTCATCTAATAGCAATAGAGCGCCCTGGCGGGGCACGGTGACGATCTGTACCATAGGGTGTCACCCCCGGTGGACAACGGTGGCGTCGCGGCGACACGCGTGTCGGACGAAGCGTCGGCGGCGCAATGCGTTGCGAAAAGTGGTCTGGCGGTACGGTTCATGCCAAAAACGCTGGTAGAGGGAGGCAGCACCTAGCCGTCCACGTTTCCGTGCGAACCCGGAGTGTCTTATGAGAGCAGTCCTCAAGCTCACCACGAAGACCGGCGTGCGGGCCCTGGAGCGGCAGACCCTCCACGAGCTCGCCGACGCCCAGGTGGTGCAGCGGCATCTCGCCAGCGATCCCCAGGCGTTCGGCGCCCTCGTCGACCGCTACCAGAGCCGGCTGCTCAACTTCGTGAATCGCACGATCGGCGATCGCGAGCGCGCGGAGGACCTCGTGCAGGAGGTCTTCATCCGGGTGTTCCGGCACCTGCACCGCTTCGACCAGACCAAGAAGTTCTCGACGTGGATCTACACGATCGCCTCGAACCTCGCGAAGAACGAGCTGCGCAACCGCAGCCGCAACCCGCTGGTGCTGTTCCAGACGATCAAGAAGAACTGGGAGAGCGACCACCGGCCGCTGCAGTTCGAGGACACGAGCGCCCGCCCCGACGACCTGTACCGCAAGCGCTTCCTCAAGGACGCCGTGGAGCAGTGCGTCTGCCACCTCCCTGAGCATCACCGGGTCGTGTTCGTGCTGCGCGAGCTCGAAGGGAAGAGCTACCAGGAGATCGCGGAGATCACGGGCTGCAACCTGGGCACGGTGAAGAGCCGCCTGAACCGCGCCAGGAACAGCTTCGCCCAGTTGATCTCGCCGATGGTCGAGTAGCAGGTTCCAGGTGTCAGGTGCCGGGTGTCAGGTTGTCTGACACCTCACACCTGGCACCTGGCACCTGCATTTCGGAACCCTTCCGCCGTACCGGTGGTATCATTCCACCTACTTATGGACTGTCTCGAGTTGCGCGAGCGCTACGCCGACATCCGCGACGGGCTGATCTCGGCTCCGCGGGAGCGGCGCCGGTTTCAGCGGCATCTGGCGCAGTGCGCCACGTGCCGGGAGTGGGAAGCGGCGCTGCAGCGGGGCGTCCGCGCCCTCCAGGCGACGCTCATCGAGCCGAGCCCGGAATTCCGGAGCCGCCTCGAAGCGCGGCTCGTTCTCGAGCGGCAGCGGCTGGCCGAGCCGAAAATTGGGGTGCGGGCAGGGCTGGCGGCCGCGCTATTCATCGCGGCCGCACTCGCCCTGATCGCCGTCGAGGGGGTGCGCCCGCACGCACAGCGACCCGTCGCCGCGCTGCCGCCGGTTCCGTTTCCGAAGCCGGTCGCGCACGCCGGTGTCCCCAATGTCACGTTCCAGGATCCCCGCGCCAGCGTTGTCGCCGGCAACCCCAATCCCTACGGCACCGCGCTGGTACAGCCCGCAAGTCGCGTCGAGCCCGTCACCGCCGGCCGCTGAACCGGCTTCGGCCCTGTCATCCCCCGTCACCCGGGGGTAATTTCCGGCCGGTATGGCGGCCCTCACCTTCGATACGCTTCTCAAGGGTCTGAAGCAGGGAGCCGCGCCCGGCCCGGTGTACTATCTCCATGGCGAGGAGGACGTGCTGAAGGAGGAAGCCGTGCGGGCGCTGCTCGAGCGCGCCGTGGACCCGGCGGCGCGAGACTTCAACCTGGACGCCCGCGCCGCCGCTGAGTTGGACCCGGAGGCGCTCCGGGCGCTGGTGGACACCGCGCCCATGCTCGCCGAGCGCCGCGCGGTGGTGCTGCGCGGCATCGAGCAGATGAAGGCCAAGGGCAAAGCCCGCGACGAGCTCATCCGTTACCTCGACAACCCCAATCCCACCACCGTGCTGATTCTCGTGCAGGGCGACGGTGACGCCGCTGCGGATCTCGCCTCGCGCGCCACGGCGGTGCAGGTGGACCGCCTGAGCCCCGACCGGGTCGGCCGCTGGGCGGCGCACCACGCGGGTCGGCTGGGCCTGACGATCGAGCCCGAGGCGGTGGAGCTGCTCGTTGCCGCCGTGGGGAGCGACCTCGGAGCGCTGGCCCAGGAACTCGAGAAGCTGGCGGCGCTCGCGCACGGGCGGGCGGCCACGCGCGCCGACGTGACGGCGGCGGTGGGGGTGCGTCAAGGCGCGACGGTCTTCGACCTCGTGGACGCCGCGCTGGAGCGCCGCGGCGCCGACGCCGCCCGGCTCGCCGGTCTCGCCCTCGAGCAGGCGGGGATGACCGGCGTCCGCGTCGTTACCGCTCTGGGTACGGCACTGCTCGGCACCGCGCTGGCCCGCGCCGAGCTGGACCGCGGCACCCCGCATGCGCGGCTCGAAGACGCCTTGCTCCGCCACCTGCGGGCCGCCCGGCCGTACGGCTTGCGCGACTGGCGCGAGGAGGCGGCCCGCTTCGCACGCTGGGCAGGAGGCTGGACGCGCGCCGATCTCGGGCGCGCCTTACGCCGCACTCTCGCGGCCGACCGCGCGCTGAAGGGCACGGGGACGTCGGAAGAGCGGGGGATCATCGTGCAGCTGGTGGTGGAGTTCGCGGTGCCCGCCCGGGAGGCTGCATGAGAGTCGGACGGTTGGACAGTCGGACAGTCGGACTGATCTCACTTCTCGCAGTCCTGTCCGTCAGTCCGACTGTCCGACTGTCCGGCCAAGCCGGCGATCCCCGTCTCCAGACGGCCGTTCAGCTCGCGCAGTCCGGCCGCACCGACTCGGCGCGCGCCGTGGTGCGGCGGCTGCTCGCGACCCTCTCGCCCCAGGATTCCGCGTACCCGCAGGCGCTCTACACGCAGGGCATCCTCGCGCCCGACGCCGCCACGGCGGCGACGAGCCTGCAGCGCGTCGTGGTCGAGTACGGCTGGTCGCCGTGGGCGGACGACGCGCTGCTGCGCCTCACGCAATTGTATTGGGCCCAGGGGGACGTCGCGGCGACGGCGCAGGCGGCCGAACGCCTGCGCCGCGACTACCCGGACTCACCGGTCAAGGCGAAAGCCGACTTCGTGGGCGCGCGCGCCTACTTCGAGCTGAAGGACGAAACGCACGGCTGCCAGCTGATTCAGGAGGCGCTGGCCGGCGCCGGGGACGACGTCGAATTCCGCAACCAGGTGAGCTTTTACGCGGCCCGCTGCGCGACGCCCCCCGCGGTCGCCGGCACGCCGCCGCCGGCCGACTCGGCCGCCCCAGCGGTGCCCGCGACGCCGAGCTTTGCCGTGCAAGTGCTCGCCGTGAAGAGCGCGTCCCAGGTGGACGAGATACTGACGCGTCTCAAGGTGATGGGATTCGACGCGCGGGTCGTGCGCGACACGAGCGGCCTCTTCAAGGTGCGCGTCGGGCGCTACCCGACCCGCGAGGAGGCGCAGCGCGCCTTGTCGCGACTCCGCACCAAGCTCGGAGGACAGCCGTTCATCGTGGAGGAGTCGTGACGCCTCCACCGCCGCCCTCCCGCGTCACCGAGTCCGACGCGCCCGACACGCCGCTGATGCAGCAGTACCGCGAGATCAAGGCGCGCTACCCGCACACCATCGTGTTTTTCCGGATGGGCGACTTCTACGAAATGTTCGAGGACGACGCGAAGCTCGCGGCGCGCGAGCTCGGGCTCACGCTCACCTCGCGCAACAACGGCGGCGCCGCCGAGGTCCCGCTCGCCGGTGTGCCGGTCAAGGCCGCCACCGAGTACCTGCGCCGGCTCATCGCCAAGGGGCACCGCGTCGCGATCTGCGAGCAGATGGAGGACCCCAAGCTCGCCAAGGGACTCGTGCGCCGCGCGGTGGTAGAGACCGTCACCCCGGGAACCGTGCTCGCCGAGGATTGGCTGGCACGCGAGCGCAACAACTTCCTCGTGGCTTGCGCGCCGCGCGGCGACACCGCGGGCCTCGCCGCCCTGGACCTGACGACCGGCGAATTCGTCTGGGAGTCCGTCCCCGCCGCCGATCTCGCCCTCGCCCTCGCGCGCTTCGAGCCGCCGGAGCTCGTCGTGCCCGCGGGGAGCGCGGCGGCCGACCTCGGCTTGTCTCCGGCCGAGGCCGTGACGGTCACCGAGCGCGAGGCGTGGGAGTTCGACCCCGAACTGGCGCGGGCAGATCTGAGCCGCGCCTATGGTCTCGCCTCCCTCGACGGATTCGGCGTCGAAGCCGGGGACAGTGCGGCCCTGGGGGCCGCGGGAGCGCTGCTGCGCTACGCCAAGGAGCTCAAGCCGGGCGGCCTCCCGCACCTCGCCCGCCCGCGCCTCGTGCGCCGCGGCGACGTCCTCCCGCTCGACGAAATGACGCGACGTAATCTGGAGCTCCTCGAGCCGCTGCGTGCCGGCGCGCCCGGCACGACGCTCCTCGAGGTGCTGGACCGGACGCGCACGGCGATGGGCGCGCGGCTACTGCGACGCTGGCTGCTCGCCCCGCTCGTGGATGCGGCCGCGATCGGCGCGCGCCTCGATGCCGTCGAGGTGCTCGCCCAGGACCCACGCGGCCGGGACCGCCTGCGCGAGGCGCTCGACGGCGTGCGCGACCTCGAGCGCCTGGCCGGCCGCGCCGCGCTGGGACGCGCCACGCCGCGCGAGCTCGGCGCGTTGCGCGATTCGATCCAACGCCTCCCCGACGGCCACGCCGCCCTCGACGGCCTGGAGCGCCGCGAGCGCTCCGCCTTGCTCGAGACGGCCGCCGGGTTCGACCTGCTCGCCGACCTGGGCGACGAGTTGGCCCGCGCGCTCGTCGACCGGCCGCCCGCCCAGCTCGGGGACAGCGACGCGATCCGGCCGGGCCACGACCGCGCCCTCGACGAGCTGCGCGACGCGCGCGACGGCGGCAAGTCCTACATCGCGGGGCTGCAGACGCGCGAGCGGCAGCGCACCGGGATCGGCTCGCTCAAGGTCGGCTTCAACAAAGTCTTCGGCTACTACATCGAAGTGACACGCCCGCATCTGGAGCACGTGCCGGTCGACTACGAGCGCCGCCAGACCCTGGCCGGGGCGGAGCGGTTCGTGACGCCGGAGCTCAAGGAGTACGAGGCCCGGGTACTCGGCGCCGAGGAGCGTATCGGGACGCGCGAGGCTGAGCTGTTGGATGCCCTGCGCCGCCGGGTCGCGGAGGCCATCGGGCGCGTGCAGCACACCGCCCAGCGCATCGCCGAGCTCGACGTGTGGGCCGCCCTCGCCGACTTGGCCCACCGCGAGAACTACGTGCGGCCGGACGTCACCGACGGCTTCGGCATCCGGCTGGAAGGGAGCCGCCACCCCGTGGTCGAGCGGATGATGCCGCGCGAGGCGTTTATCCCCAACGACGTCACGCTCGACGAGGCTGGCCGGGTGATCCTCCTGACCGGGCCCAACATGGCGGGGAAGTCCACGCTGCTGCGCCAGGTGGGGCTGTGCGTCGTGCTCGCGCAGATGGGCGCGTTCGTCCCTGCCCGGCGCGCGGTCGTGGGCGTGGTGGACCGGTTGTTCACGCGGGTCGGCGCCTCGGACAACCTGGCGCGCGGCCAGTCCACGTTCATGGTGGAGATGAGCGAGACGAGCGCGATCCTCCACGGGGCGAGCGCGCGCAGCCTCGTACTCCTCGACGAGATCGGCCGCGGCACCTCGACCTACGACGGCGTGGCCATCGCCTGGGCGGTGACCGAGTTCCTGCACAACCGCATCGGCTGCAAGACGGTCTTCGCCACGCACTACCACGAGCTCACCCAGCTCCCCGAGGAATTGGCCCACGCGCGCAACTTCAACGTCGCGGTGCGCGAGGTCGGCGACGAGGTCGTCTTCCTGCACCGGCTCGAGCCGGGTGGGGCGGACCGCTCCTACGGGATCCACGTCGGCCGGCTGGCGGGGCTTCCTGCAGCGGTGGTGAGCCGCGCCTGGCAGGTGCTGGCGTTGCTCGAAGCGGGACACCACGTGGCCGACCGGCAGCCCCCGGCACCGCCCGACGCCGCGCAGCTCGCCCTGTTCGGGGCCGCGCCGCCGCCGCACCCGCTGCTCGTCGAGCTCGGGGAGCTGGACGTAGACGCGCTGTCGCCGCTCGAAGCCCTGAACCGCCTCGCCGCCTGGAAGCAGCGCCTCGAGGAGCAGCCGTGAGACACGGGGCGGTCGCGCTGCTGGTGGCGGCTACGCTCTGGGCGTGCGGAAAGGCGGGGCCGCCCCCGGACGGCGCGGCCAGCGATACGCCGCCGTCCGAGGAGCCACCGGTGGCGCTCAACCCCGCTCCCCCGATCCAGTACCCGCCCCGACTCTTCGACCAACGGGTGGAAGGGGAAGTGGTCCTGCGGCTGTTCATCGACTCCACCGGGCGACTGGCACCGGAATCCACCAGAGTGGCGGAATCAAGCGGCTACTCGGGGTTGGACTCGGCGGCGGTGGCCGGGGCGCCGCGGCTGCGGTATGCACCGGCGAAGCGGCACGGCATCGCCATCTCCACGCTGTTCCTCCAGCCGATCCAGTTCCGGCATTCGCAGTCGTCCCAGCCGGGGGCCCCCGCGGCGCCTGCCGTTACGGTTCCCGAGCCACAGCCAATCACTCGCCCGCCCGTGCGCCGTGCGACACCGCCCACCGATACGTCGCGCCGGGACACAACGATGCGACGCGACACGACCAAGCGCCGGGATACGACCCCTCCACCTCCCAAGCCGGTGACGGACACCGGTGGTCCTCGCCCCGGTGCCGCCGCACGCTAGACCGTACGCCACCGTCCTCGAGACGATTGGCTGGACGCCACTGATCCGGCTGAACCGGGTGGCGGCCGGCCTCAAGACGCCGATCTGGGCGAAAGCGGAGTTCTTCAATCCCGGTGGGTCGGTGAAGGATCGGATCGGCGTGGCAATGATCGAAGCCGCCGAGCGGGAGGGGAAGCTCAAGCCCGGCGGCCTCATCGTCGAGGCGACGAGCGGCAACACCGGGGTGGGGCTCGCGATCGCGGCGGCGGTGAAGGGCTACCGCTGCGTGTTCACGATGCCCGACAAGATGTCGCAGGAGAAAGCGCGGCTGCTGCGCGCCCTCGGCGCCGAAGTGATCATCACCCCCAGCGCCGTCGCGCCCGACCATCCCGACAACTACATCATGAAAGGCCGCGCCATCGCGGCGGCGCACGACAACGCGATCTTCGCCGACCAGCACTACAACCCGGTGAACCCGGAAGCCCACTACCGCACGACGGGCCCCGAGATCTGGGAGCAGACCGAGGGCCGGGTCACACACTTCGTGTGCGCGCCCGGCACCGGCGGGACGGTGAGCGGCGCGGGGCGATTCCTCAAGGAGAAGAACCCCGCGGTCCGCGTGATCGCGGGCGATCCCGCAGGCTCGATCTACGCCGACTACGCCCGCACGCACCGCAAGACCGAAGGCGCGCCGTACAAGGTCGAGGGGATCGGCGGGGACAAGATCCCGTCGGCGCTGCAGTTCGACGTCGTGGACGAGTGGATCACCGTGGGCGACAAGGAGGCGATGCTGATGGCGCGGCGCCTGGCGCGGGAGGAAGGGCTGTTCGTGGGGGGCTCGACGGGCGTGAACGTCGTCGCCGCGCTCGACGTCGCGCGCCGGGTGAGCGACCCGCGGGCGCTGGTCGTCACCGTGCTGTGCGACACCGGCGAGCGCTACCTGTCCAAGGTGTTCAACGACGAGTGGCTGCGCGAGAACCAGATCCTCGACGCCGAGCGCGCGACGGTGGCGCAGCTGCTCACCGCGAAGGCGAACGGCGGCGGCGCGCCGCCGGTCGTCTCGGTCGGCCCGCAGGCCACGGTGCGGCAGGCGCTGAACCTGATGAGCACCTACAACGTCTCCCAGCTCCCCGTGCTCGACGGCGACAACGACATCGGCGCGGTGGCCGAGCAGAGCCTCATGGCGCGAGCGCTCGGGGACCCGGCGGTCCTGGATCGCCCGGTGCGCGACGTCATGGACCCCCCGTTCCCCGTCGTCGACGAGCACTGGCCGCTCGAGCGGCTCACGGCACTCTTGAAGCGCGAGACCCCGGCGGTGTTGGTGCGGCTCGACGGCCGGATCGCCGGGATCGTGACGCGCTACGATCTGCTCCACCAGCTCGCGGGGATCCGCTGATGAAGGTCACCGTCCTGACCGGCGGGGCGACGGCCGAGCGGACAGTGGCGTTCGCGAGCGCCGCGCAGGTCGTCGCCGCCCTGCGCGAGCGACAGCATGAGGTGCGCGTCGTCGACACCGTCGGCGGACTCCTGGCTGCCGAGGACGAAGGGCGGCTGCTCACCGGAGAGGTGGGCCGGTCGCTGCCGAACCTCGAGGATCTCGACGAGCGGGAGCGGCGCTTCCTCTCCGAGCGGGTCGCGACCCTCCCTGCCGTGACCGGCGCCGAGGTGCTGTTCCTCTGCGTTCACGGCGGGCGCGGGGAGGGCGGCACGCTCCAGGCCGTCCTCGACGTGATCGGCGTCCCCTACACCGGGAGCGGCGCGCTCGCGAGCGCGCTCGCGATGGACAAGGACCTGTCCAAACGCCTGTTCCGCGCCGCCGGCGTGCCGACCCCGGCGTGGTTCATGGCGCCCGTCGCCCCGCAGGACATCACGACGGCCCTCGGCTGGCCGGTGATCATCAAGCCCTCCAAGCAGGGCTCGACGGTGGGGCTGACGCTGGTCAAGCAGGCCAAAGACCTGGACGCCGCCGTCGCCGAAGCGGCCCGCCACGACGACGAAGTGATGGCCGAGCAGTACATCTCCGGCCGCGAGTTTACCGTCGGCATCTTGGGCGACGTCCCGCTCCCGGTCGGCGAGATCCTCCCCAAGCACGAGCTGTTCGACTACGAGTGCAAGTACACGCCGGGGATGTCGGAGGAGGTGTTTCCCGCGAAGGTGGACGGCCGGCTCGCGCGGCAGCTGCAGGAGCTGGCGCTCGCGGCGCACCGGGCGCTGAAGCTCGGCGGCTACTCGCGCGTCGACTTCCGCGCCACCGCCGAGGGCGACATCTTCTGCCTGGAAGCCAACACGCTCCCCGGCGTGACGCGCACCAGTCTGTACCCGCAAGCCGCCCGGGCCGCCGGGATCGAGTTTCCGGAGCTGTGTGATCGCATCTGCCGGCTCGCCCGGAACCTTGGGACCCGGTCACGGGGATAAAGAAGAGATGGACCAGCAGCGCGTATTCGGCATGACGCCCTGGGTGCGGCGGCTGTTCGTCGCCAACCTGCTCGTCTTCGTCCTCCAGGAGACGGTGCTGGGACCGCGTTTTCTCGCGGCGTTCGGCTTCGCCCCGATGACGGCGTTCGCGCATCCGTGGACGTTCGTCACCTATTTCTTCCTCCATTACAACCTCCTGCACCTCGCCTTCAACCTCCTGGGGCTGTTCGTATTCGGGCCGCAGGTCGAGGAGCGCCTCGGCGGGAAGAGCTTCGTGCTCTACTACTTCGCCTGCGGGATCGGCGGGGCGGTGTTGTCGCTGGCGCTGACGCAGGTGGTGCAGGTGGGACTGGTCGTAGGAGCGTCCGGCGCCGTCCTCGGCGTGGCGCTCGCGTTCGCCTGGTTCTATCCCGAGGCCTCGATCTTCGTGTTCCCCTTCCCCGCGCCGATCCCCGCGCGCTGGCTGGTGACGTTCGCCGTCGCCATCAATCTCGCGCTCGCGTTCCTGCCGGGGGCGAACGGCGTCGCCTACCTCGCGCACCTGGGCGGCATGGGGACGGGCTTCCTGTGGCTCAAGCTGCGCGGCTGGCGCGAGGGGCGAGGGACGCGCGCGGCGCCCGCCCCCGCACCGGGCGTCCTCGTGCACCCCGTGCCGCGTGTCGGGCGGGCCAGCGGGACGGCAGGTCGCGGCCAGCGCCCGGGGGGCGGCGGCGACCGCACGCAGGCGGAGATGGATCGCGTGCTCGAGAAGATCTCGGCGCACGGCTTGGCCAGCCTCACCCCCGCCGAGCGCAAGTTTCTCGCCGAGATGAGCCGCAAGATGCGCGACCGGGACTGATCGGATGTTCGTGCTCGTCGCGCAGCTGCTCGCCGGAGCCGACACCCTCTCCGCTCGCGCCGAGTCCCTCCTCGCCCAGGGGAAGCTGCCGGAGGCGCGGCGTGTCGCCGAACAGCTGGTGGCGCGCAGTCCTCGAGACCCCCAGGCCCACCTGCTGTTAGGCCGCGTGTGGATGCGCTGGCCCACCTTCGGACGCTACAACGCTTACGAGGAGTTCCGCACCGCCGGCTTCCTGACCCCGGAGGATCCCGAGCCCCAATACTGGAAGGCGCGGGTCGGGATGTACCTCAGGAGCGACGAGGGAGAAGTCATCGCCCGGGAGGCGATCCTTAAGCTGCTCGCGCTCCGCAGCGACTATCGCGACGCGTGGACGGTGTTCGAGTCGGTCTACCACGACGCGAGCATCTGGCGCCGCGCCGATGCGGCGCTCGCCCACCACCCCGACGACGCGCTGGCGCTGAAGCGCCGCGCCGCTATCGCCATCGCGGTGGAAGCATATGGGCGCGCGGATTCGCTCGCCGCTCTGCTGCTCGAGCGTCGAGCTCCCTCCGTCCCCGCCTTCCTGGTGCGCGCCGAAGCTCAGTTCCAGCTGCGGCACCCTGCCGCCGGACAGGCGTGGTACGACTCCGCCGTGGTGTACGCGGACCACGACACGAGCGACGCCATCTGGGGGCAACTCTGGATGATCGCCACCCCCGAGGAGGCGGCGCGGTTCGACTCGCTGCGACTCGAGGAGCGTCGTGGGTTCTTCGAAGCGTTCTGGAGCCGGCGGGACCCCGACCTTCTCACACCGGTGAACGAGCGCCTCGGTGAGCACTACCAGCGGTTAGCCGAGGTGCGTCGCATGTTCCACCTGCTGCACCCCTGGGTGGGGTTTCAGCACTCGCCGTATGCGCGGGCGCTGGCCCAGTCGTATCTCGACGACAGCATCCAGAACCTGCTGAGCTCTGCCGGGCTTGACGGCCTCGACCCGGCCACGAACGCGATGCCGAACCTACAAGCGTGGAACGAGACGCAGGATACGCTCACGACATACGCCCTCACCAATCTCAGCGCCTGCGGGTTGATGTGGTTGCGCCACGGCCGGCCGGACGTCTGGGAGACGCCGGAACACGCGCCGGTCGCCTGCGCGGGTAGCTGGACGTATTACACTCCCGCCGGGCCGCTCAGCGTCCATTTCATGGGCGTTCCAGGACCCTACGGCGGGCACGGCGACGCGATCATTGCGCCTCCTACCACGGCCCGGGGCGCGCGGCAGACGCTGACGCTGCTGACGACCGATAACACCAAAACCCCAGCGCCGCTCGTCGCGCACGCGTGGTCGGCGACGTTCTTGAGCGATAGAGTCGGCTTCACGGATGTCTATTTCAAGGCGGTCCCCGAGAGCACGGCCGTCGCCCTGTGGGCGCTCCCATCCGGAGCGCCGGCGGGGCGCGTCGTCGGAGCCGGGGTACTGATGCTCACCGTGGCTCCGGGACCGTACCTCCTCGGCCTCGACGTGGATTCAGCGGGCGTGTTGGGACGCGCGCGCGATGAGGCGCGCGTGCCGCCGTTTTCGGACGCGGTGCTCGCGCTCTCCAGCCTCGTGCTCGTGCCCGCGGACTCCGTGGGCGACCGCGAGGAGATGCTGGCTGCGATGCCGGCGGACCTGGTCTATCCCGCCGGCCGGCCGCTCGCGGCGTACGCCGAGATCTACGGTCTGCGCGGCGACGCGAGCGGCCGCGCCCGCTATCGCGTGGAGTACACGTTCGCGCCGCTGCGCGCGCTGCCGCAGCGCCTCCTCGGCGGCGGCCGCGAAGTGCGGCTCGCGTTCACGCGCGAGGCGCCGGCGCGCGGCGTCGTGCCCGAGCGGCTCGTGCTCGAAGCCGCCCGCCTCCCGCCCGGGCGCTACCGCGTGTCGATCGCGGTGACCGACCTCGCGACAGATGTCAAGACCACCGCCATCGCGCTCGACATCGCCGTCCGCTGAGCAAGGCTTGTCTCGCCGCTAGCCCGCGTCCAGATTGGGTCCGGACGCCGGTCCCAATGCTCGTCAATCTCGTTCCGGAGTTCCTCGCCTGCATCGCCGCGCCCGACCCCGTCGCGGCCTACCACGGCTATCTCGATCGCCACCGTCCCGTCCTGCAAGGCTACTGGGACAACTACGTGCTGGACCTCGATTCGCCGCACGCCGAGCGAGTGATCGCCGACGCGCTCCGCGCCGAGCGCGGCGACCTGGAGCGGCTGCTCGAGGACATGGATGTCGAGCGCGTCGCCCAGGACGCCCTGGCGCGCGCCCTCGAGCTGCTCGAGGCCGATTGCCCGGTCGATCTCTACCTCATGGTCGGCGTCGGGGCGGCGAACGCGGGCGAGCTCGTCGTCGGCGGGCGCGGCATCGCGTTCGTGTGCCTCGAGCACTTCACCGGCAAGGCCAACCCGCACACCAGCGGCTTGGGGCTCGCCCCGCACCTCCTGCCGCTGTGGATCGCGCACGAAGTGGCGCATGCGGTGCGCTACACGTCCCCGACCAGCCGCGCGGCGCTGCGCCGCTTCGTCGCCGAGGTCGGGGGCTATTACGATTACTGGGACACCGGCAGCCGGGCGAGCCTGCGCGAGCTGCTCGTCAACGAAGGGGGCGCGGTCGCGGCGGCGCGGGCGGTGGCCCCGGGCTTCGAGCCGTGGGAGTATTTCGGCTACAGCCGCCGCCAGTACCGGCGCATCCGCGAGCACGACGCCTTCCTGCGCCGCGCCGCGGCGCCCGACCTCGAGGCCTGCGGGTTGGGCCTCCGGCTGCGGTGGCTGTCGAGCGGGCTCTCCCCGGCCGCGCGACTCGTGGCGGGGCGGGTGCTCCCCGAGCGCAGCGGCTACTATTTGGGGTGGCGGCTCGTGGAGAGCTACCTCGGCGAGCACGGGGTGGCGTCGACGGTGCGGGCCGCGTGCCCCGAGTTCCAGCAGGCGGACGATCGCGCGATGGGGATCCAGACGGCGTGAGCCCGAAGCGCAAAAGCGATGTCGTGGAGCGACGCCGCAACCGGCCGCTGCGCGAGGTGCTCGACGAGTTCCTCGAGCACGCGCGCGAGTTGACCCGTCGCTCCCGCGACATGACGCCGGTGGAGCTCGACTACGCCCAGCAGCGTCTCGAGTGGCTCGCGGACGAAGTCTGGCGGCTGGTCACGGGCCAGGAGCCCCCGCAATGAGCGGCGCGTTCAAGATCACGGTGACCAAGGAAGATCTGGTGTTTGCGGCCGCGCACTTCATCACGCTGCCCGGGCACCGCTGCGAGGCGCTGCACGGGCATAATTACCGTGTGGGCGCCGTGGTCGAGGGCGGGTTGGAGCCCGAGACGTGGTTCGTGGTGGATTTCATCGCCCTGAAGCGTCTCCTAAAGCAATTGACCGAGGAGCTGGACCATCGGGTGCTCCTGCCGGCGCAGAACCCGAAACTCTCCATCACCGAGCGCGGCGACGCGCTCGCAGTCGCCTACGGCGGGCAGGAGCGGTACGTCTTCCCCAAGCGTGACTGCGTGCTGCTGCCGATCCCCAACACGACGGTCGAGATGATCGCCCAACTCCTCGCGGGCCGCCTGCGGGACGCGCTCGGCACCGCCGGGGCCCGGCACGTGCGCGCGATCGAGCTGGAAATCGAGGAGAACTTCGGACAGTCGGCGAGCTATCGGGAAGTCTTCGACTGAGGGTCGACGCTGCTCTCACTTCCCCACACAAAAACTCGCGAACACCCGGTCCAGCACATCGTCCGGCGTGACGACGCCGATGAGATCGTCGAGCGCCAGCACCGCGGCGCGCAGGTGCGTCGCCGCCGCCGCCGCCTCGACGCCGGCCCCGCGCGCCTCCTGAAAGTCATCCAGCTCGGCGAGGGCGCGCTGCAGCGCATCGCGGTGCCGCGCCCGCGTCACGACGGGCTCGACGTCGCCCAGGGTGAGCAGCTTCCCGAAGGCGGCCTCGGCGAGCCGGCGACGCAGCTCGGCGAGCCCCTCGCCCGTGACGATGGAGGCGGTCAGGCGCTCGGGCGGTCGGGCGGTCGGCGGGATCAAGTCGGACTTGGTCTGCACGATGACGACGGGAGCCTGGCAGCGCGATACAAACGCATCCCGCATCCCCCCTCCCGCATCCCCCGCCTCTTCGCAGTAGAGCACGAGATCCGCACCTTCCACGTACTTCCAGCTCACCTCGATCCCCAACCGCTCGACGCGGTCGTCGCTGTCGCGCAGGCCCGCCGTGTCCACCAGCCGGAACGGGAAGCCCTCGATCGCCGCGTACGCTTCGATCGCGTCGCGCGTCGTCCCGGGCACCTCGGTAACGATCGCCCGTTCTCGACCCAGCAGGGCGTTGAACAGCGACGACTTGCCGGCGTTGGGGGGACCAGCGATGACGAGCAGCGCTCCCTCGCGCAGGCGCTCCCCGTCGGCCGCGGTGCGCAGCAACAGCGCGATGCGCTCCCGCGCCGCGCGCCACGCGGCGGTCACTCGCTCGGGCCGCACCGGGCCTTCATCTTCTTCGGGGAAGTCGATCTCGTACGCGATCAACCCCTCGAGCTCGAGGATCTCGCTCCGTAACGCTTCGAGCCGGCGGGAGAGACCGCGGTCCAGCTGCTGCAGCGCCCGGCGCCGCTGCGCGGGGGCGCCCGCTTCGATCAAATCCGCCGTCGCCTCGGCCTGCAGCAGGTCCATCTTCCCGTTCAACACCGCGCGGCGCGTAAACTCCCCCGGCTCCGCGGGCCGCGCGCCCGCGGCCGCGAGCGCGGCGACCGCGTCGGCCGGCACGAGCAGGCCGCCGTGGGTCGAGAGCTCGACCAGATCCTCGCCTGTGTAGGAGTGCGGGCCTGGGAAGCAGACGGCAAGCGCCTCGTCCACCGGGTCGCCCGTCACGGGGTGGTGGAGGTGCGCACGGAACACCGTGCGCGGCGGCTCCGGCGAGAAGGGGGCGAGGCAGCGCGCCGCGAGCGCGAATGCGCCACGCCCCGACAGCCGGATCAACGCGAGAGCGGCGCGGCCCGGGGGCGTGGCGAGGGCGACGATCGGATCGGACAGCACCGTTCCCCCGGCCCCCTCGCCCTTAGGCCTTGCCCCGCTCGCGCAGCCGGCGCTTGGCCAGGAAGTACTGCTGCGGGATGCTGACCAGGTTCTGCACCGTGTAATACAGGTTCAGCCCCGACGCAAAGCGGAGGAACACGAACGTCAGGAACGCGGGCATGAAGTACAGCAGCATCTTCGTCTGCGGATTGGGCGGCATGCCGATCTGGCCCACCTTGGAGACCGCGAACATCGAGAGCCCCATGACCACGGGGATGATGAAGTACGGGTCCGCCCGCGACAGGTCGGGCAGCCACAGGAACGGAACGCCGCGAAACTCGATCGTATTGGCAAAGACGAAGAACAGCGCGAATAGCACCGGCAGCGGCAGAAACATCGGCAGGCAGCCGCCGAACGGGTTGACGTTGTACTCCTTGTAGATCCGCATCATCTCCTTCTGCAGCTTCTCGGGGTTGTCCTTGTAGCGCTCCTGCGCGTCCTTGAGCAGCGGCGCCGCCGCCTGCATCCGCAGCTGCGATGCCATCGCTTTCTGGTTGAGCGGCCACAGCAGCAGCCGTACCAGGATCCCGAAGAAGATCAGCACCCAGCCGTAGGCGAGACGCAGCTGGTCGTGCATCCAGGTGAGGATCGCCACGACCCACAGCGACACCGGGTGGATGATCGGCCGGAAGAACGACCAGCCGTACGGGTTTGCGTCGTCGAGCCCGTGACCCAGGGCGGCCAGCCGCCGGTGCTCCAGCGGCCCCACGTACACGTCGTAGCGGAAGTCGCCGCCGGGCGGCACCGGGAGCGTCGCCCACACCGCCGCGCGATTGGCGACTTTCGCCGGCCGCTCGCCGCCTACCACGACCACGCCGCCGAACTGTGGCTGGTTCTCCTCGAGGGCCAGCGCCGCCGCGAAGAAATACTTGGACTTGATCGCCACCCACTCGAACGGCCCGGCCAGGGTCGCCCGGTCCCCCGGCTTGAGCGCGCCGAAGGCCGTCTTCTGCGTCTTGGCCGCCTTGGTCACGACGGCGAACTCGCGGTAATCGAACAACGTGTCCGCTTCGACCGAGCGGAACCCGTCGCCGAGGCCCACGACTAGCACCGCCCCGGAGCCGCTCAGCCCGATGACGTGGCCGTGCACTCCGAAGCGGTATTCGGCGGGGTCGAACGTGTAGGTGATCGCTGCCTGGGCGCCACCCCGTCGCGCTGTGAACGTGAGGGTCTGACCCGTCTGGCCGACCTGCACGGCGCGCGCGCTCGCCGTGAACGCCAGGTCGGCGAGCGAGGCCGTGTCGGATCCGACCACGAGCCGGTGCACGAGCAGGGCTTGCCCGGGAGGCACCAGCTGGACGTGGCGGCCGGAATCGCCGGGGGCGAAGGAGTGGTACTGCAGCAACTCGGCCCAGACCAGCCCGGCGCCGCGCGTGCTGAAGCCGAGCCGGTAGAGCGGGGACGTCACCCACACGGTCTCCGCGGGGGTTTCTCGGGCGGTCGGGCGGACAGGCGGACGACCTTGCCTCGAGCCGAGCGAGGGGAGGGACGGCGTGGGCCGAGTCGCTGTGCTCTCGGTCACCGTGGGTCCGGTCAGCGTGGTGTCCGCCTGACCGCCCGACCGCCTGACCGCCGGTTTCGGCGGGAACAGCACGACCGGCAGGGCGATCACCAGCAGGGTTAAGACGATGAACAAGATGACGCGTCGTTCCACGATCGATTCCTTAGCGCCTCTGCGTCTCGGCGCCTTGGCATCTAGGTGTTAGGGCACCGGGTC
>QHVC01000098.1:27517-28021 GCA_003222205.1 Gemmatimonadota bacterium | reverse complement strand
GCAATCGTCTCCGGCACGTGCTCGGGTCGCCGGTCGATCTTGTAGAGGTAGATCCGGTAGGCACCGGTATCTGCGACCTGGTATGGGTTGGTCCCCGTAACCCGTACGACGTATGCGCCTGCCGTCGCGATCTGGAAGCGATTCGTGGCGTGCGCGAACAAGGCGGTGTCGAAGGCCTGGCTGGCGACAGACGCGAGCGTCGTGCCCCCTTGCGGGGCGATCTCCAACTGAAAGGTGCGCCCCCCACCTTGCACGAAGGCGTTGTAGTCGTCCCCCGCAGCCGCATCAAAGGTGAACTCGTCCACGTCCCCAGCCCGGTCAATCCGCTCGTTTGCGATTTCCGTGTTGAACGGGATGGGCGGGGCCCGGTGCTCGGGCGCCCGGTTGATCACATACGTCCAGAAACGGTATGGGCCCCGATACCGGGGATACAGGTTGCTGATCACGGAGCTGAGCGTAAACCGGTAGTCGTGCGTTCCGGCGAGTCGCATCCGGCCGGTCGTC
>QHVC01000098.1:0-27498 GCA_003222205.1 Gemmatimonadota bacterium | reverse complement strand
GAGCAGAGTGTTCGCCACCGGATCCGTTACGGTGAGCGCGACCGACCCCGATCCGGCGGGCCCCGGTGTCTCAGCTACCGCCACGATCTCTTGCCCCGAGTCTCCGTGCGCGATGAACTGATCGATATCAACCATCGGGTCGATCGTCTCGCCGGTCACGGTATCGCCAAACGTGAACGCCGTCGGCACGTGTTCCGGCGCCTGATCGATGACGTACACCTGGAATCGGAAGCGGGCCGTCGAACCATAAGGGGCCGCATTCACTCTGAGCCGGTACACCGCGCCGCTGGCCGTCCCGCCAAATGTGTTGCTCGCGTTCGCTTCGAATGCCGGGCTGGAGGGGCCAGCGACCATCTCGGCGACGATCGTCTGATGCGTCGAGTCGACGGCGATGAGCTGGACTGTACCCTGCAAGGCGGCGAGGAACACCACGAACAGCTGGTTCGGGGCAGCAGAGAAGGAGTACCAGTTGGCGGTGTCACCGCTGACCTGATCCTCGATAACGCGGCCAATCGGCACGCGCTCACCCTGGCCGCGCGGCTCGAACGGGGATTCGCACGAGAGCGCGATGACGAGCGCGAGCGCGATGCTGGCACAAACGCTCGCGGGACCCTGCCCGCGGTACGGCATCCGGTGCTCCTAAAGAGGTCGTGGCCGACGCGGCCCTAACATGAGCTCCGAGTTCTACCAGCGATAGTGGAGGGGGCCGCGAGACGGGCCCCTCATTCCTCCACGATCCCGAACGCCCGCACCGGAAAGCTGCCGATCCTCTTTACCCTCGGTGGGACCGCGAAGAACCGGAACCCGGACGCCGGCACGCGATCCAGCCCGCACAAGTGCTCGACGATAGGGATGCCCGCCGCCAGCAGAGCGGTGTGGACCGGCCGCGTGCCATCGCTGTCGTCGTCGATGTTCAGCGAGTCGATGCCGACCAATGCCGCGTCGCCGTCCACGAGGTGCCGCGCGGCCGCCGCCGTGAGGAACGGGTGCCCCTTCCCGTAGCGCTCGGTGCGCCAGTAGCGGGCCCAGCCAGTGTGAACCAGCACGGCCTTCCCACGCACCTCGACCCCCCCGAAGACATCGGCGTCGATCGCCCGTCCCCGATCGGCGCCGTGAACGACAACTCCGTCAAGGTTCGCCACCGCCTCAAGCGCATAGCCGGCGATGTCCTTCCCCTCTGCGTAGCGGTGGAAGGGAGCGTCGATGTAGGTCCCCGTGTTCGCGAGCAGATCGATCATCCCGAGCTGGAAGGTCGTGCCGGGCGCATAGCGGGCGTTGGAGGCCTCGCGGCTGAGCCAGTCGCGGATCTTCGGCGCGGGGAGGCCGGGATAGGTGATCATCCCGTCCTCGATCTCGTGACTCAGATCGATGAGGCGGGCCATAATCGCGCCAGGGCTTTGAGCAGTTGGCCTTCCACGGATCCCCCATCAGGCGCTTCGGCCAACACCTGAGCGAAGCGCCGCTTGAGCAACGGATCGCGCATCCCCTGGGCAGCGAACTGCACGGTGAGGGGGATGAACCAGGACGCCTGCCGGGCCCCTGGTCCCGCCCGCGCCACCGCGGCGTATTGCTCGAAGAGCGCGAGCTGAAACGCACCCTTGGACGGGAACTGCCGGTAGATCGCGCCCTTGGTGAATCCGGCAGCCTCAGCGACTTCGTCTAACGTGACCGAGTCGAAGCCGCGCTCAGCGAAGAGCGGCAGGCCAGCCTCGATCAGCCGGGTTCTAGTTTCCGCCTTACGGCGCTCTCGAACGATACCCACAGGAATCTAAGATACGCATTCGTATCGTTGGCAGCCAGCAAAAAGCGGCCTTGACGCCGCAGATAGATACTTGTGAGTATCTATACTACTACTTTCGCAGCACCTCGAGACTCTCGTCCGAGGTGAGCGGCAGCCCGGTGACCTGGACGCGATGACGGCGAACACCGCCATGCGGGCGATCTATTGATCGCGGTGCAACCCATCGAGCAGTGCAATGCGCAGCTCGATCGTAAAGCGGTGGCGCCGACCGTTGACCTAAAGGCGCACGGCCATCTAAGTTGTGGCCTCGCACGCGAGTCCACGCACTCGCGCCCGGCTGAGGAGTCCGATGCCCTACATCATCGCGGAACCCTGCATCAACGTGAAGGACCGGTCCTGCGTGGACGTGTGTCCCGTGGATTGCATTTATGAGGGCGAGGACATGCTGTACATCCACCCGGATGAGTGCATCGACTGCGGCGCGTGCGAGCCCGAATGCCCCGTGACGGCGATCTTCCCCGAGGAAGACTGCCCCCCGCAGTGGAAGAGCTTCATCGCCAAGAACCGGGACGTGTTCAACGGTCCCAACCCGCCCGGCAAGCCGCAGCGCAAGGGCGCCTAGAGCCGCTCCAGAAACTCCACGAGAATCCGCGTCGCGGCGAGCGGCTGCTCGAGCGGCGCCAGATGCGCCGCCGCAGGTACGCGCTCGAGCCGCGCGCCGGAAATGGCTGCGACCATCGCTTCCATAGCCGGCGGCGGCGAGATCCGATCCTCCTCGCCGACCAGGGCGAGCGTCGGCACCCGCACCATGGCCAGCGTGGGCCGCGAATCTGGGCGGTCGCGAAGGGCCCGGAGCGCCCCCACCATCCCAGGCACCGGCATCCGCTCGATCATCTCCCGCACGTCGCGGACAACCTCGGGTTGGCCCTCAAAGGTCTGCGGGGCGAGCACGAGAGGGAGCAGCCGCTCGGCGACCGCGGCCTGGCCGTGCCGCTGGGCGACCGCAATGAGATCGTCCCGGCCGCGCCTGGCTTCCGCGGTATCGGGCTCGGCCTTGGTGTCGCAGAACACGGCGGCGCGCACGCGCTCCGGGTGGCGTCGCAACAGTTCAAAGAGGATGTAGCCCCCCATCGAGAGACCGCACACGACCGCCTGCGAGGCGCCGACCGCGTCCAGCACCGCCGCGAGGTCGTCGGCATACCGCGCGATCGAGTAGCCATCTGCGGGGGCGCTGGACGCGCCCGCGCCTCGCAGATCCGGCGCGATGCGCCGCCACCGGGTGAGCCCCGCGACCTGGTGCTTCCACATCGTGCGATTGAAGGGGAACCCGTGCACGAAGAGCAGCGGCGGGCCGGCGCCCCGCACGTCGACGGCCAGCTCGACGTCGTCCACGCGGACGATCAGCGGTTCACGCGTCACGGCGCCGCAAACGTATGCCAGAAAACAACGCGACGGAATGCGGCCGGCAGGGCGCCCAGCGCGGCGAACGCTTTGGCGCCGTAGGTCTCGTCCAAGGTCACACCGTGCCGAGCCGCCAGCTCCCGCGCCGCCTCGCCGGCGGGCGTGGGGTGACCGTAGCCGGGGCCGACGCCGTCCAAGATCCACGGGATGCGGGATGAGGGATGGGGGATGGGGATGCCGCGGTGCGCGAGGAGACGGGCGGCCCCGCCAGCCAGACGCGCGATCCGCCAGCGGTTAGCGACAAGCGCGGTGGTGACCCGCACACCCACGACCACCGTCCGCCATCCCAAGGCGCCCATCGCGAGTGCGAGCCCGGCGGCGGTCCCACCGGTGCCGAGCGGCAACACGATGGCGTCGGGCGGGGCGGGCAGCTGGTCGGCGAGCTCCAGTCCGGCGAGCAGGTGGCCGACGACCGCGGCCGGAGCCGCGCCGCCGCCGGGAATCCAGCGACGGCGACCGAGGCGGGCCGCCGCCCGCCACGCCGTCCAGAGCGCGAACGGGAATCCAGCGCGCGATCGACTGCGCACCACGACGTCCGCTCGCGCGACGGACGCCGCGGCGAGCGCTCGGGTGGTGGCGGTCTCGGGTTGCGGAAACTGAGCGAGGACGGTGCGAAGGCCGAGGTCCCGGGCGTGGGTGGCGGTGGCGACGCAGTGCGTCGAGCCGAGCCCGCCGATCGTCACACATACCGTCCCCGCGGGCAGTCCGATGAGGAGGAACTCAAGGCCGCGGACCTTGTTGCCGCCGCCGCGGGTCGACGAGCGGTCCTCGCGCTTGAGCCACAGCTCCGCGCACCCCGTGGCAGCCGCCAAGTCCGGCCGGACGTCGGCGGGCGTGGGCCAGCCGCCGAGACTGCACGGCGCGAGGGCGCCACGTATCTTTCGCGAAAGCTCAATCGGATCCATGACCATGCGGGTTTCGACCGATTACATCCGGCACGCGGCGCGCGCCGCGCGCAAGTGCGGAGGAGACCCCTTCGGCGGCGCGCCCCAGCCCCCGGACGCCGAGTTCTACAAGACCCTCGCCAAGGCGCTCGAGGAGATCGCCGCCGGGCTGGAGCAGCTCAGTAAAGAAGAATAGCGCGTGGACGGGTACCTCCGCTCCGCCGCCGCGGTCGCCGAGACGGTCGCGGCGTTCCGCCGCGAGCCCCTGGTCGCCGTGGACACGGAAGCGGCGAGCTTCCACCGCTATGTGGACCGCGTCTACCTCATTCAACTCTCGACCCGCGCGGCGACGGCGATCATCGACCCTCTCGCGGTGACCGACCTCGCGCCACTGGGCGGCTTGCTCGCCGACCCCCAAATCGAAAAAGTCTTCCACGACGCCGATTACGATCTGCGAATCCTGGACCGGGACTACCAATTCCGGGCCCGGCGCCTGTTCGACACGAGGATCGCAGCCCAACTGGCCGCCGAGCCCGCGATCGGGCTGGCCGCGCTCCTCGAGAAGTACGTCGGTGTCCGGCTCCCCAAGACGCATCAGAAGGCGGATTGGTCGCGGCGGCCGCTGCCCCCGGAGATGCTGGCCTACGCCGCAGACGACACCCGACACCTCCTCAAACTCCGCGACGCCCTGCGCGCCCGGCTCACCGAGCTGGGCCGGCTCTCCTGGGCGGAGGAGGAGTTCCGCCGGCTCGAAGAGTTGCGCTGGTCGGGGCCGGCCGGCGAGGGCGACGCCTACCTGAGAGTGAAGGGCGCGAAGACGCTGTCCCCGCGCCAGCTCGCCGCCCTGCGGGAACTGGTCGGCTGGCGGGAATCCGTGGCGCAGCAGGAGGACCGGGCGCTGTTCCGCATCATCGGCAACGATGCACTGCTGGCGGTGAGCCGGGCCCTACCCAAGTCCGCCGGCGACCTGTCCCGCGTCCCCGACCTCCCGGCCTCGCTCGCCCGGCGGCACGCAGCGCCCTTGCTCGACGCGGTGGCGCGCGCGCGGGCGTTGCCCGAGGCGGCCCTCCCCGAGATCGAGCGCGCGCGCCGCCCTCCCAAGGACTCCACGCTCGACGAGCGCGTGGAGCGTCTCAAGGCAGTGCGGAACCGGGTGGCGCAGGAGTTAGGGATCGATCCCGGCGTGCTGTGCGGGCGCCCGACGCTCGAAGCCGTCGCCCGCGCGGCCCCAAACGACCGCGCCGGGCTCGCCCGGGTGGGCGAGCTCCGGCGCTGGCAGGCGGAGGTGCTGGGCGACGCGCTGCTCGTCGCGCTCTAGAAGCCGAGCATCGCGCGCACTTTGGGATCGATCTTCTCCGGCGTCCAGTACGGCTCCCACACGATCTCGACATCCACATCCTTCACGCCCTCGAGGGGGCGCAGCGTTTTGTGGATGTCGTTCAGGATGAGGGGGCCGGCGGGACAGCCGGGCGAGGTGAGCGTCATGGCGATGTGAACGTTCCCGTCCTCCACCTCCACGTCATAGACCAATCCCAGGTCGATGATGTTGAGGTTGAGCTCCGGATCCTTGACGGTGCGTAGCGCCTCGCGGACCCGCTCGTCGGTGATCGTCCCAGTCGTCATGGTTTCTCCTCGGCGAACCTACGCGCGGCGCCCCGCCACGGTCAATTCCCCGGCGGAGGAGCATAGCCGCGCACCGCACAACGGCGGCGCCGCGCGACCCAGGCGTACACGCGCCGCGCCACGGGCCGCACACCGGGGATCGCGAAGAGCCAGCGCATCCAGCGCCGCCCCGGCAGCAGTCGCAGGATCTCCGGGACGGCGTCGGCACCGGCGAAGACGCGCCGGTCGGGGAACACGAGGTGCATCGCCGCCGCGAGCGCCGGCAGCGGAATCCCGAACCGCGCGACCGTCGCCTGGTCCTGAAACGGCACCAAGGTAATGCGATGTTCCCGGTCCCAGCGGCGCACCAGCTCGACACTGCGTCGGCACAGCCCACACTCGCCGTCGTAGATCAGCGTCGCCGCGCTCCGGTCAGCGGGCATCGCTCGCCTGGGCGGCCGCGTCCGCCACCCGGCCGCGCACTTCCTTGAGTACCGTGAACGACCGCCGCGCCCGGGGAGCGAACGCCCGGTTGGTGAGCAGCACGACGAACAGGCCGCGATCCGGATCGATCCACAACGAGGTCCCCGTCCAGCCGGTATGGCCGAAGCTGCGCGGGCCGAACTCGGTCCCGGCGCTGCTCACCGTCTCGCCCGTGGGCACCGCCTGCCAGCCCAGCGCCCGGGCTTCCGTGCCGTGCCCGAAGTCGGCGGCCTTGGTGGTGAATAGCCGGACGGTCTCCGACCGGACCACGTGGCGGCCGTCGGGGAGCGCGCCCTCATGCAGGATCCATTGCGCGAAGCGCGCCACGTCCGGGGCGCTGGCGAACAGCCCCGCGTGTCCCGCGACGCCGCCGAGCCGCGCCGCGTTGCGATCATTCACTTCGCCCGCCACCGCGTGGCCGTGCCACTCGCCGGTCGGCGCGATGCGCCGCCGCAAGGCGACGGGCGGGCGGTAGAGCGTGTGCGTGAGCCCCAGCGGCGCGAAGATCTCGCGCGCCGCGAAGCGATCGAGCGGCTCACGCGCGGCCCGTCGCACGATCTCCCCCAGCAGGATCGCGTTCACATCGGAGTAGAGGACGCGCGTCCCGGGGCGGTAGATCGGGGACTCGGCGAACACGCGCCGCAGCGCCGCCGCGGCATCCGCTTCGCGATAGAGCGGCAGGGTGGCCCGCAGCCCCGACGTGTGCGTGAGCAGGTGGCGTACCGTGAGCCCCTCGGTGCCCGCGGCCTGGAACTCCGGGAGGTAGGTCCGCACCGGGACGTCGAGCCGCACCGCGCCACGCTCGACGAGCACCATCAGGGCGGAAGTCGTTGCCACGATCTTGGTGAGCGACGCGAGATCGAACAGCGTGCTGTCGGGGTCCACCGCGGCGCTCCGCGGCGACCATGTGAATCGTCCGTAGCCGTTGAGGAAGAGGATGGTGTCCGCCCGGCCCACGACCAGGACGGCGCCCGGGTACGCGCCCGCGCGAATTCCGGATTGGACGATCGGATCGAAGGTCGCGGCGTCGAAGCCCGCGTGTGCCGGCGCGGGCGCCCCGGCGCCGGCTTGTAGCAGGACCAGCGCCGCTACGACCAAACCCCGGGGATGCGTCGGTGGCAGGAAGGGCAGCGGCCGTCCGGTCCGATGCGCTGCTGTTTGATCGCGTAGCCGGAGCGCTCGATCAGCAGATCGCCGCAATCAGGGCAGTAGGTGTGTTCCCAGCGTCCGACCCGCCCTGGGAGGTTACCGGCGTAGACGAACCGGAGTCCGGCGCGCGCCCCGATCTCGCAGGCGCGCACCAGCGTCGCGGCCGGCGTGTCGTCCGGATCCGTCATCTTGTAGTCCTTGTGGAACGCCGTGACGTGCCACGGAATCTCGGGCGAGACCGAGGTGATGTAGTCGGCCGCGCGAGTGAGCTGGACGTCATCGTCGTTGAAGCCGGGAACGATGAGCGTCACGATCTCCAGCCAGAACCCGCGCTCGTGGACCAGGCGCACCGCGTCGAGCACGTGCTGCAGCACGCCGCCAAGCTCGCGGTAGCGCCGGTCGTCCATCGCCTTGAGGTCGATCTTGTAGCAGTCGGTCCACGGCCGGATGAAGTCGAGCACCTGCGGCGTGGCATTGCCATTGGAGATGAACGCGGTCTTGAGACCGCCCGCCCGCGCCGTCTTGAACACCGCGACCGCCCACTCGGCCGTAATGAGCGGCTCGTTGTACGACGAGCCGACCATGCGGGCGCCCTGGCGGTGGGCGAGCCGCACCAGCTGGTCGGGCGTGATGTCGGTCGGCAGCACGCCGGCCGTCTCGTCGCGCAGGGCCTGAGAGGTCAGCCAGTTCTGGCAGTAGCCGCAGTGAAAGTCGCAACCCAGCATCCCGAAGGTGAGCGTATCGCTGCCCGGGAGGCAGTGAAAGAAGGGTTTCTTCTCGGTGGGGTCGCACTGCAAGGCGGCGACATAGCCCGCGGGGACGAGCAGGACGCCGTCCTTGTTGAAGCGGACCTTGCAGATCCCCCGCCGGCCCGGCTTGACGAGGCAGCGGTGGCCGCACGCGAAGCAACGCACCGCGCCGTCCGGGAGGGTTTCGATCAGCTCCCCTTCCCGAACCCGCGCATCGAGCACCTGGGCGAGCGACGCCGCGCCGCCGTCCGGCGCGTCGTGCGTCAGGAACGAGGTGATGCCGCGATGCGCCGCGGGGCTCACCGCAGGCTCCCCGGCGTCAGCTGATACAGCAGCAGCGCCGTGCGGACGTCCCGGTCGGAGAGGCGGCGGATCGTCCCCTTCGCGTACATGAGATCGGTGGAATCGGGGGAATGGTCGAGGCCGATGACGTGGCCGATCTCGTGCAGCGCGACGGCGCGCACGTCGTCGACCCCGAGGGGGCGCCCCTTCGGGTCGAACGTAGCGATGGTCACGGTGGCCCGGAGAATGTGCCCGTCCTGGTCCCATTCCAGGTCGGTCTGGCCGGTGCGCTCGATCTCGAACTGGATGCGCCAGCGAAAGGTCACCTCGGCGTTGGTCGAGTCGCCGCCGAGGTCGAACCGGACTGGCACGCCGGTGCTCCCCCACTCGGCGAAGGCGCCGCGGATAGCGTCGACGAAGCCCGGCTGGAAGTTGGCGACGGTCCCCGGTGTGACGTAGACGCGCACAGGATTCCGCCCGCGGTTGTCCCAGCGATGCAACATCGAGTCCTGGCTGGCGGCGACGATTTCGTTGAGGTACGTCACGCCGGCGCTGGCCCGGACACGGCGGCGCGTCTCCGACCGGGCCAGCGCGTCCATGTAGGAGAGCCCGCCGGTGTCGGCCCCGACGCCCTGGGACGTGGTGGTGGTCGCGGGCGGCTGGGGGGGGGGCCGCGGCGTCGCGGTGTCGGACGCGGTGTGGGTCGCGGTGTCGGGGACCGCGGACACGGGCGGCCGCACCGGGGCCGCGACCGGAACCCGATGGCGCATGAAGACGTTCCACAGAATCGCGAGCGCCATCAGTGTGATGGACGCGGCGATCAGGGCGGTGAGCCGACGCTCGAGCATACGCGCAATATGTCAAAACGCTCGGCTCCGCCGCTAGCTTTGCCCCTCCGCCGTCTCTATGATTGTGGCCCGGCTATGTCGAGACTCGCGTGATCGCTTGGCTTGCGAAGACCGTCGTGCGCCGCCGCTGGCTGGTGCTGGTCGCGTGGGCGGGGCTCGCGGCCCTCTTCCTTCCGCAAGCGCTCGGGGTCCAGCAGGTGCTCGCGGTGCGCGGCGGCTCGGACGAGGAGACCGAATCGTTCCGCGCCGCCCAGCTTCTCAAGCAGGCGTTCCCAGGTCCTTTCGCAGAGTACGTGGCCGTCGTCGTGCACGGGCCCATCTCCCGCGCCAACCGGCGGTTCGACGTCGTGCTGGACACGCTCGCGGCGGCGATGCGGCGCCGGCCGTACGTCCGCGAGGTGGTGGCGGCGAGCAGCCTCGGCGAGTCCACATTCGTGAGCCGGGATCGCCGTACCACCTTCTTCATCGCCGCCCTGGCCACCGACCAGACCGACAACATCAGCAACAACTACGTCCCCGACCTCCGCGCCGCCTTACGCGACGCGCTGGCCCGGGCGCCCGGCGGCGCCGGGTTCGACGTCAAGCTCACGGGATATCCGGCGCTCGATTACGACATCCGCTCGATCAGCGCCGAGGACACCGCGCGCGGGGAGCAACGCGTCCTCCCCGTCACGCTCGTTGTGCTGGTGCTGGCGTTCGGCGCGCTGGTGGCCGCCTTGCTGCCCATCGCGGTCGGCGTGCTCGCGATCACGATCGCCCTGGGCCTCGTGACGCTGGCCGCAAAATTCCAGACGATGTCGGTGTTCGTGCTCAACATCACGACGATGGTCGGCCTGGGCGTCGGCATCGACTACTCGCTGCTCGTGGTGACGCGGTTCCGCGAGGAACTGAACCGCGGGCTCTCCGCGTTCGACGCGGCGGTGCGGACCGTGCAGACCGCCGGTGCGGCGGTCGTCACGTCGGGGCTCACGGTGGTCGTCGGCTTCGCGGGGCTGCTCACGACCCCCCTGGTGGAGACGCGGTCGGTCGGGGTGGGCGGCCTCCTGGTGGTGGCGACGGCGGTGCTGCTCGCCACCACGTTTCTGCCGGCCATGCTCGCGATCCTGGGCCGGAACATCGACCGGCCGCGCTGGCTGGCCCGCCCCCTCGCGAGCATCCATGCGCCGAGCGGCTGGGAGCGCTGGGCGCGCTTCCTGCTGCACCGGCCGTGGCGCGCCGTGGCGGGCGGCGGCCTCGCGGTGGCGCTCCTGAGCTTCCCGCTCACCCAGATTCGCATCGGCGTGCCCGCCCGTAACTGGTTTCCCCCGGAATCCGAGTCCGGCCAGGGGCTCGCGGAGCTCCAGGAGATGGGCGCGAGTGGGGTGATCCAGCCGACGCGTGTGGTGATCCAGCTCCCGGAGGGTGAGTCGGCGCTCTCCCCGTTGCGTCTGCGCGGCCTCAAGACGCTGAGCGACTCGTTGCGTAAGGATCCCCGCGTCAAGGAAGTCCGCGGCGTGGCGACGATCCGACCGGGCATGTCTTCGCTGCAGCTCGCCCTCTTCTACAGCGACAGCCGGGAGGTGCGCGAGCGTTTCGCCCCCTTCTTCAACGCCTATCTGAGCGCGGACAACCGCACGACGCTCGTCGACGTGATTCCCGCCGACACGGTGACCCTGACCGGCCTGATGGACGTCGCCCGCCGCGTCCGCGCCGTCGTCGCCCACCGCGTGCGCGGTCTCCAGGGTTGCGAGATCCTGGTGGGAGGGTTCGCGGCGACGAGCGTGGATCTCCAACACCACCTGCTCAGCCGGCTCCCCGGGGTCGTCGCGCTGATCCTCGGCATCACCGCGCTGATGCTGTTTGTGGCGTTCCGGTCGGTGCTCGTGCCCTTGAAGGCGGTGCTGCTCAACTGCCTCTCCGTGAGCTCCGCCTTCGGCGTCACGGTGCTGGTGTTCCAACACGGCTACGGCGGCCGCCTCTTCGGTCTCGACGGACCCACCGAGGCGATCTTCGTGGTCGTCCCCGTCCTCATCTTCGCGACCGTGTTCGGGCTGTCGATGGACTACGAAGTGTTCCTGCTCACGCGGATGAAGGAAGTCTTCGACAAGACGGGCCGCAACGACCACGCGACTATGGAGGGGCTGTCGGCGACCGCGTCCACGATCACGTTCGCGGCCGCGATCATGATCGCCGTGTTCGGCGTGTTCGCCTTCTCCCGCGTGCTCGCCGTGCAGTTCGTCGGCTTCGGCCTGGCGATGGCGGTGCTGTTCGACGCGACGCTGATCCGCATGGTGCTGGTGCCGGCCATCATGCACATCGCGGGGCGCTGGAACTGGTGGCCGGGAGTGCGCGCGCCGAGGCAGGATGGAGAGAACAGCGCCTAAAGCCTCTTGAGCCGGTCTCCCCGGACGTCCCAGTGCCACGCCGGCACGCGCTCGCCGGTTCTCGGATCCTTCAACGGCTTGTACTGCAGCCACGCCGCCTGCATGCCCAACTCGCGTCCGACGGCGAGCAGGCGCTGCTTGTCGGCGCTCACCAGATGGACCATCGGCTCCCCGCGCCACCGGTGCCGGTGAAGCCAAACGCCACCGTCGAGGGCGAAACACATCCCCTCGCGGCGGCGTTCGAACTCCTGCCAGGGACGGGCTACGTGCAGCTGATCCGGCCCTCCACAGTCGCCGTACCGACCGGCGGTCCCGCGCCGAAAAACAGATAGCATTGCCGCGGCGTCTGCGCGTGCACCGCCGTCGCGTTCCAGCCGCCCGTCGACACGGTGACGGTGAGAGTCACCCCGGTGCTGGGCGAGAAGTTATTCAGCATCGCCATGCTGGTCGTGTACTTGACGCTGTCGTAGAAGAAGGCTTCCTCGGCCGTGGCGAGGTTGCGCAGGTCGGACTTCATCTGCGCCATGTAGCTCTTCTCCTTCGTGTTGACGAACTTCGGGATCGCGATGGACGCGAGAATCCCGATGATCACCACCACGATGAGCAGCTCAATCAGCGTGAAGCCACGACGGGACCGCAGCACGGCAAACCCTCCAGGCGCCAAAGGGCACCGGCCATGGAGGGCTGACCCCCAAGGACCGGCGCGACAATAGTGTGGCACCGGGGAGCTTTGCCGCAAGACTTATGCTTATTCCTTGGCATCCACCCAATTGCTTCCGATGCCGACACTTACCACGAGCGGTACCGACAATTTGGCAGCCTCTTCCATATGGCGTTTTACCAGAGTGGAGGCGGTCTCCGTTTCGGCGCTGGGCACCTCGAACACGAGCTCATCGTGCACCTGCAGCACCATCCGAGTCGCGAGGCGCCGCTCGCGCAGCGCGGCGTGAATGCGGATCATCGCGATCTTGATCAGGTCGGCGGCCGAGCCCTGCAGGGGGGAGTTCGTGGCGGTCCGCTCACCGAATGCCCGGATGTTGAAGTTCTTGTCCTTGAGCTCGGGGACGTAGCGCCGCCGGCCGAACAGCGTCTCGACGTAGCCCCTCTCCCGGGCCTCGGCGACTGTGCGGTCGAGCCAGGCGCGCACGCCGGCGAAGCGGCGGAAGTACTCCTGAATGAACGCGCGCGCCTCGTCCTGCGTGATGCCCAACTGGCGGGCCAGCGCGAAGGGGCCCTGCCCATAAATGGTGGCGAAGTTGATCGTCTTGGCCCGCGCGCGCATCTCCGCGGTCACCTGCTCCTGGGGCACGCCGAAGATGACGGCCGCTGTTTGGCGGTGGATATCCCCGCCCTGTCCGAAGGCGGCGACAAAGGCCGGATCGCCGGAGAGGTGGGCCAGAAGCCGCAGCTCGATTTGCGAGTAGTCGGCGGTCAGGAGCACGGCCCCCGGCGGCGCCACGAACGCGCGGCGGATCGCCTCTCCCCGCTCGGTGCGCACGGGGATGTTCTGCAGGTTGGGGTCCGAGCTCGAGAGCCGTCCCGTCGACGCCCCCACCGGATTGAAGCTCGTGTGCACCCGTCGCGTTGAGGGATTGATATACGCTGGGAGCGCGTCCACGTAGGTGGACTTGAGCTTCGACAGCTCGCGGTACTCGATGAGCAGCCGCGGCACCTCGTGGCCCATCGCTGCGAGTTGCTCGAGCACCTCGTAATCCGTCGAGGCACCCGTCTTCGTCTTTTTGAGGACGGGCAGCTGCAGCTTGTCGAAGAGGACGGTCCGCAGCTGCGGGGTGGAGTTGATGTTGAAGTCGACTCCTGCTGCCTGATGGATCTCGCGTTCGAGGTCGCTCAGCTCGGTCGCGAACCGGCGGGACAGGTCCGCCAACAGCTCGCGGTCGACGAGCACCCCCGCCCACTCCATGTCGGCCAGGACCGCGAGCAGCGGCACCTCGATCCCTTCGAGGAGGGGCCGCAGCTTGTGGTCCTCGAGCTCGGCGGCGAACGCCTCCCGCAGGCGCAGCACGGTCTCGCTGTCGTCGCAGCAGTAGCGCGCCGCGGCCGCAACGGGAACCGTGGCGAACGGGCGCTCGGTCCGCCCCTTCCCCGCGACATCCGCATAGGTGCGCAGTTCCGTCCCCAAGACCTCCCGGGCGAGATCGTCGAGAGCGTGGGAACGACGCCCGGGATCGAGGACGAAGCTGGCGAGCGCCGTGTCGTAGGCGACGCCAGCGAGCTCCACGCCCGCCCGCCGCAGCACGATCCAGTCGTACTTGATGTTGTGTCCCGCCTTGGGGACCGCGGAGTCGGCGAGCAGCTCGCGCAACGGCGCGAGCGGAGCGCTTCCCAGGGGCGGCAGGTTTCGCGGCGGGGCGTCGCCCGCGAGCTCGCCGTCCGGCGCGACGTGGGCGAAGGGCAGGTACCAGGATCGTCCCGGCGCCCCGGCCAGCGAGAGTCCGATAAGCTCCGCGCGCATCGGGTCGAGCGACGACGTCTCAACGTCCAGGGCAACGAGCGGCGCGCGCCGGATCTCGGCGATCACCCCGGCTACCCGCCCGACATCGTCGAGCACCGTTGCCGGGGCGGCGGGCGGCACGGCCGCCAGCGGCGCGACCGGCGCCGCACCGGCCGCGAGAGGCGGGGCGCCCAGCCCCACGAGGCGGTCGAGCTTGGGGATGAGCGAGCGGAACTCGAGCTCGGTGAACAGCTCGCGCAGGCGGGGGATGTCCGGCGGGCGGACGCGCAGGTGGTCGAGGTCGAGCGACACCGGCGCGTCGCGACGGATGGTGACGAGATCGCGGGACAGCCGGGCGAGCTCGCTGTGCTGCAGCAGGGCCTCGCGGGCCCGCTTCCCGGTCACTTCCGGCGCGCGCGTGAGGATCGTGTCGAGGTCGCCGTAGGTGCCGAGCAACTCGAGAGCCGTCTTCTCCCCGATCCCCTTGACGCCCGGCACGTTGTCGGAACTGTCGCCCACGAGCGCCAAGTAATCCACGACGCGCTCGGGCGGGACGCCGAGCCGCTCGCTGGCATTGGCCTGGTCGACCCACTGCTCTTCGACGGCCGCGGGGCCGCCTCGGCCCGGGTTGAGCAGGACGATGCGCGGGCCGATGAGCTGGTAGAAGTCCTTGTCGCCCGACACGATGACGGCCTGGAGCCCCCGCTCCGCCGCCGCGGTGGCGAGCGTGCCGATCACGTCGTCGGCCTCGAAGCCTTCGATGCCGATGACCGGGACGCTGAACGCGTCCAGGATCTCTTCGATGCGCTCGACGGCGCGCTCGAAGTCCTGCTGCAACTGCTCGTCCAGCTTCTCGCGCGTCGCCTTGTATTCGGGGTAGGCCTGCTCGCGGAACGAGACGCCGACATCGTGTACCCAGCCGAGGTAAGCGGGGCGGTGTTTCTCGTGAAGGCGCAGCAGGAAGTTGGTCGCGCCCCAGGCGGCGGAGGTGTTCTCGCCGCGCGCGGTGGTGAGGGGGCGGGAGATCATCGCAAAGAAAGCGCGGTAGATGAGCGCGTAGCCGTCAACGAGGAACAGCCGCTCGGCGGGCGGGGCCGTCATGGGCGCAAGATAACAGGGCGCAAATGAAAGCCCCGCCCGGCAGCGCCGAGCGGGGCGGGTCGAACGGCCCGGGGACCGGTCAGACGCGGGTCACATTCGCCGCGTGCAGTCCCTTGTCGCCCTGGAGGACTTCGAACTCCACCGCCTGGCCCTCCGCGAGCGTCTTGAAGCCGTCCATCTGGATGGCGGAGAAATGCACGAACACATCCTCGCCGCCTTCCTGTTCAATGAAGCCGTACCCCTTCGCGTCATTGAACCACTTCACCTTTCCCTTGGCCATTCGATCAGCCTCCTGCAGAGTCACACGTGAGGCGTTGGGCGCCTGCCCGGCAACCTGCTGTCGGGCGGCATAGAAATGCGCCCGGCTGTGGAGGTTGTCAAGCAACCCGGACACGGCCCGGGGCGCGGGGCTAACCGCGCTGGGCTCAATTGGTTGAAGTCGCGTACAAGGCGCGGTACAGCTCGCGGTTGCGGAGCACCGCGCGCACGTAGCCGCGGGTCTCCTGGAACGGGATCAGCTCGAGGAACTGGTCGGGGTCGTCGGCGCCGGGGCGTGCGAGCCAGCGCGTGACGGGCGTGATGCCGGCGTTGTACGCGGCCACGGCGGCATCCACGCGTCCGCCGAAGCGGCGGAGCAGTTCCGCCAAGTGCGCGGCCCCGAGGTGCAGGTTCAAGTCGGGGACGGTGATCCACTCCGGATAGAACGTCACGTCGAGGCCGCGGGCCGTCTGCGCTGCGGTCCCGGGCAACAGCTGCGCGAGGCCGCGGGCGCCGGCCGCCGACAGCGCCTCGAGATCGAAGACGCTCTCCTGGCGCACCAGACCCGCCAGGACCAGCGGGTCGACGCCGAACTCTCCCGCTTCCGCCTCGACCGCGGCCCGGTTGGGCCACGGGAAGATCGCGCGCAACACGCGGGGATCGTTGGGCGCGCGGGTCGCCGCCTGCCAAGCGAGCCGCACGGCCGCCGATCCCCACCCCCGCGCGGCCAGTCCCTCGCTCCACGCCAGCAGCGCATCCACATCCTGCCCAGGCCGGGCAAGCAGCCAGCGCACGGAGGCCTGGGCGTCGCTGTCCAGTCCGGCGAGCCCCAGAGTGTCCAACTCAGCGAGGCCGCGGGCGACGGCCGCCGGCGGCGGTGTGGGACGCGACGGCACGATCTCGAGCGCGGGGAGTGCCGCGGCCTGACGCGCCCGCAGCCCGTAGTACCCGATCGAATCCTCGTGGGCGAGCGCCGTCCACAGCGCGAGAGCGGTCGCGGTGTCTCCTTTCATGCGCGCCAGCCTGGCGAGCCAGAAACGGGCCGCATTCCGCTGCGGTCCCACCGCATCCGCTTCCGACTGATAGAGGCGCTGCGCGCTGTCGGGGCGGCCCTCCTCCACCGCGTGCGCCGCCAGGCGGAACCGGGCGAGCGAGCTGCGGAGGTCGGCCGGGTAGCGTGCCAACAGCTCGCCGAACCAACGCGCCGCCCCCGGCCAGTCGCCGCGGTCGACGAGCACGTCGCCGATCACGTACAGCGCGGTCGGCGCGGCCGTGTCGGCCGGATAGACCGCGGCGAAGCCCGACAGTGCGTCGGTCGCTCCCGGGTCGCCCAGCCGCACGAGCACCCGGGCGCGGCGGTAGACCGCGAGGGGGCCGAGCGCGGAGTCGCGTGCGGACGCCCGGTAGGCGAGCTCGGCGTCGCGCAACCGGTTCGCTTGCACCAGCAGCTCGCCGTACAAGACCAGCGTGGCCGCACTCGAATCGCCCTGGGCCACGGCCCGCTGCACCTCCACGCGGGCGGCGGTCGGATCGCCGTGGAGGCGCAGCGTACGCGCGAGGGCGACCCGCTCGGCGGCGAGGCGTGGCGGCAGACCCGCCCGCGCGAGCGTCACGCCCGCCGCCGCGTCGTCCGATTCGGGCGCCCGGGTGAGGAGCTCATAGAGCGCGCCCCGGGCGCGCGCGGAGTCGCCCAACTGGAGCGCGAGGCGCGCGGCGTCGAGCAGCCGGCCGCTCAGTGCGAAGGCGTCGAGCGCGGCCGCGGAGTCCCCCGCCGCGAGCAAGGCCCCGGCACGTGCCGCGGGCGCAAACCGGGCGGCGGGCGCGGGGAGATCGGCGAGGAGGGCAGCGGCGGCAGCGGTGTCCCGCGTGACGCGGGCGAGTCGGAGCCGCAACCACGGATCGGCGGCCGCGAGGCCGGCGGAGCGGGCCAGGGTATAGTAGCGCGCGGCGCTGTCTGTCGCCCCGGCCTCCTCGAAGGCAACCGCGGCCCGGGCGGCGAGCAGCGCGGCCCGGAGGCCCGCACTCTTGGTCCGGGCCAGCGCGAAGTGCGGGCCGGCGGGTCCCCCCTCCCCCAACGCCAGCTCGGCGGTGGCGAGCACCTCCAACGCCTCGCCGTTCTCGTAGTCCTCGAGCCAGGGCTGGCCCGCGAGCAGGCTCTTGGCCTGATCGTAGCGGCGGGCGAGCAACTCCGCCCGTGCTGCCCGCACGATGAACTCGGCGTTAGGCCGCTCGGCCCGGGCCGCCGCGGCCAGCAGCGCCTGGGCGGCGTGCCAGGGTCGCCCGGCGAGTCGGAGCGATTCGGCCTGCGCGAGCACCGGGCCGGGGGCCTGCGCCGCCCGCGCCGGTGCCGCCGCGGCGGCCAACAGGCCGAGAACGGTCCGCCAGGTCATTGCATCCGACGCACCCGGGCCAGCACCCGCTGGTACTCCGAGCGGGAGCTGGGTGTCAACCGGAAGCGCCCGAATCCGGACTCGTCGCGGAACAGCAGGCTCACCCGCAGCTGGATGTAGTTCCAGCGGATCGTCATAGCATCGCGGCTGACATCCCCCCGGAGGTCGACGACTTCGTCGGGCTCCCCGAGGGTAATGAACACCTCGCCACGATCGGTCAGCCACCCCGGGTCCGCGCTCTCCTGGAAGCGCTGGTTGGCGATCTGGACCCGCCGGAAGTACTCGTCGAGCGCCTCGTTCTCGGGAGTCATCGGGACGGGGTCCGTGGTCTTCCAGAAGTCCCGCCACAGCCCCGGGCGCTGATCGGGCGGAGCGCTCCGCAGCTTCGCCACCAGGTCCTGGCGATCGAAGTAGCGCAACAAGCTCAGCATCTGGTCGAAGTTCGTGATGATCCATTGGTCGGAGAGGCTGACCACGAACGGCGTCTCGGCCTTGAGGGAGCCACCCCCGGCGACGGCCGCGACCACGAGGTCAGCCCGGCCCAGAGGGACGCGCCCGGGCAGCAGCGCCACCGTCGTGTGGCTGAGGTCGCCGCCCGACAGCGCCACCGTGTCCTGCCACGCGGGCGCTCCCCGACCGTCGACGGCGCTCACGGCGAGCCGGGTGCCGGGGGCAAGCCCATAGCCTTCCAGGTAGAAACGCAGGGTGTCTCCGCCGAAGGGAAGGGTCGCCCGCGGGTTCGCCACGAGCTTGGGAAGCTCGGCGAGGTTAGACCGCCCAGTCCCGTCATAGTAAGGAATAGGGTTCCCGATCCCCTGCCCCGTGAAGCTCGGGACCGTGTCCACGCGCTCGCCGCGCGACAGGTTGGGGCCGTTCCGGTCGCGGACGAGGACGCCCACGTGATAGACGCCGGGGCGAACCGTGACGAACTGTTGGAAAATGATGCTCTCGTCCCCGCGCAAGGTCTCCTTGAACGCACGCACACGCACCGCCTGATCGCTGGTCACGAGCCGCGAGGGGCCGGTGTCGGGGCGGAAGCTGACTTCGACGTGATACTCGGCGACGAACTCGTTGGCGTCGCGCCGGAAGGTGAGCGCCGTATTGGCGAGTGAGAGCGCGCAGAGGGCGAGCGTGGAGTCCGGCGTGGCGGCGCGGAGGTAGCGGACCGTGCCTACGAACGGCAGCGCCGGGCCGCCGACGAGGAAGCCCATGGACCGATAGACGGTGCTGGCGTCGAACAGCTGGGTGATGCCGACGCCGGGCGGCGTGCGGTCGGGGGCCCCGACCCGCTGCCACGGGCCGCAGGCGAGCATCACCGCGGAGCACAGCGCCCACACCGCGCGACGTCGCGTCACTTGCTCACCCTCGAATGCGCACGTTAGTTTCGCGCGTCCCCATGGCCAGCGAGACTTACGTGGGCCGGACGATCGCCGGCTACCGCCTGCTCGAGCGCGTGGGCGAGGGCGGGACGGCGGAAGTTTACCGCGCCGAGCACCCCGAGCGCGGCCCCTGTGCGTTCAAGGTATTGCGCCCGCGCCTCCGGAGCGACCCCGTTGCGGTCAAGCGGTTTCTGCGTGAGGCGGGCTACGGCGCGCGCGTCGTCCACCCAAGTGTGGTCCGCACCTACGAATACGGCGAAGCCGACGGCCTTCATTACCTCGCGCTCGAATGGGCGGGTGGCGAATCGCTGGCTCAGTTCCTACACCGCAACGGGCCGCTCGCTCCCGCCGACGCCGCGGCGGTCACGCGCCAGTTGGCCGCAGGTCTCAGCGCCGCCCACCAGGCCGGCATCATCCACCGCGACTTGAAGCCCGAGAACATCGTCTACGATGCCGCGACCCGGCAGGTGAAGCTCCTGGACTTCGGGATCGCGCGTGACGCCGAGCTGCCGCCGGAGGAACGACTCACGCGGACGGGTTTTTTCGTGGGGACCCTGCAATACGTGGCACCCGAAGCGCTGTCGGGCGCGCTGGTGGACGGTCGCGCCGACATCTACAGCCTGGCGACGATCACGTACTTCATGCTCACGGGCCGGCGCCCGTTCGCCGGTCGCACGCCGCGCGAGCTGTTCCAGCAGATGCTCACCCAGCCGCCCACGCCGCTCAACGCGGCGGTCCCCGGGCGCCAGTTCCCGGCGGGCCTCGAAGCCGCGCTGATGCGCGGGCTGGAGCGCGACCCGAACCGCCGCCAGCCGACGGTGCTGGAGTTTGCCGCGGCGGTGGACGTGGGGAGCCGCGGAGGACCGGCCCAGGGCACCGCCGGCGGTCTGTTCGGCGTCCTCAAGTCCCTCATTAGGAAGAAATAGTAGTAGTATAGGCTACTACGTGGCAGACGAAACCGCTCTCCTCAAGCGCCTTCGCGAGCTCCTGCGCGAACGCTCGGTCACCCGCGGCGACTTCGTGCTCGCCTCCGGCAAGCGCTCCACCTACTACATCGATGCCCGGCCCACCACAATGTCTGGCGAAGGGCTCACCGTCATCGGAGCCTTGGGCCTGGCGCGGCTCCAGGCCCGCGGGTGGGCCCCGCGCGCCGTCGGGGGACTCACCCTCGGCGCCGACCCCGTGGCCTACGCGATCGCGACCGCTGCGCGTGCATACGGCGTGGCCCTCGACGCCTTCACCGTGCGTCGCCAGGCTAAGACGCACGGCACCGGCCGGCGCATCGAAGGCTGCTTTGCGCCGGGCGACCAGGTGCTCGTCGTCGAGGACGTGATCACGACGGGTCAGTCGGCGCAGGAGGCGATCGCCGCTATCAGGGGTGAGGGGGGCACGGTGCTGGGCGTGCTCGCCGTGGTGGACCGTGAGGAAGGCGGGCGGGCGAGCCTGGAAGCGCTAGGCCTCGCCGTGGACGCGCTAGTGAGCGCCTCGGAGCTGTTGTAAGATGCTGCGGTGACCCTCCCCTCTCTCGACCCGCGCCTGTCCCTGGCCGCCCGCCTGCGCGGTTGGACGGACGACGCCACGGCGCTGGAGCAGCGCCTCAAGGACCTCGAGACGTTCCGGCGCAGCCACCGGCGGCGGTGGGTCATCGCGGTCGGTTTGTTCCTGATCGGCGTCGTCGGCCGGTTCTTCGGGGCTGCCGAGGTGTCGCTGACCATGATCACGGCGGTGTTCTCCGCGGCGCTGATCGGGAATGCGCTGCTGGGCATCGTCAACGAGCGTGGCTGGTACCGTTGGTGGGGGATCTACGTGCTGGCGGTGTTCGACGTGCTGCTGGTGGCGGTGCCGATCGTGTGGTTCGGCCACGGCGGGTTCGTGGCGGCGTTCTTCCTGGCCATCCTCCCTTACACCTTCGACCAAGGTCAGGCGGTGGGGGACTTCCTCGTGCTGGCGGGATCGCTGGCCTATCTCGGCGCCAGCGTGCTGCACGCCCGGTGGTACCGCGACGACCCCAACTTCCTGACTCCGACGGTGCTCGAGACGGTCGTGTTCGTGGCGGTGGCCTGGGTGCTGCGCCGCATTCCGGCGACGCTGATCACGCGGATCCGGCAGGCCCGTGGCGTGATCGGGGAGGCCGAGCAGGGATACCTGGCGGTGCGGGCCGCCGCGGCCGAGTCGGACGAGCTGGGCTTTCTGGAGAAGAGCTTCAACCGGATGCTGGACGAGATGGGGACGACGATCTCGACGGTGCAGCGGGAGGCGGACGAAGTGGCGGCGTTCGCCGAGCAGCTGGCGGCGGCGTCGCAGGAGCTGCACGCCTCCTCGGAGACGGTATCCGATACCGCCCAGCAGCTGGCTGGGGGCCTGGGCCAGCAGCGGACGATGGCCGAGACCGCGCGCGGAGAGAGCGCCAAGGCCGCCGACCAAGCGGAGTCGCTGCGGGTGCGAGCGGAAATGATGCAGGTGGACGCCCGCCGGCTCGTGGCCGCGGCCGAGCGTGGCCGCGAGCGCGTGGCGCGGGCCAGCCAGACGCTGCGGACCGTCGGCGAGGAGGTGCGGGCCACGGCGTCGACGGTCGTCGGCTTGTCGGGGATGTCGGAACGGATCGGCGTGTTCGCCCAAACGATCGCGCGCATCGCGCGGCAGACCCACCTCCTGGCGTTGAACGCGGCGATCGAGGCCGCCCGGGCCGAAGAGCACGGCGAGGGCTTCGCGGTCGTGGCGGACGAGGTGCGGGCGCTGGCGGCGGAGGCGGGGAAGTCGGGACGAGAAGTGGCGGAGCTGGTGAGCGAGCTGCGTGCGGGGATCGACGCGGCGGCGCGGGCGATGCAATCGGGCGAGGCCAAGGTGCGTGACATCGGGGAGGTGGCCGCCGAGGCCGACGCGGCGCTCCAGGAGCTGCACGAGGGGGTGCAGCTCATCGGGGATCTCGTCAATGCGACGGCGGAAGTGTCGCGCAGTCAGGCGCAGCGCCTCGCCGACCTGGCCCAGTCCCTGCAACAGGTAGCCGCGATCTCCAGCTCGTCGTCGCAGAGCGCCGACGGCGCCGCAGCGGCGTCGGGTGCGCAGATCGCCTCGATGAGCGACCTCACGGCGACGTCGCAGCAACTGGCCCAACTGGCCGAGCGGCTGCGGGCCGGCATCGCGCGCTTCTCGGTGCTGCGGCGCGACCAGGCGACCGCCGAATACCGCGTCCCGCGCCCGGTCCAGCCGCAGGCCGCCGACTGATCCCGCTGATCACCCCGCCCGGAAGGCCGCCGCGGCCGCGGTCGGTCCTTGGTCCCACATCCCCGCGTTGAGCGGATGAAACGCGCGCAGGGCCTCCCGGTACGGGGTGATGAGCAGATCGCAGAAGCGGGCGAGGGCGACATCGAAGGGAAAGCGGTGCCGGAACTCGGTCGCCGTGACGCCGAGCAACGTTTTCAGGTGCCGGGAAAAGCTCTGCGGCGAGGAGAAGTCCAGCCGGTAGGCGATGTCCGCCACCGAGAGCCCCGGGTTCTGGAACAGATACGCCGCATGCAGGAGACGCATCGCCGCCAGATAGCTCTTGGGTGACGGCAGGCCGGCCCGGTAGAATCGCGACATCATGGTGCTGGGGCGCGCGCGCAGGTGGCGGGCGAGGCCGCGGACGGTGCAGAGCACCGGCGCGAGGCGGGCCAGGGCCTCGAAGAACAACCGTGTGTCTTCCGGGACGTCCGCCAGCTCCGGGACGACGTGCGCGAGGATGCGGGCCGCGACCGGTGAAGCCGGGTGAGCCACGAGATCCCGCAGGCGCCGCCAGCCGCCGGCGTCGGTACAGTCGACGGCGGTGCGCACACCGGTCGCGCCCAGCCTGAGCAGGGTCTGCGGCGCATCGCTGTCCGGCCGCGAGACCAGGGCGACGGCGGGGATGGCGGGGAATTCGCGGACGAACCGGGCGACGGCCGGCAGTTCGTCGGTGCAGCAGCGGTGGACCGAGATCACGAGGGCATCGACGCGGTGGCGCCGGGCGGCGGCGAACAGCTCGCGCGCCGAATCGGCGTGGACCGCCGCGAAACAGCCGTTCCCCGCGGCCTCGAGCCGCGGCCGCTCGGCGGGGGGCAGGAACGTGCATACGGTCACCATGTGCGGGGCAGGGTAGCGATGCGGCATCAACGATGGGTCACACCTGGTCAGCCCGAGCGCACGCACCGGCCAGCGGTGCGGCGCGAGGGCTCAACGCCTCGTCAAACCGTGGCCGTGCTGCTCGGAGCGGCGCTGGTGAGCGGGGCGGTGGGAACGTGGTGGCTCATCCGCAGCGCGGGCCGCGTGCTGGACTCGGAGCTGGTGGCCGTCGCCCCGCTCGCACTCGGCGCGGCCGACTTGGAACCCTCGGCCGTGAGCGTCGAGCGCGACCTGGCGGCCGCGGTCACGGCGGGCGGCGGTGTGCGCGCCGTGCCAGCGGCAGCGGCACACTCCGCCTGGGACCCGCAGGCGGCGCCCGCTCAAGCCGCCCTCGAGCTCGCCCAGCGCACCAGGGCCGGCCTCGTCGTGCTGGCCCAGCTGTGGCCCGTCGGGGCGGACTCTGTCCGCCTCGTCGCGCGGCTGCTCGACGTCTCGCACAATCGCGTGCTTGGCATGGTCGAAGCCCGGGCCGCACGGGCCCGGTTGGTGACGCTGGGGGTGGAGGCCGGGGCGCAGCTCCGCACCCACCTGCCGGCTCAGTCCTCCAGCAATTCCCGGTAGACGTCCAAGTCGCCATCACTGAAGCAAACGAAGCGCACCAGCTCGACCGCCGTCGGCCGGGCGAGCTGCGCGCGCACCGCGTCGACCGCGATCCGCGCGGCGGCGCCGACCGGGTAGCGGTATGCGCCGGTACTGATGGAAGGAAAAGCGATGCTGCGCAGATTGTGCTCGATCGCGAGTCGCAACGAGTTCGTGTAGCAGCGCCGCAGGAGATCCGCCTCCCCCCGACCGCCACCGCCCCACACGGGGCCCACCGTGTGAATCACGTATGGCGCCGGGAGGCGATAGCCCTTGGTGATCCGGGCCTCCCCCGTGGGGCATCCGCCCAGCCTTCGACACGCATCGAGGAGCTCGGGACCGGCGGCCCGGTGAATCGCACCGTCCACGCCTCCGCCGCCGAGCAGGGTGGTATTGGCGGCGTTGACGATCGCGTCGACGCGCTCCTTGGTAATGTCGCCGCGCGCCGCTTCGATGCGGGCGGGCGGCATCACTTCGTCGAATCGGCCGCGACCCGCGCGAAGTCCCCCTGACCCGGCCAGGTGAGATGGTCGATCTTGCCGTCCGCGTTCAGCGCGAACGTGACGAGGTCACTGCCCGCCTCCGGATCGCGCCACGTGGCCTTGAAGGTGTCGAAGTGCCAGTGGGCGAGATCGGCGACGAGGAAGGGGCCGAAGCCCAGCACCAGGCGTCCACTGTCCGCCTTCACGGTCACGTCGCCGTACATCTCGTTGCGGTAAGTGCCCGCGTAGCGGGGAAGGTCGAACGAGGGCTTGGTGCCGGCGACGTGAGCGGAGTCCTGCTTCGCCTGGTCGACGCTGTCGCGCGCCAGGCCGTTGCGATAGACCTGCAGGAAGTCGGCGCTCCAGTCACCGACGGGGACTCCCACGTAGCTGTCCACGACCCGCAAGGCGACGGCCGCGGTCAGCAGCCGCCCCGCTTCGCCGCCGTTGCTCAGCACGACGATGCCGACCCGCTCCTCGGGGACCAGCATCACGATCGAGCGCATGCCGTCGAGCGCGCCGTTGTGGGAAACGAGCTTCCGGCCGCGGTAGTCCGACAGCGACCACCCCAGCCCGTAGGCCTGAAAGTGCGTGGAAGGCCGCAGCCGTTCGGTGATGGAATCAAGCGGGATCACCGTCTGGGGGGAGCGCATCTCCTTGACCGCCGCCTCGCTCACGAGCCGCTGTCCCCGGTACACGCCATTGCCGAGCTGCAGGCGGACCCACTGCGCCATCTCGATCACGTTCGAGTTGATCGAGCCGGCGGGGCCGACGTTGTCCACGTTGCGCCAGGCAATCGCTCGCAACTTGCCGGAGAAATGCTCGTGCGGCGTAGCGACGTCACCGCCCGGCGGCAGCTGGGCCACGCTGGTATTGGAAGCCGTCATGCCGAGCGGCGTGAAGATGCGCCGGCGTACGAAGTCGTCCCAGGTCTGCCCGGTCACCGCAGGGACGATCTGCCCGGCCGCGAGGAACATGATGTTCTGATAGCCGTAGCGACTGCGGAAGCTCCAGCTGGGCTGCAGGTACCGGACGCGGCGCAGGATCTCGGCGCGATCATACGGAGTCGCCCACCACAGCCCGTCGCCGCGGGCGAGGCCGCTGCGGTGCGTGAGCAGGTCCCGGAGCGTGAGCTCGCGGGTCACGTAGGGATCAGAGAGCTGGAAGCCCGTGAGGTGCTTCGATACCGGATCGTCCCAGGCGATCTTGCCGGAATCGACGAGCATCGCCAGAGCGGCCGCGGTGAACGCCTTGGTGCAGGAGGCGATGGCGAACAGCGTCCGCTCGGTGACCCGCGCCGTGTCGCCCATGCGCCGCACGCCGAACCCGCGGGCCAGAACGACGGAATCGTCCTTCACCACCGCGACCGCAAGGCCGGGCACGTCCCACACGCGGAGCGCGGCCGTCACATAGGCGTCGAGGCCGCGCAGGGGCCGGGGGAGGGCAGCCGGCCGTTGCGCGGCGAGCGGCGAACCGGCGAAGAGCGTAGCGACGACGAGCGAGCGGCGAACGGACATCAGTACACCTCCAGCGCTGCGGCGCACCCAGGAAAGCTCAAGCCCTGCGCAAGGTACCTTCCGTGGTTCTCGCGGCAACCGCATCGTTAGGCAGGGAACGAGACCTCCATGGCCGGCCGCGACATTCTCGACCGCGTGCGCAAAGCGCTGGGCGACCGCTACGACGTGATCACCGCCGTGGGGCGGGGAGGTACGGCGAGCATCTTTGGCGCGTACGACAAGAGCGGCCAGCGGGTCGCGATCAAAGTGCTGCACCCGGAGCTGACCGTCTCCGTGGCGGCCGACCGCTTCCTGCGCGAGATCCGTTACGCCGGGCGCCTGCATCATCCACGCATCGCCCCGCTGCTCGACAGCGGCGAGACGGACTACTTGCTGTGGTTCGTGATGCCGTTCGTGCCCGGCGAGACGCTGCGGCAGGTGCTGCGGCGCGAACAGCGGCTCGGGGTGGACCGAGCGTGCCGCACCGCTTGCGAGGTGCTGGAGGTGCTGACGCACGCCCACGGCGCGGGCTTGGCGCATCGCGACATCAAGCCCGACAACATCGTCCTCGGCGAGACCGGGGCGACGCTGGTCGACTTCGGGATCGCGCGGGCGATCGCGACTTCAGGGGAGGACCGCGTGACGCGCAGCGGCTTCGTGGTGGGCACCGAGGAGTACATGAGCCCCGAGCAGGCGGCCGGGTTGCCCGAGGTGGACGCCCGCAGCGATTTGTATTCGCTGGGCGTCGTCCTGTTCGAGGCCATCGCGGGGCGGCCGCCGTTTTCCTCGCCGAGCGCCGCGGCGGTGCTCGACATGCATCAGCATCATCCTCCGCCCGCGCTCGGCAGCCTGCGGCGCGACGCGCCCGCGCCGCTCGTTGCCGCAATCACCAAGGCCCTGGCCAAGCCGCCGGGCGATCGCTGGCAGACGGCGGCAGAGATGCAGGAAGCGCTGCGGCCGTTCGCACACACCGGCTGACGGGAGCATGAAGGCCCGCTGCCTGCTCGGTCTCCTCGCCCTCGCCGCCTGCCAGCCGCAGTCGCAGCGGCTGCTCCTGCTCGATCTGCAGCTCTCCGATCCTATCGCGCTCGACGCCACCGCCGAGCCGTGGCACGCGGCCGGCTATACGGTCGAATACCGGCGCTTTTACCCGCACCTGACACGTGATGACCTGCGGCGCTACCGGGGCGTCGTGCTGCTGGGCGGCGCCGAGCCGGAGCGGTCCTCGGACGCGCTGTCGGCGGGCGACCTGGCCCTGCTCGGCGAGTGGGTGGGCCGGGGCGGCGTGGTGGTCTTCGGCTACGCTGGGGATGGTGAGGGTTTTCTCGACCGGTGGGTGATGAACCGCTGGCTGGCGTCACAGGGATCGGGGATCGTGATCGGGGACTACGCGCTCCGCGATACCACGCTGCGACCGGCCGGCGCCCTCGAATCGCAGCCGTACGCGGAGCCAGCCGAGGGCACGGGGCTGCGGGACCCGGGGGTCGCGCCGTTCCCGTTCGGGCGCAATCACGGACTGCTCGTGAGCCGCCAAGAGCAAGTGCTCGCCCGGACGAGCGCGGCGGCGTTCGTGTACCCGCCCGGCCAACCAGCCGCCGCCCGTCGCGGAGCCGCCGTCACCGCGGCGAGCCGGGTGGGCGACGGGCTCGTCCTGGTCGC